>CADEER010000019.1:3828-58601 GCA_902826395.1 uncultured bacterium
CGAGTGATCGTGGTGGAATCTTCCGCCATGTAGGAGATCAGCTCTCGGAAGATCTGCTCCATGAGAGCATCGACCGCGGCATCGGCTCGACAAACTCGCAGCGCCAGGTCGACGTCCTCGCGCACGAACGAATTGAGGCTATCCTGCAGCATCTCCTGCGTCATGCGTGCCATGCGCGGCAGGTCGATGTAAGGCTTCAGTTGCGGCTCGAGGCTGAGCTCCATCGCGCGCTCGCAGATGTTGCGCGCCATGTCCCCCGCCCGTTCCAGGTCGGCATTGATCTTCAGAGCCGTGGTGATCAGGCGCAGGTCGCGCGCCGCCGGTTGGTGCAGCGCCAGCAAGCGCAAGCACATCTCGTCGATCTCGACGTCCATGCGGTTGACGACGTGGTCGCGCTCGATGATCCGCTCCGCCTCCACTGCATTGCGATCCATCAGGGCCCGCATGGCGTCGTCGATCTGCTTCTCGACGAACCCACCCATCTCCAGCACGCGCCGGCGCAGCTCGCGAAGCTCGTCTTCGTAGTGACGATCGATGTGTGGTTTCGCCTGCATGAGCAACTACCTCCGTCCGCCCCGCCCCTCAGCCGAATCTGCCCGTGATGTAGTCTTCGGTCTGCCGCTTCTTGGGATTCGTGAAGATCTCCTGCGTCGGTCCGGTTTCGACCAGCTCGCCGATGTACATGAATGCCGTCTGATCCGAGACTCTCGCTGCCTGCTGCATATTATGCGTGACGATGACGATCGTATAGCGCTCTTTCAGTTGGTGGATCAGGTCTTCGATCTTGGCCGTCGCGACCGGGTCCAGCGCCGAGCACGGCTCGTCGAGGAGCAGGACGTCCGGCTCGATGGCGATCGCTCTGGCGATACACAGCCTTTGCTGCTGCCCACCGGAGAGACCGAGAGCACTCTCCTGAAGTCGATCCTTCACCTCGCCCCAGAGGGCGGCGCCGCGCAGGCTCTGCTCGATGATCTCGTCGAGCAGAGCCTTCTTCTTGATGCCGTGGATCCGGCATCCGTAGGCGACGTTCTCGTAGATCGACTTCGGAAACGGATTGGATTTCTGGAAGACCATGCCCACCCGCTTGCGCAGGCTGTTCACGTCGAGGTCGGGGGCGTAGATACTCTGCCCTTCGAACAGGACATCGCCTTCGACCCGCACGCCGTCCACCAGATCGTTCAGGCGGTTGAAGCACCGCAGCAGGGTCGACTTGCCGCAGCCGGAAGGGCCGATGAACGCCGTAACTCGCTTCTCGGCGATCTCGAGCGATACGTCGTTCAGCGCACGCGATGTCCCGTACCACAGTGACAGTCGCTCGGTCACGAAAACCCGAGCGTTGGGAGATTTCCCGCTACCGCTCCGCGGTGCCGACGGCGCGACGCTGGATCGCGATGCCTCGTGCTCGAGGTCGAGATCGGACGCTTGTCGCAGAGCCGTCGACTTGAGAGCCATACTGCGCGGAAGCATATCTCTTTTTCTCCCGGTAGTTAAACCGCGCTGGTTGCGTACGACCGCCGCACCCGGTTGCGCACGACGATCGCCACGAAGTTCATGCCGATCACGACGCCGACGAGGAGGAGCGCCGTTGCAAATACGAGCGGCTGGCTGGCTTCGACGTTGGGACTCTGGAACCCCACGTCGTAGATGTGGAAGCCCAGGTGCATGAACTTCCGCTCGAGGTGGACGTACGGAAAGTATCCGTCGACCGGCAGTGACGGCGCCAGTTTCACCATGCCGACGATCATCAGCGGCGCCACCTCTCCGGCTGCGCGGGCCATCGCAAGGATCATCCCCGTCAGGATACCCGGCGACGCCGCCGGCAGTACGACGCGCCAGATGGTTTCGAACTTGGTGGCCCCCAACGCGAGTGACCCCTCCCGGACCACGCGTGGAACCGCGGCGAGCCCCTCCTCCGCCGCGACAATGACCACCGGCACCGTCAAGAGCGCCAGGGTGAGACTGGCCCAGAGGATCCCGCCTGTTCCGAACGTCGGAGTCGGCAGGGCTTCCGCATAGAATAGCTGGTCGATCGTGCCGCCGATGAGATAGACGAAGAAGCCGAGCCCGAAGACGCCGAAGACGATCGAAGGAACGCCAGCGAGATTGTTGACGGCGATACGGACCGCACGCACCATCGGCCCGTCCTTCGCGTACTCTCGCAGATAGAGCGCGGCGAGCACACCAAAGGGCACGACGGCGAACGACATCAAAAAGACCATCATCACCGTGCCGAAGATCGCCGGGAAGATGCCTCCTTCGGTGTTGGACTCGCGCGGCGCGCCGCTCACGAACTCGACGATCCGTCCGAGATAGAGCCGCACCGAGGCGAGTGTGCCCATCGAATTGGGCTGCACTACTCGCACGATCTCTCCGACGGCGATCTCCTTCGTCTGCCCGCCGGCATCGCGCATGACGAGCACGACGTCATGCAGTCGGTCTCGCATGGCCGTCAACTCGGCCGCCAGCTCCCGATAACGCTCGTCGAGCTGCGCCTGCGTCCGCTCCATGCGCGCCAAGTCGGCGGAAGCTCGCGCGTCGTCGCCGCGCATACGCACGGCTCGCTCTTCCAGGCGAAGCTTCTCCAGCTCGTAGTTGACCTCGCCCATCTCCCCGTGTTCGAGACTCTCGATGCTCTCCCGCAATGCCATCTGGCGCTGGTGCAAGTCCGGCAACGCTGCCAAGACCGCCTCACTACCGGCTGCGACCGGAGAGCCCGCCTGGCGCAGCTCGACCATGCGCCCGTAGAAGTTCCCCCACTCCAAGCGCTCGAGAAGGACGACTTCGTCCGGAGTCGTGACCGTCTCGATCTCCGATTCGCGCAGCCAGCGAAAATCGAGACCGTAGAGATCGCGATTGCCGATCTTGAGCCGCATGCGCTGCTCGCCTTCCCAGGCTGCGTCCGCCGTCGGGACGGCTTCGATTCCGTGCACCTCGCCAATCAACCGGGTGCCGTCCTTGAGCTCGATCTCCGTTACGCTTGCCTGCCAGAAATACGCCAGCCCGTGCATGCCGATCAGAATCAGCAGGCCAACCGCCAGCAGGAGATTGAGCGCCAGGGCACCCGCACACATCCAGGTGAAGACCTGGCCCAGTCGCTCGGTGCTGCGCCGACGGGAGGTCATTCCCAGCATCGTCATCACAGCCGGGCGTAGCGCGCGCGAAGCCGCTGCCGGACGAGCTCCGCCAGGGTGTTTAGGGCGAACGTCACTGCGAACAACAACAAGGCCGCCAGGAACAGCACTCGATACAAGGTGCCGAACTGCGGCGCTTCTGGAATCTCGACCGCGATGTTGGCCGACAGCGTGCGAAAGCCATTGAACGGGCTCCAATCACGGATCGGCGTATTGCCGGTGGCCATCAGCACGATCATCGTCTCACCGACGGCGCGTCCGAAGCCGACCATGATCGCCGAGAAGATACCGGGGCTCGCCGTGGGCAGTACGATGCGCGACACCGTCTGCCATCGGTTTGCGCCCAAGGCGAGCGAACCCGACACCAGAGTGCGCGGAACATTCGAGAAGGCGTCTTCGGAGATTGCGAATATGATCGGAATCACCGCAAAGCCCATCGCGAGGCCGACCACGATCGCGTTGCGCTGATCGTATTGAAGTCCGACGACGCTGCGCAGCCAGGTCTGGAAACTGCCGCCAAACACGGCTGCCTCGAAAGCGTCGTTCAACGCGAGGCAGCCCGCGCCTGCCAGCGCTAGCGTCACCGCGAACACCAGCGCCTCAGAGCCCACCGGCATCCGGTTGCGCCATCGCACCGGCAGGCGCTCCCAGAGGCTGCCGGAGACGATGATGACGACTGGGAAGGCGACGATCATGAGGAGGAGCGCCGAGAACACCTCTTCGATGCGGGGCGCGAGCCACAGGCCGGCAAGGAAACCGAGGACCACGCTGGGAAGTGCGGCCATGAGCTCAACCGTCGGCTTGATCACGTTGCGCAAGCGCGGATGCATGAACTGGGAGACGTACATCGCGCCGAGGACGCCCAGCGGGATGGCGATGAGCAGCGAGTAGAAAGTCCCCTTGAGCGTCCCGATCAACAGCGGCGTGAGACTGTACTTTGGCTCGAAGTCGTCGGTGCCGCCCGTCGATTGCCAAACATACTCGGGTTGCGAATACCCCTCGTACCAGACGGGTGCGAACAGCGACCACAGGCTGACGTCGGGGTGGGGATTGTCCACCTCCAGAACCGAGATCGACTGCGATCCGCTCATCGCGATGCCATCGCCCTTTGGACTCATCACGACCGCCCGCACCGCCTCCACCTGGGCAGGCCCGCGCCACAACACACGCTCAGAAGTCGAATAGTACAGACCTACGTTGTCGGCGGCGTCGACGGCGACGAAGCCTTTGTCGCGGCGCGACGACGTGAGGTGTCGGATTGCCGAGGCGTGGGGCGGAAACTTGCGAATCAACGAGAGCGATTCGTGTCCCTCCGCCGCGACGGTCGGAAACCAGACTTGCAGACCGCCGCTCTCGAGACCGACGACGAGCGCTCGGCCTCCGAGCAGCAGGGTCAACGCCGTGATGTCGCCGTCGACCTGTGCGACCTCGATCGGCGGCGCCAGGCTCGGTCGTGCATCCCATCGATAGATCCGCCCGCCGGCCGCCGATCCGAACAGACTCTCCTGCTCGTCGTCGAGCACCAGGTGCTGCAGGTTGGCCGGCGCCGCTGCGAACGAACGCGACTCCGACTCTTTCGTTTCGCCCGTGAAGTCGTTCACCTCGCGCGAACGGCGGAAAAGCGCGATCTGCCCGGTTGCCGTGTGCGCGGCCAGCACTTCCGAGCCATCCTCGGTCGTCCGCGCGACGAACGGCATGACCAGTCGATCTTCGGGCAACTGATACGACGACGGATCGCCGATCTCGACGGCGATCTTTCGCTGCCCCTGATCGAAACTCACCTGCCAGGCGATGGGGACGACCGCGATCGAGCCCGAGCCGTCGAGCAGCGCGAGAAACCTCCCCTCGGGGTCCGCGAGGCCGGCCACCAACGAAGACATCGACACGTCGATCACCTTGCGCTCGTCGACGACGCTGCCGGACTCCAGGCTGCGAGCGCGAACGTGGCCGTCGCCGTCGACCGACACGACGATGGATCGATATGGGTCGACCAGCAGTGCCTGCGCCGGTGGATCGACACTCAGCTTCGCATCCACCACCACCCGGGCGCCGCCCAACAGCGGCCACACCTCGGCGACGATGAACACCAGAATCGCCAGGATGCTGGCAATAATGCCTACGCCGCCGGCGCGGACGACGATCGCCGCGATGCGGTCGGCCAAGGCACGCCGGTCGGGGATGGAAACGGCCCCGACCGCCGCAAGAGCGCCGGGGTCGCCCTCCGGAGTAGTCGCGTCGCCTCGCATCCTCATGGCAATCGGCAAACTGCCTCGACTACTTCAGCTTCTCCAACTCTTGACCGACGATCTTCGCGGAAAGCGGGAGGTAGCCATCCTTCACGACGATCTGCTGCCCCTCGCGGCTCACGATGAACTTCAAGAACTCGCGGACGAGTGGATCCATCGGCCTATCCGGGTGGCGATTGACATAGACGTAGAGGAAACGCGCCAGCGGGTAACGACCGGCCAGAACCAGCTCCGGATCTGTGTTGACGTACTCGTCTCCCTCTTTATTGGCGATCGACAATGCCTTGACGCCCGAGGTCTTGTAGCCGATGCCGCTGTAACCGATGCCTTGGACGTCTTCGGTTACGCCCTGCACCACGGACGCAGACCCGGGCTGTTCCTTGACGGTGTCGCGAAAGTCTCCCTTGCAGAGCGCGTTTTCTTTGAAAAACCCGTACGTCCCGGAAGCGGAATTGCGCCCGTACAGGCTGATCGGCTTCGCCGCCCATTCACCCGACACACCTGCGGCGCCCCAAGTGTCGATAGCGGCGGCAGCGCCGCAGTGCCGCGTCTTGGAGAAGATGGCGTCCACCTGCGGCAGCGTCAGCTTTTCGATCGGATTGTCCTTGTTGACGTACACCGCGAGTGCATCGACCGCCACCCGCACCTGCGTCGGCTCGTACCCGAACTTCTTCTCGAACTCGTCTACTTCGGTCGGCTTCATCTCGCGGCTCATCGGCCCGATCTGCGCCGTCGCGGCGATCAATGCGGGCGGGGCCGTCGAGGAGCCCTTCCCTTCGATTTGGGTGCGAACGTTTGGATAGTTCTTCTGAAAACCCTCCGCCCATAGGGTCATCAGGTTATTCAGAGTGTCCGACCCGATGCTGTTCAGGTTGCCCGCGACTCCGCCAACCTTCGCATAGGGCGCAACGGCTTCGTCCACCTGGATGGGACTTGCCCCAGCGATACCGCTCAAAGAGACGAGGGCCGTCCAAGCAATCCAAACTCGCTTCATCACTACCTCCCTAAAGACCACTCAACCGGGCAGCGCCGACCGCACGGCATGCGCCCGCCCGTCCCGAGGACGACTCCGCAGTTGCGCGAATCAAGATGCAACTCGGCCCGAGAAGACATCTCTTCTCAACCAACTGGAGACCCCCACGGCACTCTTATCGCCCCGCACGGTACCGGGGCAATATTACGAGACAATGACGGTGGCGTGAAGTTACGCTGAGAGGGAGGGAGGTGCCGGACGGCACCTCCCTCCCTACGACACGACGGCTTGAAGGTTTAGGGGGTCTCCGAGCCATCGGACGCGACGCGCACTCTAGGCGGGCCGTGTTGCAAGGAGGTGACGCATCCTTGAACAAATCGCGAAAGCTGCCGCTCATACGACGCTTCATACCGCCGCAACGTCGCCTTCACCCGCCTTCTCTACTGTCGAGCGGAAATTACGGAGGGACATTCCGATGACGGCCACTCGATTCCTGGCGCTCGCCGCCCTGATCCTCACCGCCTCACCGAGCGGGGCGATGATCGTCTCGCTGGCGCCAAACGCAGACACCTATATTCGCACCGGTAACCAGAACTTCGGCAGCGACGCGTTTCTGCGCCTGCGAAGTACGGGGAACCACCGCTCCCTGGTTCGGTTCGACCAGAACGCCATCGCCGCTGCGGTCGGCGGAGGCGTCCTCCAGTCGGCCACCCTCGGACTGTTCATTGAATCGAACAACACCAGTTGGTCTACCGGTAGGCCGGTCGACGTCCATCGGTTGAGCACCGCTTGGACCGAAGCCGGCGCGACCTACAACTGCCCAAACGACACCGATACGACGAACGGGGCGGTCGACTGCCCGGTTCAATGGGACGGCGGCTCCTATGCCAGCACCCCGACCGCGTCCTACCTGCAAACGAACGAGTTGGTAGGCGCGATCGATCTCGACGTCACCTCAGATGTAGTCGCTTTCCTGGGCGGCACGCCGAACCAGGGATGGCTCGTCAAGAAACGCGATGAAAACCTCAACGGGCTCGTCGACTTCACCTCGCGCGAGGGGACGACTACGCAGGCGCCGAGGCTGGTGCTCGACATCTTCATTCCGCCGACCAACACGCCGACCAACACGCCGACAGTCACTCCGACGGCAACGCCGTCGAGCACGGCCACTCCCACGCCCACTCCGGACCCAAATTGCGGACCACAACCTCTCGTCGGCTGCCGCCAGTCCGTTCAAGCCGGTAAATCGCTCCTCCTCATCAAAGACAAGGGAGGCGCGAGCGACGGGCTGCTCTTCAAATGGATCAAAGGGGAGCAGACAGACATCTCCGCCTTCGGAAACCCAACCGCCGACACCGATTACTCGTTCTGCATTTACGATCAGACCGCAGGCCAATCGTCGCTCGTCGCACGCGCCGAGATCCCGCCCGCCGGATCGTGCGGCGGCAAGCCGTGCTGGAAGGCCACGAGTAAGGGCTTTCGCTACAAGGACAGCCTCCTTCTTCAGGACGGGATCAAGGTCATCACCCTCAAATCAGGAGGCGACGGAACCGCGAAGATCATTCTGAAGGGCAAAGGTTCCAACCTCGATCTCCCCTCTCTCCCACTCGATCAAGACCAGCAGGTCATCGCTCAGATCAAGAACGATACCGGCGCTTGCTGGGAGGCGCGATTCAGCGGCCCGGCCAAAAAGAATGACTCGGACAGGTTCAAAGACGGCGCCGACACCGCAATCGTATTCCCGCCGTCGCCCACCCCGACCATGACGCAAGCCGTGACGCCCACTGTCACCTCTACACAACTCCCTACCTCAACACCCGGTGGACCAACTGCCACGCCAACTGCGACCCAGACGCCTGGCATCGAGAACTGCGGTAACGGCTTCCTCGAAAGCGGCGAGTTCTACGACGATTCCGACGTCGGCCTGCTCGGCGATCTCGATGGCTCCGAATGCCCGGCCGACGCACAGGTGCTTCCGTGCACCGTGCTCGGCTCCGTGAGCGTCCGCGTCGACCTGATCCCAGCGGTGGCCACGCAGCCCACCGCCGCCACCATCTTGGTCGGCTACAAGAGCGACCTTGCCAGCCTGCCAGCCGCGAAAGGTACATCCACCATCGCTCGCGTGACCTGGCCGCCGCCGCTTCCCTTCATCCGCAACGCTACCGATTTCAATTACGCCTTGCGCGCCGTCACCGTGCGGACGGATGGACCCATCGACACAGATCAGCCTATGTTCACCATCAACTTCGACGCATGCTCGGGACAGCCGCTTCCCGATCCGGCAACCGAGTTCGGTTGCATCGTCGAGGGCTGCAGCGGTCAAGGCGGCCCCATCGAGGGCTGCACTTGCGTGACGTCGGCGCCGTAGTTCTCGATCCCGCACACCGCGATTGAAACGGGGAAGCGCCTTTGTGCGCTTCCCCGTTTTTGCTTCACCGACGGTGGGTGCTATGTAGGCCTCATGTGGATTGCGGTGCCGGGCGGCGTGCGGCGGCGAGGAGACGGTTGCTGAGAATATGCGCGTCGCCGCCGTCGATATCGGAAGTAACTCCATCCACATGGTGGTCGCCGAGGTGGATGCGGACGGCCGTTTTCGCGTTCTCGATCGCGCGAAAGATATGGTGGGGCTCGGTGGGCGGACCCACAACGAAGGCGTCCTTTCGGCGGAAGCCATGGATCGGGGTGTCGAGACGCTGGCGAAGTTTCGAACGCTGGCTGATCGCCATGAGGTGACACGCGTTCAGGCAGTAGCAACCAGTGCGATTCGCGAAGCTGCCAACGGCGGCGACTTCATCCGCAGAGTAAAACGCGACGTCGGCTGGCGTGTAAAAGTCATCCAAGGGCTCGAAGAGGCGCGGCTGATCTTTGTTGGCGTCCGTCACGCGATGGACCTGAGGGCCGCGTCGCCGACCCTGATCGTCGACATCGGCGGCGGCAGCGTCGAGCTGATCCTGGTGGAGAATGGCGCCGCCACCTGGCTCGACAGCCTCAAACTCGGCGTGGCTCGGCTCACCGATCGCTTCTTGCACAAGGATCCGCCGCGCGAGCACGAACTGGATCAGATGGTCACCGCCATCGATCGTGAGATCGCGGTCGTCAAGAAAGATCTCGCCGCACAGCGCCTGCCGGCTTCGGTCGACCGGGTCGTCGGCACTTCCGGCACGATGCTCAACTTGATCGCGATGGCCGCGAATCGTGGAGCCAACTCGACCGAGGGCAAGCAACAGAGCCTGACCGTCGACGCCGGCGAGATCTCGCGCCTGCGGCGCGCGATCTCCCGCAGCAATCGAGACGAGCGCTTGAAGATCAAGGGCCTCGACGCCAAGCGCGTCGATTTGATCGTCGCGGGCGCCTGCGTCGCCGACCGCGTCCTCAAGGCATTTTCCGCCAAGACCGTCGCCCCTTGCACTTGGGCACTCCGTGAAGGCGTCCTCCTGGACTTCATACGTCGCCACCAGAGAGGCATCGAGGAAACGGCTCGCTACGTGAATCCTCGCATGCGCAGCGTAATGCGCCTGGCTCGACATCTCGGCGAGACGTCTCAACACGGCACACAGGTCGCCAAACTGGCGCTGCAGCTCTGGGATCAGCTCCACGACGCCCTCGGCCTCGACTCCCCGTCGCGCGAGTGGCTGCAGTGCGCCGCCCAGCTTCACGACATCGGCCATCACATTTCGCACAAGGACCACCAGCGCCACTCGCACTACCTGATCACCAACGGCGAGCTGCTCGGCTTCGAACCCTACGAGATCGACGTGATCGCGCTGGTCGCTCGCTATCATCGCAAGAGCCCGCCGAAGGAAGGCGATCAGGACTACTCGGCAATCTCGCCAGATCTGCAGGCTACCGTGCGCGCGCTGAGCGCGCTTCTCCGAGTGGCCGATGCGCTCGACCGCAGCCATTTCGGGGTCGTCCGCAGCGTCGAGGTCGCGCGCACCAATGACAAGCTGACGTTCTGGCTCGATGCCGGCGAAAATGACGCCGCCCTCGAGATCTGGGAGGCCGAGCAACGCTCCAAGCCGCTGCGCCAACTGCTCGGCAACGAGTTTGGCTTCGCCGTTCGCGCGAGCCAACCGGAGACACAGTCGCAAACCGCGTAAGTACGGTCATGTCTGCCGCCGCCATCGACGAGATCGAAGCGAAGCTGTTGGCCGAGGACGAACGCGCTCTGCGAATCATCAGTCGCCTGCGAGCTGTCGGCCGATTCAGCATCGACCCCGGCGAAACTACCCGCTTGCGTACCACCTATCTCGATACCGACGACCGGCGGCTGCTGCGCCGGCGCATCGGGTTGCGCGTTCGCCAGCAACTATCCGACCCGCCGCGGTGGGAGATGACCGCGAAGTGGGGCGGCGCCGTCGACAAGGACGTCCACTCTCGCCGCGAGCTGACCGTCGAGCTCGCGATGCCGGAGATCCCGACGTCGCTGCCTTCCGGACCGCTGCGGGACCACCTGAGTGACATCGTCGAAGAGAAGCCGCTGGTCGAGCTGGTGACGACGGCAATCGACCGTCAGACGGCGCTCGTCAAGAACCAGCACAGCGAGCCCGTCGCCGAGCTCGCGCTCGATGTGGTCCGTCATTCGTCGCCCCAGTCCGCCAAGCAACCCGCCGCGTACTACGAGGTGGAGGTCGAGCGAATCGGGGGCGGCACCCGCGCCGACGTCGCAGAGATCGCCCGCCTGCTGCGCCGCGAAGCGCCACTCACAGCCACGTCGGAGACCAAGTTCTCCCGCGCCTTGCGCGATCTTTATGGCTTGACCATCGCTTGAGCGGCGATCTTTCGGAGAAAGCATGAACCTGGAGACCGTCTACATCGTGCGGCACGGCATCGCGGAGGAGCGTTCGTCCAGCGGTTTGGACGAGCACCGCCATCTCACCCCGATCGGTGTCGAGAAGACGAGGCAGGCCGCTCTCGGCTTACAACGGAGCGGCGTAGCTCCCGATCTCATCCTGAGCAGCCCCCTCTTCCGCGCCGAAGAAACGGCAAGAATCCTAGCCGAGGTGCTCGGCGGCGTGCCGATGCGCGAGACCGAGACACTGTGTCCCGGCGTCGACTACGAGCAGATCATGCGCGAAGCGATCAAATCCCCCAAGCCCGCGCGAGTGATGTTCGTCGGACACCAGCCCGACCTCGGCCTCCTTGCCTCCTGGCTGATGTGCGGTCGCCCGGAGACGGCGTTTCTACCATTTCGCAAGGCGGGCGCGGCATGCCTGGATATCTCCGGGGCACCCGGCCGCGTTCGCGGCACGCTGCAATGGTTCCTCATGCCGTCCCAATTGCGAGCAATCGGCTCAGCGCCTCGGTCCGACTGAAAAAAGATCGCCGCTCAGGAACTATCCAAGGTGCACTGGTGTTGTCTCCCGCAAGGAGGCGACCGTGGCAGAGCTGAGTAATACCGCGGCAGCAGAACTGCTGATTGCCGACACCGTGCTGCCGGTGCAGTTTTGGGATCGGCGGCCAAATGGGGCCGACCCCGAGCGACGGCTGATGGCGGCCGTTCTGGAAGATGCCGTCGCTTTGTGTGTTCGGGCAGTTTCGCTGCGGAATGCGGCGCTGGCGCGCGAAGCCGAGGAAGCCGACGAGTGGATGGCCAGCGACGATCGGGTCGGGCCGTTCTCCTTCGCCAGCATTTGCGACGCGCTCGACCTCGATCCGCAGGGCGTGCGCGACGCCATCAATCGCCTGCGCCGAGCGCGCGCGAGGTTCGTGCGTCCCCGCACGTCGGCCGGGCGCGGACGCCACCAGATCCGCCAGCGGCGACAGCGGACCAGCAGCGCGGCCTGACCCTCCGCAATCCGTCCGCGCGGCGTGCTTCCCTTGCGACCGGCCGCGCCTGCATGCGAAGAGACCGCATGCCAAAGTTGATCGAATCGCCGACCCGGATCGAGGCGGCCGGCAACAAGCCGAAGCTGATCGACGAGTACGTCGGTCGCGTCAATTCGGGCGCGTCGCACGTCAGCGTCGCTCACATGCGCTCGCCGGCTGGCTGGCTCGAACCGGCGCAAACTCCCGAGTTCGAGGAGATCACCGTCGTCCTGAAAGGGTTGTTGCGGGTCGAGCACAGCGGCGGCCACCTCGACGTCGCCGCCGGCCAAGCAGTGGTGACGTTTCCCGGCGAAAGAGTTTGCTACAGCACCCCGAATCCGGAAGGCGCCGAGTACATCGCTATCTGTCTGCCTGCGTTCTCACCAGCCTCGGTTCATCGCGACGAGGGGTGAGCGGCGCATCGACAGCGGTCGCCGGCGCCGATGGCCCCTGACGGCGGCGGCGAGCGAATCGACGACGGCTCACCGCCGCTCGCGATCCATGAGCCAATTCTCGTCGAAGAAGTCCTGAACCTACTCGACGTGCGCCCGGGACGGCGCTACATCGACGCGACCGCAAACGGTGGCGGCCACACCAGGGCGATTCTCGAGACGTCGGCGCCCGACGGTCGCATACTCGCCTTCGACCGCGATCCCGGGCTCATCGAACGGATGCACGTCACTCACGCCCAGTACATCGAGACAAGCCGCCTGGTGCCCGTCCATGCGAGCTTCGTTCACATGGAAGAGGTCGCCGCACGGCATTCGTTCCTCCCGGTAGACGGAATTCTCTTCGATCTGGGGCTCAGCTCGTATCACCTCGACCGCAGTGGTCGCGGCTTCGCCTTCGCACGCAACGAGCCTCTAGACATGCGCTTCGACTCTACCGACGTCGACACACCGCCGGCGAGTGACTGGATCGCCGAAGCCTCCACGGACGAGCTCGTCAGAACATTCCGCGAGCTCGGCGAAGAGCGCTTTGCGTCGCGAATCGCCCGGACGATCGCCGCCCGCCGCCAACATTCTGCAATTGCAACGACGACGGACCTGATGGAGGTGATCGAGCGCTCGCTGCCGGCCAAGGTTCGCTGGCGCGCCGCGCGTCATGCGGCGCGAACCTTTCAAGGGTTGCGCATCGCCGTCAACGACGAGCTTGCCACCGTCCGCGACGCGCTACCGGTCGCGTGGAATTGCCTGGCCCCGAATGGCCGGATGGCAGTGATCTCCTTCCACTCACTCGAGGATCGCCTGGTCAAGCACTTCTTTCGCGAGCGCCATCAGCAGGGCGAGGGCACCGTACTCACGAAAAAGCCCCTGTCGCCGGGCGACCAAGAAAACGCGCGCAACCCGCGGGCCGCCAGCGCCAAGCTACGCGCCATCGTCAAGCGAGCGGCGTCGCGAGACGACTGAAGGCCCACCTCTGCCGGCTGCCTCTCTGCCGCTCCCTCGCGGGCCTGCCGTCGTATCGTCAGCCACCTCGCGCAGGATCGACGCGACGTGCTCGCGCAGCGATCCGGTCCGCCGGCCATAGAGGTCGCGTGTCGACAGTGCGACCTCCTTGCCGACGATATCCGCCGCCAGCAGGTCTGCCAGGTACTGGCAAACGGCCTGCCGCATCCGCTCCTGGCGCAACCGCAATCGCGATTGTCGCTGTCGCTCGGAAATTCCCTTCTCCCGCGGATCCGGCAGTGGCTCGTTCGTCAGCTCGCGGATGATGCGCCGCAGTCGAAGCTCCCAGCCCGGCGGCATGCTGACGACGAGCTCGCCGGGCTTGTCCCCCAGTCTCGCCTTGATCGGGTGTGGGCGGCTCATCGACGAGAACAGCTAGCAGACGGCCCGCCGCCGTGTCCAAGGTCATGCGCAGCCACGAGAGCGTCCGAACGGCTGCGCTGGAAAGTAATCGGAGTCACGTTTCGTCCCCTTCTTCCGACGTGCCGAGATTGTACACCTCGCGGCTGCTCCAGCCAGTCTCTCCAGCGATCTGACGAGCGATCGACTTCATCCCGATGCCCGACCCGCGCAGCTCCGAGATGCGCTGCCGGACCGCTTCCCGACCGACGCGCGGCTCCTCACTCGCCCCGGCAATGAGCAGAGTGACTTCGCCGCGCACCGGCGCACTCTCCAGCCGATCGGCGACTTCTCCCACCGGTCCGCGGTCAAACTGCTCGTACATCTTGGTGACCTCACGGCCCACGACGACGTCCCGACTACCCAACACCGCTTCCAGGTCGCGCAACGAATCGACGAGTCGCCTCCCCGCTTCGTAGCAGACAACAGTGCGTGTTTCCGCGCGCAAGCCTTCATAAAAAGAGCGACGCGCCGCCGAGCGAGCGGGCACGAAGCCCTCGAAGCAGAAGCGATCGGTCGGCAATCCGGAAACACTCAGACACGCAACGAGGGCAGAGGCACCCGGAATCGGCACCACGGCAACGCCGGCTTCGATCGCCGCCCTCACCAGGCGATAGCCGGGATCCGCGATTCCGGGCGTGCCGGCATCGGAGATCAGCGCGACATCGGCGCCGGATAGCAGGCGTTCGATCAGAATCGGCGCCTTCGCCCGTTCCGAGTGATCGTGGTAGCTGGTCATCGCTGTGCCGATCCCGAAGTGATCGAGCAGCTTGCGACTGTGCCGAGTATCCTCTGCCGCGATCAGATCGACTTCGGCCAGGACTCGCAGCGCCCGCCGAGTGACATCTTCGAGATTTCCGATCGGCGTCGCCACGACGTACAAAGTTCCGCGGCCCGCGCCCATGACGCCGGCATCACGCCTCAGATAGCCGAGCTTTTCAACCGATGCGCGGCACCTCGGCGACGCGGCCGCTGCGCGCCGCTTCGAGACACGCGACGGCGACCGCAACCGCTTCGAGTCCGTCGCTCAATGGGATGGAGACCTGCAACCCGCGATCAATGCACTCGACGAAGTCGCCGATGATCTCGCGCACTGTCGGCAGCGCATCGCCGACCGGCAGATCGAACGCTTCGCGGCCGCGCACCAGGTGGGCGCGATTGAGAACATGGTCGCCGGCCAGCGTTCCCTCGTCGCCCGACAACTCGATATGCCCGGTTCGGCCGCCCGTCGTGCGCGCCAGGCTGACCGTCGCGAGGATGCCATCCTCGAGAGCCAGCGTCGCGGCACAAGAATCCTCCGTCCGACTCGTTTGTATCCTTTCCACCTGGGCACCGACGCGGAGCACTCTCTTCCCAGTCAGATGGCGAATCAGATCGAAGCAGTGGACGCCGGTATGGAGAGCTATCCCCGCACCTGACCGAGCCGGATCATCCAGCCAATCCAAGACGCTCGCCTCGAAGCGCTGCGTCAGGCTGATCGACGTAACGCGGCCGACGGACGGCAGGTTGGCGCGCAGAGCACGTACGACGCTGCTGTAGCGCAGAGTCTGCGCGACCATGATCGGCACCTCGGCGCGGCGGCTCAACTCGTACATCCGGCGAGCGCTCTCGAGGTCCGGCGCCGCGGGTTTCTCCAGCAACAGCGGCAAGCCCGCGGCACAGCATCCAGCGACGATCTCGAGGTTCAGATGCGGCGGGACCACCGCAATGATCGCGTCGCACGTCCCCGATTCCAGCAACTCGCGGAAGTCCGCGAAGCCCTGAGCGCCTGTCGCCTCGGCGTCCGCCGCCAACCGCTCCGGGTCACTGCGAGAGATCGCTGCGAGACGCAGCCCCGGAAAGTCCTCGCGGATGTGTCGCGCGTACCTCTGGCCGTGCTTGCCGAGACCGATGATACCGATGCGGGAGACGTTCATTCGTGGAAACCGGACTTCGCGCCGCGCCTTTCTCGGCAGTCCACCTTCTTGTACTGCGAGTCTGCGGCTGTTACCCCAGCGCCCGAGCCGAGCTCACCGAAGGAACGTCGCAAACCTACTGAGATAGGATTCAAATTCATAAGGAAGCCCAATGCCGACCAATTTCACGGAAAACGTCGATCTCGAAGCAATCGCCCGTCGCGTAGGCACGCCATTCTTCCTCTACAGCGCCGACGTACTCCGCTCGAGAATCGAAGCCGTCAAAGCAATCACCCCCGGTGGCACCTTACAAGCGCGTTACGCGATGAAAGCGTGCTCGACTCGACGCATTCTCGAGGAAGTGTCGGCCGCCGGTCTGTGGATCGACGCGGTATCGGGCAACGAAGTTCTGCGCGCCAACGCCGCCGGATTCGCCCTCGGCCATCGCCCTCCGGTCATCCTCTATACGGCGGATGTCTTCCGGGACAACGCGCTCGCGGTCGTCGGTGAGACGGGCGTGCTTCCCAACATCGGGTCGCCCGCCATGATCACCGAGCTACACGACGCCGGCTATCGCGGCCCGATCGGCCTGCGGCTCAACCCGGGCTTCGGCCATGGGCATGTTCGCGAATGCGACACCGGCGGCCCAAGCTCCAAGCACGGGATCTGGTATCGCGATGTCGAGCGCACCCGAGCCGCGGCGGCGAGCGCCGGCTTCCCCATCGTCCTCCTGCACGCGCACATCGGCAGCGGGCCGCAGATCGAAGAGTTCAATCGCAACATGGGGCTGCTCGTCGACTTCTTCACCGGCATGCTCGACGACTACCCCGATCTCGAAGCCGTCAACTTTGGAGGCGGCATTCCCCATCCATATCGTCCCGACGCCCCTCGCGTTGATCTCGCGCCGCTCGGCGCCCTGTTGTCCGAAGCGCAAAGGTCGCTCAGCAGCCGCGCCGGCCGGTCGATCCGCGTCGAGATCGAACCCGGCCGATTCTTCATCGCGCCGAGCGCCGTCCTGGTCGCCCGCGTGCACGACGTCAAGGAAACCAGCGAGAACGAAAAGGGCCCCGGCTACCGATTCGCCATGGTCGATGCGGGGTTCACCGACCTGGTGCGCCCTGCGATGTACGGCTCGTATCATCATATTTCGGTCCACGGCCGAGCGACCGCCGATCCTACCGAGTCCTTCATCGTCGCAGGCCCCCTCTGCGAGTCGGGCGACGTCTTCACCCGCGACGCCCGCGAGTTCCTCGAACCCCGTCAGTTGCCGCACCTGGCTTCGGGGGACCTGCTGGTCTTTCACGACACCGGCGCCTACGGCGTACAGATGAGCTCCTATTACAACTCGCTGGGTCGCGCCCCGCAGATCTGGCTCGAGGACGGAGATGCGCACCTGATCTCGCGGCGCGAGACGCTCGCCGACATCGTCGGCAACGAGTGCTTCGAGCCAATCTCCCTCTGACGAAGCACCGCCGGGCGGCGACTCCGGGTCCGACGCGGGCGTGCGCTCTCGTCCGTTGCTCCAGAACTCTTGACGGCATTTCGATCGTGCTTAGCTTCGGCGGCACAAGCGAAACGCCAAGTGCCAACGAGTTCTGCAAAGGAGGAACGACCATGCTCTACGCTTTGACGGAGGCAAGTCCGCTGGACAGGTTCTGGGACTTCCGACGAGAATTCGATCGCCTCTTCGACGAGGCGTTCCCGTTCGGCAGACCGGAGGGTAGCTCGACGTCGTTCACCCCGGCGTTCGACTGGCAGGAGCAAGACGATGGGCTGTCGCTGCGGGTCGAAGTGCCCGGAGTCGAGCCCGACAAGCTGAACGTGTCGGTAACCGGCCACGTTCTCACCGTCGAGGGCGAACGCTGGTCCAAGAACGACGAGCACAGCGTCCACCGCAACGAACGCAGCTTCGGAAAATTCTCGAAGTCGCTTCATCTTCCCGAGCAGTACGATCTCGCGGCGGTCGAAGCCAAACACGAGAACGGCATCCTGACCCTGCGCATACCGAAGAGCGCCGCGGCAAAGCCGCGCAACATTCGCATCGAAGCGCGCTGAGGCGCGACCACCATCACCAGATCAGGAGGAGAGAACATGAGCACGAAAGAGCTGACGCGAGGGGCCGAGGCCACGTCGGTCAAGTACGTGACGCCCCGAGTCGAGATATCGGAAACGGAAACCGCCGTCCGCCTCTATGCGGATATGCCCGGAGTAGGCCTCAACGGCGCTACGGTCGAGCTGCACGACGACGTGCTGAGCTTCGAGGGATCGGCGGAGAGCAGCAACGGGCGTTCCGCCAGACACTATCGCCGCCGCTTCAACCTCTCCGACCCGGCCTTGTTCGACCTCGAAAAGATCGCCGCCAAGATGTCGCACGGTGTTCTCGAAGTCGAAATTCCGAAAGCGGCGAAGCCTCAGCCGCGCCAGATCAAGATCGCGACCACCTGACCGACGTCGCGGCGCGCGACGCGCCGTGACACCTGCAGCGCAAGGCCCCCGACCAGGCAGAAGGCCGTCCGGAGCGAGATGCTTCGCGACGGCCTTCGCGCTATGGTCGCGGCATGAGTCATTCCGGCGATACGAACCCTCGTGACACTGAAGCGTGGCTGGAATCCTTCGACGCCGTCGTGCACGGAGACGGCCCCGACCGCGCCCGTTATCTACTTGATCGACTGGTCGAGAGAGGCAACACCGCCGGCCTGTCGCGTCCCTTCTCCGCCAACACACCCTACGTCAACACCATCCCTCTCGGGCGGCAGCCCGCTTATCCCGGCGATCTCGACCTCGAGCGACGGATCCGGGCGATCCTGCGCTGGAACGCCATGGCGATGGTGGTGCGGGCGAACCGCGCATTCTCCGGAATCGGCGGACACATCTCCACCTACGCCTCTTGCGCGAGCTTGTACGACGTCGGCTTCCATCACTTCTTCCGCGCCGGCACGGAGGATCGCGCCGGCGATCACATCTTCTTCCAGGGACACGCGTCGCCGGGCATTTATGCTCGCGCCTACCTGGAAGGTCGCATCGACGCCACCTTGCTCCACCGCTTCCGGCGCGAGAGCTCCGCTGCCGGCCTGTCTTCCTATCCACACCCCTGGCTCATGCCCGATTTCTGGGAGTTCCCGACCGTCTCGATGGGCCTGTCGCCCATCGCTTCGATCTACCAGGCGAGGTTCAACCGCTACCTCCGCGATCGCGGCATCCGGGACACCGATTCATCGCGCATCTGGGCGTTTCTCGGCGACGGCGAAACGGACGAGCCGGAAGCCCTGGGCGCCATTACGCTGGCGTCGCGCGAGCACCTCGACAATCTGATCTGGGTCATCAACTGCAACCTGCAGAGACTCGACGGGCCGGTTCGCGGCAACGGCAAGATCATCCAGGAGCTCGAAGCCGTCTTTCGCGGCGCCGGGTGGAACGTCATCAAAGTCATCTGGGGCGACGATTGGGATCCTCTCCTGGCACAGGACGAGAGCGGCCTCCTGGTCAAACGGATGGGCGAGGTTCCCGACGGGCAGTACCAGAAGTATTCGGTCTCGGCGGGCGACTTCATCCGCAAGGACTTCTTCGGGAAGTATCCCGAGACTCTCGATCTCGTGCGCGACCTGACCGACGTCAAGCTCGCCAAAATGCGGCGCGGCGGCCACGACAGCCACAAGATCCACGCCGCCTATCGCGCCGCGGTCAATCACGCCGACGGCCCCACGGTGATCCTCGCCAAGACCATCAAAGGCTTCGGCCTCGGCGAGGCCGGCGAGGGACGCAACGTCACGCACCAGCAGAAGAAGCTGAGCGAGAAGGAGCTGCGCGAGTTTCGCGACCGCTTCGGCATCCCGATCGCGGACTCCGAGATCGACGAGACCCCCTTCTATCGCCCACCCGCCGACAGCGCCGAGATTCGCTACTTGCGGGAGCGGCGCGAGGCCCTCGGCGGACCGATCCCGCGGCGCCGCGTGCGGGCGAAGCCGATCGATGTCCCGACGCTCGCGCAGCTCGAAGAGTTTCTCGACGGCACCGGCGAGCGCGAGGCCGCGACCACCATGGTGATGGTGCGGCTGCTGCAGAGGCTCATGAACGATCCGACGATCGGCGACCTGATTGTCCCAATCGTACCCGACGAAGCTCGCACTTTCGGAATGGATGCGCTGTTTCGAAAGTTCGGCATCTACTCGCGCGTCGGGCAGCAATACGATCCGGCCGACTCTGACGTCGTGCTCTACTACCGCGAGGCCGTCGACGGCCAATTGCTCGAGGAGGGCATCACCGAGGCTGGATCGATGTCTTCGTTCCTCGCCGCCGGCAGCGCCTACGCTACCCACGGCGTCAACACCATCCCGTTCTTCTTCTTCTACTCGATGTTCGGATTCCAACGCATCGGCGATCTCATCTGGCAGAACGCCGACCAACGCGGCCGCGGCTTTCTCATCGGCGGTACCGCCGGGCGAACGACGCTCGCGGGAGAAGGTCTGCAACACCAGGACGGACACAGCCATATTCTGGCCAGCACCGTACCTACGCTCAAAGCCTATGACCCGGCGTTCTCGTTCGAGATCGCAGTGATCGTGCAAGACGGCCTGCGGCGCATGTATACGGACGGCGAAACCTGCTTCTACTACATCACTGTCGCCAACGAGATGTACCCGATGCCGCC
Source organism: uncultured bacterium (assembly GCA_902826395.1). Lineage (GTDB taxonomy): Bacteria > Desulfobacterota > Binatia > HRBIN30 > CADEER01 > CADEER01. Next base: position 24,377 of record CADEER010000019.1, read on the forward strand.
GATGCCCGAGGGTGTCGAGGAGGGAATCCGCCGCGGCATTTACAGATTCCGCGCCAGCTCTCTCACCAATGCACCGCGGGTCAATCTGCTCGGCAGCGGCGCCATCGTGCGCGAGGCGCTCGCGGCGCAGGCCGCGCTGGAGGAGCGCGGCATCGCCGCCGATGTCTGGAGCGTCACCAGCTTCAGCGAGTTGCGCCGCGACGCCATGGCGGCCGAGCGCTGGAACATGCTGCATCCCACCGAGCCGCCGCGCTCGTCCTATCTTGCCCAGGTGCTCGGCGACGATCCGGCACCGCTCGTCGCGGCATCCGACTATATGCGCATCGTCGCCGACCAGATCACCCGATACGTGCCCGGAGACCTGCTCTGCCTCGGCACCGATGGCTTTGGACGCAGCGACACGCGCGAGGCCCTGCGCCGGTTCTTCGAAGTGGACGCGGCCGCAATCTCGATTGCCGCGCTCTACCAGCTCTCCCGGACCGGCGCCGTCGACGCGCAAGATGTGGCTCAGGCGATCCGCGATCTCGGCGTCGATCCGGACCAACCCGATCCGGCGACTGCCTGATCCCCTCGCCCGGCTCGGCTCGGGCGATCAGATACTCTCCGGGACGGCGCGTGCCGCCGCCAACCAGGCAACCGAGCTCGCGTCCGACGGCATGCGCCAGTCGCCGCGCGGCGACAGGGACCCGCCGGAGCCGACCTTGGGACCGTCGGGTAGACAGTCGCGTTTGAACTGGCTCGCGAAGAAACGATCGAGAAAGACGATCAGCCATTTACGGATCTCGCCAATCGCGTATCGCCCTTCGAACGCGTGTAAGCACATGCGCGCGATGCGCGCTGGATCCGAGCCGAAACGCAGGAAGTGATAGAGGAAGAAATCGTGCAGCTCATACGGACCGACGATCTCCTCCGATCGTTGCGCAATCTCGCCGGCGGCGTCGGGGCGCTTCAGCTCCGGCGATATCGGCGTCGCCAAGATATCTTCCAGCACCGCGCGCACTTCCACTTCTCCGGCAAACACGGTCTCGGCTGACCAGCGGATCAAATAGGTGACGAGAGTCTTCGGGACGCCGGCGTTGACTCCGTAGTGCGACATGTGGTCGCCGCCGTAGGTGCACCACCCGAGCGCCAACTCGGAGAGATCCCCGGTGCCGAGGTCGATACCGCGATGGCGCGATGCCATCGCGAACAGGAGAATCTTGCGAATCCACGCCTGGACGTTCTCGAAGGTCAGGTCCTCGACGGTCGACGGATGATCGATGACCGCAAAGACGTCCTCACTGAGCTGGTTGATCGAAAGCTCGAACAGTCGTGCGCCGATCGCATTCGACAAGGCGCGCGCGTTGCCGAGCGTGCGCTCGGTGGTGCCGAGCCCCGGCATCGTCACGGCCACGATGCGCTCCCTCGGCAGCTCGAGTAGATCCACCGCGCGGCTCGCCACGAGCAGGGCGTGCGTAGAATCCTGTCCGCCCGAGACTCCGATGACGATACGGCGCGATTCCTCCGGCAGCGCATTCAGGCGCCTCGCCAGCGACGTCGCCTGGATGTTGAAGACCTCGCGACAGCGCTCGTCGCGCCGTTCCGGGTCGGCGGGAACGAATGGATGAGCGGCGATCGCGCGGCGAAACGAAAGGTTGCCGTCGAAGCGCCTCGCGTCGCGATTGTCGCCGAACTCCACTGTTCGAAACGCGCGAGCGAAGTCCGCCGCATTGTCGGCGAACGACGACTGACGTACGCGATCCTGCGTCAGCGACCGCAGGTCCACGTCGACGACCGCCGTCGTGCCGTACATCGTGAATCGTTCGCTCGCCGCGAGCAGTGTACCGCGCTCGGCGATCATGCCCTGCCCGTCCCATGCCAGGTCGTCGGTCGATTCGCCGAAGCCGGCGGCGCTGTACATCTGCACCGCCAGATTTGCCGCCGAAGACGCAACCACCAGATCGCGCCGGTACTCCGCCTTGGCGACAGTTACGTTCGAGGCGGAGAGATTGGCGAGAATGGTCGCCCCGTGCAGCGCCGCCACCGCGCTCGGCGGAATCGGCACCCACAGGTCCTCGCAGACCTCGACATGAAGGGCGAAGCCCTCGATGTGGCGGGCTCGGAGAATCAGGTTCGTCCCGACCGGCACCACCTTCCCCAACAGCTCGATCTCGGTAGAACGACAGGCGCGCGCCGGCGAGAACCAACGGCGCTCGTAGAACTCCCGGTAGTTGGGAAGGTAGCTCTTCGGCGCGATCCCTATCGCCGCGCCGCGGTAGAGAGTCACCGCGCAATTGAAGAGGCCGCCGTCGAGCGCCAGAGGCAGCCCGACGCTGACGGCCATGTTCATGTGCGCCGTTTCACCCGCAACGGTGGACAGGGCATCTACGGCCGCGTGCTGCAGAACGTCGTCGAAGAAGAGGTCGCCGCACGTATAGGCGGTCAGACCCAGCTCCGGGCAGAGCGCGTACACGGCGCCATCTTCGTGCGCAGCCGCGAGGAGTCGCAGATGCTCGACTGCATTCGCAGCCGCGTCGCCCACACTCACGCGTGGCACGACCACAGCGACCCGTGCGAAGCCGTGACGGCGGACGTCGAGAAAAGATGATCGTCGATCGATCATGAGATGGTCGCTCGGCCAGCGGGCTTTGCATACCCCAAAGGCGCTGCGCACATCATACACACACACGGGACCACGTAAACGACATGCTCTCGTTCCCGATTCCTCGGTCGGGCCATCGCCTCGCCATATCCAGTTGCTAGCCTCCGACATGGTCGTACCCTGGGGTGACAAGCAGCCGCGTCTGATATAACTCGCCCCATGGATAGGGAGTGCCATGGGAGCCATCATCGATTTCGAAGCGCACCGTGCGCGGCGCGCCGTCCGTCGGCCAGTGGGACACGGCGGGCAATTCGTCGAGTGTGAAAACTGCCGAGAATGCCACCCAGTCGTCCGCATGGCTGGAGGCGAGGAGCGATGCGTCACCGCCTTCTACGACGGTCGCAAATGGTTCTGTAAGAATCGCGGCTGTCGCCAGGCCTGGTTGAAGCCACTGCAATCGTCTTGAGCTCCGGGCGCCAAGTCCGGACCGTTGAATAACGCCGCCGGGCCTGCCATCGGTTCGCTAGATCGCCGCCGCCGCGACCAACCCGCGGCCAGGGATCCCGGCGAATTGCACTCGGCATGGCGAACGCGCACATCGAACGACTGCAGCTTCACGAGGTCGTGTCATCGCTCGACCTGCGCATCGCTGACGGCGAGGCCATCAGCATCCTCGGCGCGAGTCGCTCTCACAACACGCGACTGCTGCGCGCCATCGCCGGGCTCGAACCGCTCGACGCCGGCAGCATCGTCATCGGCGGAAGCCCGGTGCAGTCCCTGCCCCCGGGGCGCCGCGGCGTGGCGATGGTCTTTCGGGATCTGGCGCTCTACCCGCACCTCGATGTCGAAGGAAACATCGCATTCCCGCTGCGGGCCCATGCGAAGCCGGAGAGCGATCCGCGCGATCGTATCGACGACCTGGCCCACCAGTTCGATCTGCACGGCTGTCTCGATGCAATCCCCGCCGAGCTGACCGCGGCGCAACGCGTGCGCGTCGCGATCGCCCGCGCCCTAGCGCCGCGCCCGTCGCTGCTGCTGATCGACGACGCGCTCGCGGATCTTTCGAGCACCGAGCGCCTGGAGTTGCGCGGCGTGCTTCGACGCCTCCAGAGATCCTGGCGGTTGACCACACTGTACGCGGCAAGCGACTCGATCGAGGCGATGGGTCTCGCCGACCGCATCGCCATTCTGGCAAACGGCACCCTGCAACAGATCGACACGCCGGCCTTTCTGTACGCCAATCCCGCCACCGTCGCCGTCGCACAGACTCTCGGTGTGCCGCGCATCAACCTTCTCGAAGGCTCGCTCGTCGGCGATCGGCTCCAACTCGCCGATCAGGAGATCCGTCTCCCCACATCGCCACGCGCGGGAGCGACGAGCGACGTACTGGTGGGAATCCGCCCCGAGGCATTCGACGTCAACGGCGAGCGGAAGGACGCCGTCCTAGCCGTGCTCGATCCGAGCAGCCGGGAATTCTTCGGCAGTCACGCGATCGTCCACGGGCGCGTCGGCGATCAACCTGTCCGCGTTCGCGTCTCCGGCAACGCCGCCGACGTGCCACGGCGGGCGTACGCAGCGGCCGCATCGCTGCTGCTGTTTCGGCGCGACAGCGGCGAGCGCCTGGTGATGGAGTAATGGATTTGCCGCACGGAACCGAAACCCGTACCTTCGGGTCTATCCGATGAAGGAACCCTGTTCGATGAAGTCGTTCGCGCACATGATCGCCCTTGCTACCTCGATGACTCTCATCGCCGCCGTCGGCGTCGCGGAGCCGATTGCGCCGCCCTCCATTGCGGTCACCGGACAGGGCGAGCACTCCGCCCCTCCAACCCTTGCCGTCGTCGGATTCGCCGTCGAGACCGCCGCGCCGACCGCCGGCCAGGCCATGGACGAGAACGCGCGCAAGAGCCAGGCGGTGAGCGACGCGATCAAGGCCGCCATCGGAGACAAAGACCGTCTCTCGACGGCCGGCTTCGGACTCGACCCGGTGTACGACCATCGGCAGGAGCGCACCGGCAATCAGCCCCCCGCGATCACCGGCTACATCGCCCGCAACGAGGTGCGCGTCGAAACCTTGAACACCAAGGATGTCGGGCAACTGATCGATCTGGCCACCAAGGCCGGGGCGAACCGGGTGTCCGGGCTTCACTTCACCATCGAAGACCAACGAGAGGCGCGTGACCGAGCGCTCGAAAAGGCCGCCGAGGATGCCAAGCGGCAGGCGAACACCATCGCCTCGTCGCTCGGAGTGCGCGTTGGCAAGGTTCTCGCGGCCACTACGTCACTCGCCAGCCAACCGCCGCCGATGCCATTTTTTCGAGCTGCAATGGCGATGGAAGCGCAAGCGACAACTCCGATCGAACCTGGCGACGTACGCATCGAAGCAACCTTGCACGTCACCTTCGCAATCGACTGACGCGCGAGCCAGCTCACGTCGTCGGGTGGGCCTCGAGCGCGCCGCTGATGGCCGCCCGCGTGCGCTCGCTGAGCTCATCTACGAGATCCGACAGTTCGGCTTCCGCGCCTGCCCTCGCGGTTTCGATCGGTGTGCAGAAATCGACGAAGATCTCGCTGCCAGGATTGAGCTTCCACCAAGCGGTCCGCGCCAGAGCCCGGTGAGCGCCGCCAATCGCCGTTGGCAACAGCGGCAAATCGTTCGCCAGCGCGAAGTGAAAGGCGCCCTTCTTGAACGGCAGCAACTCACCGGTCTGCGATCGAGTACCCTCGACGAAGAAGACGATCTGGCCGCGCACACCGGCGAGCGCCGCAGCCGAGATCGAGCGAATCGCGCTCGATCTCCGGTCGCGGTCGACGATGATCTGGCCCGACGGCTTCAACACCCAACCGATGACGGGCCACCATGTCAGCTCCCGCTTGGCTACGAAGCGCATCGGCACCGGTACGGCGCTCATCAGGGCCATCACGTCGAACAGACTCGTGTGGTTCGCGCAGATGACGTGCGTGCGGCGCCAATCGATGGGGCTCTCTTCGCGCATCGAGAACGACATCCTGGTGAGCTTGAAGATGCCCGGCGCAAACAGCTCGCGCCCCACGAACTCGAGGCTCAGGACGTTGCGGTCGATCTGCCTCTCGAGCGCGTCGTCATCGCCCAACCATCGCCGAACGACGCCGATCAGGTACCGCGCATAGACGAGCAAGACCAGCGGCAGCCCGACCATCGCCGTCCATACCAGGCAGAGACCGACGCGGATCCAACTTCCCATCAGATGCAGAAGGTTCATTCCCCGCCGCCACTACAATGCGAGCACCGAACTTCCCGAGTCGTCGCGTTCGCTGCAGACCGGCGCCGAGCCGCCGATCAGGGATGGAGACCGCGCATCTCGAGACCCATTTCCTCCGGCAGACCGAGCATGCAGTTCATGTTCTGAATCGCCGATGAGGCGGCCCCCTTGCCCAGATTGTCGAGAGCCCCGATGGCGACGATCCGTCCGCGCCGCGGATCGACGTCGAGACCAATCTGGACGTAGTTCGACCCCGCCAGGTAGGCGACGTTCGGATACGGGAGATACTGCCACGACACGGACGGATCGATCGGCATCGAGATGACGTCGACGAACGGCTCGCTGCCGTAGAACTCGCAGTACAGGTCCACCAATTGTGCGCGGCTCACGTCGCGGGTCATGAATCCGTTGCAGGTGGCGAGGATGCCGCGCGTGAACGGAGAGAACACCGGAGTGAAGTGGACGCGCACGCTGGCGCCCGCGACGCCGCTCAGCTCCTGCTCGACCTCGTAGGTATGGCGGTGATCGACGACGTTGTACGGCGTCACCGAGTTGGAGATCTCACTATGGCTGCTCTGCGGCTTCGGCTCCGCCCCCATGCCGGACGTGCCGGTCATCCCGGTCACGACGATCCGCTCGAGCTCGACCCAACCGGCGCGCACCAGCGGCGCCAGAGTCAGAATCGTCGTGTAGGCGAAGCAGCCCGGATTGGCCACCAGGTCGGCCTTGCGGATCTCGTCGCGATGCAGCTCCGTGGCGCCGTAAGGCGCTCGTTCGACCAGATCCCAACACGCGTGCGGTCCGCCGTACACGCGAGCGAAGAGATCGGGATCTTTCAGCCGGAAGTCGGAACCGACGTCGATCACCTTGGCGCCGCGATCGAGATAATCCTTGGCCCGCGTCATCGATTCCCGGTGCGGCATGCAGAGGAAGACGACGTCGCAATCGCCAGCCTCCTCCTCGCGCACGAACTCTAGATTCGTCCCGAGCAGGTTGCGGTGCACCTGCTCCAGGCGCTTGTCGCCGCGCGACGTGATCCACGCGAGCTCGGCCCGCGGGTGCCCGAGAAGCAGTCGGATCAGCTCGCCCCCGGAGTATCCGGAGCCACCGACGATCCCAACTCTGACGATTTCCTTCATCGATCTCCACTCGGCAAAACTTCGACTACGACACCCTGAAACGACACGTCGCGAAACTCAATCCCGGCGCCTCAGCCGCACACCGGTGGCATCGCCTTTCGTTTCGACGCTCGTGGCTGCCTTGCAGCAGTGGATGTCGCGCGGGATCAGCGGGAGTTAGACGTTGAAGCGGAAGTGGATGATGTCGCCGTCGCGAACCTCGTAGTCCTTTCCCTCGAGGCGCAGCTTGCCCGCTTCCCTGCACTTCGCGTCCGAGCCGAGCGCCACGAAGTCGTCGAATGCCACCACCTCGGCGCGAATGAAGCCGCGCTCGATATCGCTGTGGATCTTGCCTGCGGCGCGCACCGCCGGAGTGCCCTTGCCGATCGGCCAGGCGCGGACCTCGTCTTCGCCCGACGTGAGAAACGAGATCAAGTCGAGCAACCCATAAGCGGCGCGCACGAAACGATCGCGTGCCGGCTTCTCGACGCCCAGATCGGCGAGGAACGCACCGCGATCCGCCTCGTCCAACCCGGCGATCTCCATCTCCACGCGCGCCGACATCGCCAGTCCGGCGACGCGTCCCGCCGCCAACACCGCCGCCACCGACTCGTCGAGCGGCTGCGCCGCGCGCGCTTCGTCGACGTTGACGAGCACCAGCAGCGGCAATCGGGAAAGGAACCCGAACCCGGCGAGCTCGCGTTCCTCGCTCTCGCTGAGCTGCAGCTCGCGAAGCGGGCGCTCGCTCTCGAGAACTTCTCGACAGCGGTCCAGCAGCCCAGTCTCCTTCTCCTTGCTCTTGTCCTTGCGCAGCCGCTCGAGCCGCTTCTCGACGATCTCCAGGTCGGCGAGTAGCAGCTCGGCCGCGAATCCCTCGATGTCTCGCTTCGGATCGGCGGCGCGCTCGGCAGCCGGGTCCTCGAAGTCGCGGACCACCTGCACCAGCGCATCCGCATCGCGCATCTGCGCGATAGTGCCGCGGTCGATGGAGGCCGATGCGTCAGGCCGGCCGGGGTAATCGACGAACACGACCTCGGCGTAGGTGGTCTTCTTCGGACTGAAGATCTCACTCAGCCGATCGATGCGCTCGTCGGGGACCTTGATCGCTCCCAGATTCGGCTTGCTGAGGTCGCCGCCGAATCCGACGGCCGCGTCGAGGCCCGTGAGGGCGTTGAAAACCGTGGTCTTCCCGGAACGCGGGAAGCCGACGATACCAATCTTCATGGGCTGCCTTTACCTCGCGCTCAGCCCGAACCGCGGCACGAGCCTAGTGTCCTGAGTCGGAAGTTCGTTGCAAAATTTCGGCGAGCAATCGGCGTTCGTGCCGAGGCGCGACGACGACGGAATATCATTGATATTTCGAGGAGGAGCAACGCAGGCACGGACGCCGAGCCCGCGAAATTGAAACGAATCTCCGACTCAGGACACCAACAGCCGGCAGAGCGATGACGGGCCTCAGTAGACCCACTCGTTCTTGCTGTAGCGGAAGATCTCGGTCACCTCGATTACCTCGAGGATCTTCGGCTTGCTCGCAATCGCCTCACCGCTCGACGACCCTTTGTAGCGATACTTGAACTCCAGGTACTTGATGGTGCCGACCGGCACCTTCGAGTCGGGCCGCGCCTCCGAGAGAAGACACGTGTACTTCTTGTCGTAGCCGATGATGTCGCCTTCGACGCCTTCGGAGATCTGTCGCCAGGCGATCTTCGCTTTGTTGTCGCGCTCGCGTTCTTCCAGGAAGCCCATCCACTTGGTGCAGAAGACATCGAGCGAGCCCTGCAGAGCTGCGCGATCCTGCCCGCGGGCCGGCGTCATCGAGAACACCGTCGATACGACGGCGACCCCCACCCAAGCTATTGCGGATCTCAATCCATCCTCCCGATCGCCAAGCGACGGTAATGCGAAGGCCGCACCGCGCGACCGCTGAAACATCGGGAACTTACGCCGCGCCTCCCGGGCGGTCAACTCCCACTTGAAGACGCGACTCCGGCAGCGACCCCGCACCTTGCCCGACCGTCGCGGCTCCCGTACAGGACTGCCTGCATGCGACGCCTTTCCCACGCTCAGATCTTCGGACTTCGCTTCCTGCTGTTGCTGGTCGCGGCGAGCATCCTCACCTGGGCGGTCGACCTGCCGAACCGCCTCACCGCGGTCCAGGAGTTCCTCGCCGCTTCGGCGATGCAGATCGCGGCCCTCGCCGGCAGCGCGGCTCGCGTCGTCGGCGATCAGATCTTCGTCCGCGGTCTCACCATCAACATCAACTACGAATGCACCGGCGCCTACGTCTTGCTGATCCTGATCACGTTCCTCGTGTCCTACCCGGCGCGATGGCGGAGTCGGTTGCTCGGGATCGGTGTCGGAGTCGCCGCTCTCAGTCTCGTGAACATCATCCGCATCGCCGTCCTCATTCGCATCGCCGAGATTCGACCGGATCTGTTCGCCTACTTTCACGAGTACGTCTGGCAGGGCGTGTTCCTGGTACTGGTCATCGTCTACGCCATGGCGTGGGTCGAGCAGGTGCGATGAAGACGCGATTTCTGCTGCGCTTCCTTCTCGTCTTTGCCCTCCTCGTTCCGCTCGGCGCACTCGTCGACTTCACCCGCTTCTACTCGCGCGCCCTCGAGGTGACCGCGTCGGCAGTCGGCCCGGCGCTCAACGGTTGGTCTTTCGAGCGCCACGCACCTTCCCTTCCCACCGGGCTGCGTTTTCGGCGCGACTCCGAATCGCTGCCTCTGCTTCTCAGCCTGGAGGCGCTCGCTCTAGGTCTGCTGCCCCTGCTCAGCCTCATCGGAGCGACGCCCGGCATGCCGCCGCGCCGCCGCGCCGCCGCGGTCGCACTCGGAGTCGCCGGTCTGTTCGCCCTCGATCTGCTCGTGCTGCTCGCCTATCCGTGGATGGTGCGCAATCCGAATGCGCTGAAGGACATCGTCGGCACGTATCTCGGGCTGCTGACGTTCGTCGGCGGCCCCGTGATTCTCTGGTTCATCCTCACCTACCGCGATCTCACGGCGGTCTGGCGCCTGCCGGACAGTCCCTCCTGAGGATTCCGTCAGCGCCGTTCGAGAGGTATCCGCGGCACCAGCCAGCGATCGAGAAAGGTCGCACCGGCGCGGCCGCTGCCGGCCCGCTTGCCGCGGGCGGCGCGATCCTGGAGATCCTGGACGTACGCGTAGAGGCTGTCGTAGAGGGCGTCGGTCCGCACCCCGGCGCGCGTCGGCCGCAGATCTTCCAACACGATCAGCGATTGGCGCAACAAGTTGAGGGCGCCGCGGCCGCCGCCGCGGTGGAAGTGCAGGTGCATCGCGCAGGCCACCATCGCCAGCGAGCGGACGAGCGGTTGCTCGTCGGCGGAACATTGGGCGTGAACCCTTTCGAACGCTTCCTGGCTGTCGAGGTACTTGCCGCGGTTGTACAGCTCGACCGCAGCGTGCAGGTCGCGCTGTCTCTCCTCGTCCATCCCGTCAGGATTCCAACGCCGGCGGTTCGCCGCCGGCGTCGCGCCGCTTCGCCTCGCCGCGCCGCTCCGCTTCCAGCCTGCCCTCGTCGCCACTGCTGTGATCGGTGAAGATCATGGCCGCCGCGATGGCGCGATGGCCGGCGTGGTCGCGAATCGCGTCGTGCATCGCCTGACAGACCTGCCGGTAGGCGGGATGCCCCTGCGGAGTCGTGCGCAGCTCGATGACGTGCATCGCCTCGCGGGCGTTCATGTCCATGTAAAAGCGGATGCGGTATGCCATCGGCAGCACATACGATGCGGCGTCCGGGTGCCCGGCCGCCGCGATCTCGTCGTGCAGTGACGCCGCCTGCTCCATCAGTCGCTTCCACTCCGCCGCCGCGCCGATCGCCGCAATCTCGGCCGGCATGACGTAGCCGTGCGACGGGCTCAGGCGTTGCCATTCCAGCGTGAGGAGCCGGTGTCGCTGCAGGTCCCGGAAGGCGCCGTAGTCGGCGACGACATCGAAGCGATACGACGTGCGCTCGAAGGCGCGCCCCGGTCGGTGCCGCCGGTTGCTTCGCGTGCCGACGTAGGCGCGCAACACCTCGCCGCGCTCGGCGGCCGACATGGTCCGAACTCGCTCCTGCAGTTGGTCGTCCGGCAGGTCGCTGACCGCGTAGAGCGCCGCGGCGACCACTTTGTCCTCGCCGAACGGATCGAAGTCGGTGAGCGTCACCAGCGGCCGCGGCTCGACCTCGACGCCGGCGAGCAGCCGGCCGGCGACCTCGCGCACGGCCTCGCGCGTCGCACCAAAGTAATCGCTCCACACACCGCCCCGATCGGGCCGATCGACGCGCGTCAGGAACGCCGGGATGACTTCGCGAAGCTCTTCGAGCATCGCCGCGGCGCAGTCGCGAACCTCGGCCAGCGGATGCGCGCGCATGCGCAGGATCATCAGCTCGTAAGCCTGGCCGCTGCCGAAGATACCGACGCTCGAGCGCGTCGCCGCGGGCAACACCCCGCGCAATGCGTCGAGCGCCTTGGCGCGGATCGTCGATCGGTACGCCGCCGCCGAGACGCCTTCCTGCTGCGCGAATCGCGCTTCGCAGTGACGCATCGCCGGATCGATCCAGGCCGCGTAGTGCTCGAACAGGTCATCGAGTAGATCCCGGCACCGCGCTTCCAAAGGCGATCCCACGATCTCCGCCGGCACCGCATAGCGCCATTGGCCGCCCTCTTTGGACGTGTACGGGATGTAGCGGGTGGATTGCTCGAGATAGGCCATCAGTCGCCCCCACTCGAGCACCTTGGTGAGCAGGTTCGACGCTCCTTCCACGGCGATGTGCGCGCCGCCGAGCTGCGCCACTGAATCGTCGCCGTACTCGGACAGTACACGCTGGAACAGTCGTTCGGAGCGCTCCGTGCCGACCAGAGCCGTCGCAACGGCACCGCTGTCGCGATCGAGGAACTCGTCGAGGAACAGTCGCCGCAGACTCTTCGGCGAGCGCGAATAGCGCGCGAACAGCGCCGCCTTCACGACCTCCGGCAGATTGCGCAGCGCGAATACCGGGCGGTCGAGGTTGGTGAAATACGGTTCGAGAGCCCGCCGCTCCTCGTCGCTGAACTCGTCGGCGGCCCCTTGCGGGCTCGTCTCGGCGCTCATCACCGCCCCGCGTCGGCGCCCGCCCCGGCTTCGTCCAGAAGGTGAAACACCAGCCCCGTCTGCAGCTTGGGGTGGAAGTAGGTCGACTTCTGCGGCATCACCTCGCCGGCCAGGCACACCTTCTGCACCTCCTCGATGCGCGTCGCGCGCAAGAGGAACACCGCCTCGGCGTCTCCCGACTCAACGGCCGCGAACGCCTTGTCGTCTTCGTGCGTGTAGGCGACGACGCCCGCCTCGGTGTCGCGCAGGTAGTCGATACCGAGCAGCTTGCCGAACACGTATGCGTCGAGAACGGTGACATCGAGCTCGCGCAGCGGCGCCGCCAGGCCGCTCAATTCGCGCTCGATCTGCGACCAGTCGCGCGGCCGCAACAACAGCGCACCGCGCTGGCCGCGCAGCCGCAGCCCGAGAACGCCGCGGTCGCGCTCCGCTTCGAGGCGCGTTCGCAGCGCCTCCGCATCGGCAACGTCCAGTCGCTCGATCGAAAACGCCGTAGCGAGCTTTTGCTCCCAACCCGCGGCAGTGCCACCGCCGCCGCGCCACACTCGGTGGGTCGGCAGGATCACCAGCCCCGACTCCTGCATCGGGCACAGATACATCAGGAGATAGTTGAACGCCTCGTCCTCACCGCCGCCAGCGGCGCGCCGGCGGTCGCGATACTCCAGCGCCGTCTCGTAGCGGTGATGTCCGTCGGCGATGAAGACGACGCTGTCGGCAAATCCCCGCTGCACCGCGGCAATCGATGCGGGGTCGTCGATGCGCCACACCCGGTGCCGTCCGCCGCGATTGTCGCCGGCGTCGATCCACGCCGCACCGCCGCGAGTCCGCGCGCTGACCTCCGCCACCTCGGCGCCCGCGGTCGGATAGATGCCGAAGATCGGGCTCAGATTCGCCTTGCAGGCCTCCATGATCTTCAGGCGATCCGCCTTCGCCTTCGGGAAGGTGCGCTCGTGCGGCATGATGTTGCCCGCCGAGAACGCTTCCAACCGCACCGAAGCGAGGATGCCGAAGCGTTCGCGCCGGCTGCCGTCCGGCATCGAGAACTCCTGCGCGTAGTAGTAGAAGCTCGGCCGCGCGTCTCTCACCAGGACCCCGTCGCGGCGCCATTGCGCCAGGTCGCGTCCCGCCGCCGCATAGCGGTCGGCTTCCCGGCTGAGGATCAGGCGCACCGCGTTGTAGTCGCTGCGCGCGTACAACTGATCCCTCTCTTCGTCGTCGATGACGTCGTAGGGCGGCGCCAGCACGGTGTCCATGTCGACGACGCTGCCGTCGTAGTGGAGGGCGCGAAACGGTCGCGCCGTGATCATCGTCTGCCTCCGCCGCCGCGACGCGGCGCACGGCTCGCCACTCGCGTCACAATTGCTCCTGCAACTTGGCGTTCTTCGCCGCGACCTTCTTCGCCATGTCCTTCTTGAAGTGCTGCAGCGCGGTCGCCAGCCGCTCGTCGGCCAGCGCCAGCATCTGCGCCGCGAGAATGCCTGCGTTCTCGGCGCCTCCCACCGCCACCGACGCCACCGGCACCCCGGCCGGCATCTGCACCGTGGAGAGCAACGCGTCCAGGCCCTGCAGAGACGTCGCATTGAGCGGCACACCGATGACCGGCAACGTCGTATGCGCCGCGACCACACCGGCCAGATGCGCCGCCGCGCCGGCGCCGACGACGAAGACGCGGATGCCGCGCTTCGCGGCGCCGCTGACAAACGATGTCACTACATCGGGCGTCCGGTGCGCCGACATCACCTGGACGTCGCACGCGACTCCGAAATCGCGCAGGCGCGAGACGGCGCCCTGCATCACCTGCCAATCGCTGTCGCTGCCCATCAACACGGCAACGCGCGGCTTTTCTTTCTTCATTGCTGCCACCTTCTCATCCTCCCACTTGGATTCGCAAAGCCTCTCTCACGATCGCGCCGACGCACGCAGCGCGCGGTGCGCGATATCGCGCCGATACTGCGCCCCCGGCCAGCGGATGCGCTCGACCGCCGCGTAGGCTTCGCCTACCGCCGCGGCCACATCGGCACCGAGCGCCGTCACGCCGAGGACCCGACCACCCGCAGTCAGGACCTCACCGTTGCGGCCGGCCGTCGTCCCGGCGTGAAAGACTACGCCGTTCGACCAGCCACGCAGGTCCTGCAAGCCCTCGATCACCCGCCCCTTCTCGTAGTCGCCGGGATAGCCCTCGGAGGCCATGACGACGCACACCGCGACGCGATCATCCCATTCGATGCGCGTCTCGGCGAGCCGGCCGTCGACCGTCGCCTGCATCAGCTCGAACAGATCGCCCCGCATTCGCAGCAGGATCGCCTGGCACTCGGGATCGCCGAAGCGCACGTTGAACTCGAGCACCTTGGGCCCGGCGGAAGTGATCATGAGCCCGGCGTACAATACGCCGCGATAACGGATCCCGCGTTTGGCGAGCCCGGCAACCAGAGGTCGCATGACCTCGGCCATCACCTGCTCGTGCAGCTCGGGCGTGACGACCGGCGCCGGCGAATAGGCGCCCATGCCGCCGGTGTTCGGCCCCTCGTCGCCGTCGTAGATGCGCTTGTGATCCTGCGACGAGGCCAGCGGCAACACGGTGCTGCCGTCGGTGACCGCCATGAACGACGCCTCTTCCCCGCCGAGGAACTCCTCGATCACTACCGTCGCGCCGGCGTCGCCGAAGACGCGCGACTCCATCATTTCTTCGATGGCGCGCTCGGCCTCGGCCACCTCGCCGCAGACGACGACGCCCTTGCCGGCTGCCAACCCGTCGGCCTTCACGACGATCGGCGCTCCGACTTCGCGCACGTAGCGGCGAGCTGCGGCTGCATCGGTGAAGGAGCCGTAGAAGCCGGTGGGAATGCCGCATTCACCCAACAGCTCCTTGGTGAACGCCTTGCTCCCCTCGAGTTGCGCCGCCGCCCGACTCGGCCCGAAGCAGCGCAGACCCTGCGCTTCGAGCGCGTCGGCGATTCCCAGCGTCAGCGGCAGCTCGGGGCCGGGCACGGTGAGGTCAATCGCCTGGTCGCGTGCGAACGCCACCAGCGCCGCCACGTTGGAGGGATCGATCGCCACGGGCGTTGCCAGCTCGTCGATGCCGGCGTTGCCCGGCGCGCAGTAGATCTCCTCGACGGCCGGCGATTGACGCAGCTTCCACACGAGCGCGTGCTCGCGCCCGCCTCCACCGATGACGAACACCCTCATGCGAGCACTAGTGCCGGAAGTGGCGTACGCCCGTCAGTACCATCGCCAGCCCGAGGCGATCGGCGGCGGCGATGACCTCGTCGTCGCGAACGCTGCCGCCCGGCTGGACGATCGCCACCGCTCCGGCCGCCGCGGCGACTTCGACCCCGTCGGGAAAGGGGAAGAACGCATCGCTCGCCAACACGGAATCGGCCAGGGAGATGCCGACTCGAGACGCCTTGGCGCGCGCCGCGTGCACCGGATCGACCCGCGAGGTCGCGCCGCCGCCGACCGCGATCGTCCGATCGCGCCGCACGAACGCGATCGCGTTCGACTTGACGTGCTTGACGACCTTCATTCCAAAGCGCATCGCCGCCACTTCATCGGCCGTCGGCGCGCGCTTGGTGACCACCTTCATGACCGCCGGGTCCTCCATCGCGAGGTCCGCATCGGCAGCGAGCAGTCCGCCGACGATGCCGCGATAGTCGCGCTGCACGCGCGCCATCGCCTCGGGATTCCAGCGCATCAGCCGGCGATTCTTCTTCTGTCGCAGAAACTCGAGCGCGTCCGGCGCAAACGACGGCGCGATCAACACCTCGGTGAAGATCTCGTCGACGATCTGCGCCAGCTCGAGTGTCCACTCGCGATTGGCGATGAGAATGCCGCCGAACGGCGACTCCGGATCGGTCGCGTAAGCTCGGCGATAGGCCTCGGCGACGTCGCCGGCACTGCCGACGCCGCAGGGGGTGTTGTGCTTCAGGATGGCGACCGTCGGCTCGTCGTCGATAAACTCCCGCATCAACCACAGCGCCGCGTTGGTGTCGACGATGTTGTTGTACGAGAGCTCCTTGCCGTGCAGCTGCGCGACCACGTCGAAGAACTTGCCGTACAACGCCGCGCGCTGGTGCGGATTCTCGCCGTAGCGAAGGTCCTGCGCCTTGTCGAGACCGAGGTGCAGCGTCGAACCGAACTCCTGCTCGCCCTCGCCGAGGCTGCCGAGATAGTCGGCGATGGCGCCGTCGTAGCGCGCCGTCGTCGCGAAGACCTTGCGCGCCAGGCGCTCTCGCGTAGCGGCGCGAGTCTCACCGCCGCTCGATCGCATCTCCTCGAGGACGATCGCGTAGTCGGCTGGATCGACGACCACGGTGACGTCTCGATGGTTCTTCGCGGCCGAGCGCAACATCGACGGACCGCCGATGTCGATGTTCTCGATCGCCTCCTCGAGAGTGCAGTCGGGCTTCGCGACGGTCGCCTCGAACGGATAGAGGTTCACCACCACCATATCGATCGGCGAGATGTCGTTGTCCGCCATCTGCCGCCGGTGCTCCTCGAGATCGCGGCGCCCGAGGAGACCGCCGTGAATCTTGGGATGGAGAGTCTTGACGCGACCGTCGAGAATCTCCGGCGAGCCGGTGAAATCGCCGACGGCGCGCACCGGAATGCCCGCATCGGTCAGGGCGCGCGCGGTACCTCCCGTCGACAGAATCTCCACTCCGAGGTCGTGCAGCCCGCGCGCGAGATCCACCAGCCCGCTCTTGTCGCTGACGCTCAACAACGCCCGCGTCACCTTGCCCATCACCCGGCCTCCTCTCGCCGCACCTTCGGGACTCGCTTGCCGACTCGCGCCAGCAGCTCGTACGGGATCGTATCGCACGCGGCGGCGACCTCGTCGACCGTGAGGAGCGAATCGCCGAGCTCTCCCCACAGCGCGACCGGATCGCCTTCGGCGACTCCTGCAATGTCGGTCGCGTCGACCATCATCACATCCATGCAAACGCGGCCGAGCACCGGCGCCCGCTGCCCGGCGATCAGTACCGCGCCGCGGTTCGAGAGCGCGCGCGGATACCCGTCGGCATATCCGACCGGCAGCACGGCGATGCGCGTTGGCCGTTTGGTGCTGAAGGTCTGCGCGTAACCGACGTGGCGACCGGCCGGCACGTCCCACAGTCGCCACACACGGCTGCGCAGGTGCATCACCGGGCGCAGCGGCGGATCCGGCGCGTTGGCCGGCTTGACCCCATAGAGGCAGACGCCGGGGCGCACCATATCCCAGTGCGTGTCCGTCCGGGTCAGCGTCGCGGCACTGTTCCCCAGATGCACCCAACGCGGCCGCAATCCGGCAGCCTCCAGCTCCGCCACCGCGGCGCGGAACACCTCGAGTTGGCCGGTCGTGAACTGTGAGTGCACGTCGTCAGCGCTGCCGAAGTGCGAAAAGAAGCCCTCGAGCTCCAGACCCGGCGACGCTCGGATCGCCGCGGCGACCGCCGTCACCTCGGCAGGCCGGACCCCGAGTCGGGTCATGCCGGTGTCGACCTCCAGGTGCACGCGCAGCCGCCCGCCCGAGCCTCCTACCGCCGTCGCCAGCGGCGCCACCGC
Source organism: uncultured bacterium (assembly GCA_902826395.1). Lineage (GTDB taxonomy): Bacteria > Desulfobacterota > Binatia > HRBIN30 > CADEER01 > CADEER01. Next base: position 41,958 of record CADEER010000019.1, read on the forward strand.
GGCGGCGTCGACCACCGCTACCGCCAGGTCGTGCCGCAGCGCGCGCGCCGCCTCTTCCGGCAGAATCCCGTAGAGCACCAGGATCGGCTTGCGGATACCGAGGCCGCGCAGCTCGGCGCCCTCGCCGACAGTGGCGACGCCGAACCAATCGGCACCGGCCTCTTCGAGCACCGGCACGACCATGCCGACGCCGTGTCCGTAGGCATCGGCCTTGACGATCGCCATCACGGCGGTCTCTGCGCTCACTGCCGCTCGCACGCGCGCGAGATTCGCACGCAACGCCGCGGCATCGATGTAGGCGCTGGTGCGATTCGGCAGATCGGTCATTGCGATGAAGCAGGCGACTACCAAACACCTCCGGCGATGTAAACGCTGGCGGCGCCAGGCCATGTGCCAGTTGAGGTTGCGACGATCGAGTGCCGTCCGGAGGCCGATCGCCGCCGAGAACCGATGCAGCCGCGGATCGACGCCTCGGCGCGCTAACAGAGCAGCCGACCGCGCTTGTATTGCCGCACCGTGCTCTTTATCGTTTGCCGATGCAGGTCATGCTCAACGGCGAATCGACGGACCTCGCCGACGGCGCCACCATCGACGACCTCGTAAATCAACTCGATCTGGCCCATCGGCGCATCGCAGTCGAGGTCAACCGCGACATCGTTCCGCGCGACTGCTTCGCCGGGCGGGCGTTGCGCGACGGCGACGTGATCGAGATCGTACACTTCATCGGAGGAGGCTGACCGTTCCATGCAGCAAGACGTCTTCGAGCTCGGCGGCGCGACGTACACCTCGCGGCTGATCGTCGGCACCGGTAAGTATCGCGACTTCGAGGAAACCCGTGCCGCCATCGACGCTTCGGGGGCCGAGATCGTCACCGTCGCGGTGCGCCGGGTGAACATCACCAGCCGCGACTCCGACAACCTCCTCGATCATCTGGACCTCGACCGCATCACCATCCTCCCCAACACCGCCGGCTGCTACACCGCGGAAGACGCCGTGCGCACGGCGCGGTTGGCGCGCGAAGCCGGCGTCGGCTCACTCGTCAAGCTGGAGGTGATCGGCGACGAGAAGACCTTGTTTCCCGACGTGCCGGCGACCATCGAAGCGGCGCGAGTGCTGGTCGGCGAGGGCTTCGTCGTGCTGCCCTACCTCAATGACGATCCGATCGCGGCCAAACGCCTGGCCGACCTCGGCTGCGCTGCCGTGATGCCGCTGGCCGCGCCGATCGGCTCCGGCCTCGGCATTCGCAACCCCTACAACTTGAAGATCATCCTCGAGCAGAGCGAGGTGCCGGTCATCGTCGACGCCGGCGTCGGCACCGCGTCCGATGTCGCTCGGGCGATGGAGCTCGGCTGCGAGGCGGTCCTGCTCAACACCGCGATCGCCGGCGCCAAAGACCCGATCGCCATGGCCGAGGCGATGAAGCTGGGCGTCCGCGCCGGCCGCCTCGCCTACCTGGCCGGCCGCATCCCCAAGAAGCTCTACGCCACCGCCTCGAGTCCCATCGAGGGCCTGCTCGATTAGCAAAGCATGGCGGCGCCGCGCCTCTACCTGGTGACCGACCGGCGGGCCACCGGGGGCCGGCCGCTCGCCGAAGTGGTCGACGCCGCGATCGAAGGCGGCGTCGATGCGGTGCAGTTGCGCGAGAAGGATCTCTCGACCCGCGAGCTGCTCGCCGTCGCGCAAGAGCTGCGCGAGGTGACGCAACGCCGCGGCGCCCGCCTGCTGATCAACGATCGCATCGATGTCGCCATCGCGGTCGGCGCCGACGGCGTGCACCTGCCGGGCGACTCGTTCGCCGTCGCCGACGCGCGCGAGTTGCTCGGCGGAGACCGCACCATCGCCGTCTCCATCCACTCGCGCGCCGACCTCGCGCGCGCCGCCGGCGCCGACTTCGCGGTGTTCGGCCCGGTGTTCGATACGCCTTCGAAGCGACAGTACGGCTCACCGCAGGGCGTCGATGGACTGCGCGCGATCAGCGCCGCCGCATCGTTGCCGATCGTCGCAATCGGCGGCATCGACGAGACCAACGCGGCCGCCGTTGCCGCCGCCGGCTGCGCCGGCATCGCCGTCATCCGCAGCATCCTCGCCGCGCCCGACCCACGCGCCGCCGCCGTCGCACTGCGATCCGCGTTCGACGAGCCGGGATGAGCGAGCCGCTGATCCCAAAGCACGGCGGCTACAGGAAGCTGAAGAGCTTCCGGGTCGCGCAGCTCGCCTACGACGTCACCGTGCGCTTCTGCGAGCGCTACATCTCACCGCGCAGTCGCACCCACGATCAAATGGTGCAGGCGGCGCGCTCCGGCGTGCAGAACATCGCCGAAGGCAGCCAGGCGAGCGGCACCTCGAAGAAGATGGAGCTCAAGCTGACCAATGTGGCGCGCGCCAGCCTCGAAGAGCTGCGACTGGACTACGAGGACTTCTTGCGGCAACGCGGCCTGCCGATCTGGGAAAGGGACGATCGACGGCGGGCGGCGCTGATCGCAGGCCGGCCGGACTCGGCCGAGGCCGTGGCGAAGTGGGCGCGACAGGTTCATGGACAGCATGGACAAGGTGGACGGCATGGACAGGGTGATCCGTCCACTCTGTCCACATCGTCCATGTCGTCCACACCCGAAAACCCCACCTACCCCGAGATCGCCGCCAACGGCGCTCTCGCTTTGATCGCCGTCGCCTGCAGCCTGCTCGACCGCCAGCTCGCCTCGCAGGCGCGCGCCTTCGAGACAGACGGTGGCTTCACGGAGCGCCTCTACAACCATCGCCGCGGTCGCCGCGGCTATTGATTGCGCTGCGGCGCGTGGGTCGCTACACCGCCGGCATGTTGCGTCGACGCCTCGTGGTGATCGGTTTTGCTGCTCTGCTGCCGCTGTTGTCCGGCTGTGCGCTGCTCTCCCAACTGCGGTCGCTGAACCGCAGCATACAACGCGCGGACGGTCAGACAGCGCTCGAAGGACGGGTCGCGGTGAAGGGCGGCGACGGGCCGATCGTCGTGGTTGCATACGACGAAGACGCCGGCGAGGTTGCCGATCTGTTCGTGATGCCGCAGCCCCGGCCCTACTTCTTCGCCCTGCCGCCGGGACGCTACCGCATGGCCGCGTTTGTCGATCTCAACCGCGACCTCGAATACCAGACCGACGAGCCGGCGACGATCGGCGACGCGGTCGACGCCGTCGCCGGCGAGCGGAGCGACGGGCTCGACCTGACGATCGATCCGAAGCTGCCGCAACCACTGCCCTTCTCCGTCGACAGCCACGCCACGAGCAGCGGCCGGATCCGCCAGTTCCCGGCACCGCAGACCGGTACGGTCGTCGACATGGACGATTCGCGGTTCAGCGAAGAAAACGCCAGGCTCGGCCTCTGGGATCCATTGCGCTTTCTGTTCGATGTCGGCGCCGGCGTCTATTTTCTCGAAAAGTACGATCCGAAGAAGATCCCCATTCTCTTCGTGCACGGCGCGCTCGGCCACCCGGGCAACTGGAGCTATCTGGTCGGCCGCATCGACCGCGACCGCTTCCAGCCCTGGCTGGTGTACTACCCGACCGCACCGCGACTCGAACGCATCGCGCAGATGCTGTTGCGCGCTCTCTCCACGCTGCAGGCGAGGTACGAGTTCCCCCGCATCGTCCTCGTCTCGCACAGCATGGGCGGTCTGGTGGCGCGCGGCGCCGTGAACATGGCCGTCGCCGATATGACCGAGGATCGGATCGTCCACATGCCATTGTTCGTCAGCATCTCCACTCCCTGGAACGGTCACGCCGCCGCGGCCAGAGGAGTCGAGCGATCGCCGGTCGTCGCGCCGTACTGGCGCGACATCGCACCGAACAGTCCCTTTCTCGAGGCGCTGCCGCAGACGCCTCTGCCGCCCGAAACCACGTACACACTCTTCTTCGGCTTCGGCGGCCGCGGCGGCGCCGCCAACGACGGCTCGATCCCCCTCTCGAGCCAACTGTCGATGCCGATCCAGACGCAAGCGCACCAAGTCGTCGGCTTCGACGAGCTGCACATGGGGATCTTGAGCAGCGCCGCCCTCGCGGAGAAGCTGAATCAGGCTCTCGCCGCGATCCCCGAATCAGAATAGCTTCCGCCGTCTCGACCGAGGCTGCCCGAGGCGGTAGGCTGCCCCGATGCTGAAAGCCCAGGAGCTGTCGTACAAGCGGCTGCAAGAGCTCGATAAGCGGCGCACGTTGTGTTTCCTGCCGGTGAGCGCGCTCGAAGTGCACGGACCGCACCTGCCGTTGGGAATGGATTTCTACATGGCGCGCTGGATGGCCGAGGAATCGGGACGGCGCTTCGCGGCGGCTCATCCCGACTGGACGGTGATCCAGTATCCGCCGCTGCCGCTCGGCACCGACGAGCTGCCGCTCGCCGGATCGATGAACACCAACCAGAAGACCGTCTACCGGGCGCTCTACGATCACGGCATGTCGCTCGCCGGAGCGGGCTTTCAGTACATCGTCGTCACCAATGGCCACGGCGGACCGCGCCACGCGTCGGCGCTCGAGGCGGCCTGCCGCGACGTCGCGCGGCGCAGCGGCGCCAAGATGTTCTCGCCTTCGATCGCGGTGCTGCACGGCATCATCACCGGCGCCCATTTCGACTTCGTCGAGGAGCAACTCGGTCGGCCGCTGACCGACGCCGAGAAGGACGGCATGCTGAGCGGTGAGCACGCCGGCACCTGGGAGACGTCGTTCATGCTGGCGGAGAATCCCGCCCTGGTCGAAGACGGGTATCAGCACCTGGCGAAGGATGGGCCTCCGCAGTTCCGGCCATTGCTGACAGCCGGCAACAAGCTCGCAGACCTGCTCGACCGCGCCGGCACCGATACGGCCCAGACGCGCGAGATGGTCGGTCTCCTGGCCGGCAGCGTCGGTTGGCTTCTCAACAACAAGCACGGCTACGGCGGGCCCACCGTGTCCTACAAAGGCGTACCGGCACTCGCCTCGGCGGAGATCGGCCACGTCTTTCGCGAGCTGCTCGCCCGCGAATGCCTGCGCATGGTCGAAGACGTAACTTCGGGCCGCAAATCGGCGCTCGAGATTCGAAGCATCGCCTCCGACTCGGCGCTGATCCAGCCGAAGTTTCTGCGCAGCGTCGGCATGGCCGCCGCCGCGGTCGTGGCGCTCCTCATCCTGCTCTGACGACACGCTCGGCGAGATTTCTGCGCCGCGGTGTCGATTGGCGCTCCTGGTGCGCGTCTACCCGGTGTAGCCGCTCTTCATATCGAAGAGCGACGGACCGAATGATCCGCCGGCCGAGCGCGGCCGGCACAGCGGAAGGAGCGACCATGGCAACGAAGCGAGTGAGTTACATCCCGGAGGGAATGCACACCGTCACCCCGCATCTCGTGTGCGACGGCGCCGGCGCGGCGATCGATTTCTACGTGGCGGCATTCGGCGCCGTCGATCTCGGCCGAGTGCCGACGCCGGAAGGCAAGCTGATGCATGCGATGATCCGCATCGGCGACTCGACCGTGATGCTGGTCGACGAGTTCCCCGAGATGGGCAACCGCGGACCGAAGGCGCTGCAGGGATCGCCGGTGACCATGCACATCTACGTCGAAGACGTTGATGCCGCTGTCGAGCAGGCGGTCGCGGCCGGCGCTTCGGTGGTCATGCCGGTCGCCGACATGTTCTGGGGCGACCGTTACGGCATCGTCCAGGATCCCTTCGGTCACCAGTGGTCGATCGCCACCCACATTCGCGACATGACCGACGACGAAGTCATCGCCGCGTCTCAGTCCGCTCCCGCCTGCAGCGCATAACCGCCGCGCTGGTTCAGCCCTCGGCCGGCGACCCCGTCTCCAGGCGGTCGCCGCCGCGCTCCCAGAAGCGCACCTGCTCGGCCCGATAGCCGCCGATCGCGACGCGCACGCGCAAGGCGTGCTCGTCGCGATCGACACCGTCGAGGGCCAGCGACACCGCATGCAGGCGGATGACGGCGCGCCGCTCGGCGTCGATCTCGATGGAGAGGTGACGCAGACCGCCGGCGTCGCCGGATGGATCATCGAACGCGTAAACGCCGCCGGCTGCGGCGGCAGCCAACCCGCTCTCGAACACCGCCGCGAAAATCTCGCCGCCGTCGGCGAGGCTCACCTCGATCGCGTCGGCGCCCGGGTCGACTTCGTCCGGTAGACGCCCGATCGCCATCGACAGCTCGATCGCGTCGCCGGCGGGGTCGAAGGCGATGGCGCCGTCGACACGGCCGATCGCCTCGGGCCGATACCAGATCGGCGAGCTCCAGGCGCGCTCCTGCACGGTGCGCTCGCGAAACGGATCGTCGCTCTCGGTATCGCAGCAGGCGGCGTAGGCAGCACCGGCCGCCTCGGCCTGCTGACGGCAGTCCTCGGCGAACGGGTCGACGCCCTGGCTCCGGCACACCACGGTGCTCCAGCGACAGGTCGGGCTCTCGAGCAGGCGGGCGTAGTAGAAAGCGCGCGCCGCCGGGTCGAACTCCGCATCCTCCCAGATCGCGCAGAGGCTGTTCAGACCCGGTCGCGCCGGACCGCAGGTGCGCGGATCCACGGCCGTGTCGGCGGGCTGACCGGCGACGTCGAACACGCGCTCGCGCGCTCTCCCTTGCGCGTCGACCCATGCTTTGACGATCTGCACCCGCTGCAGGTCGGTGCCCGGTGCGCCATCGCTGCCGGGGTCCTTGAAAGCCAGCACGGCGAAGCGCGGCCGCGCGACGCCGTCGTCGCCCCCCACCTCGCCGCCCATCGGCGTGCCCGTGCGGTAGGCGCGCCGCACGAAGTCCGCGTCGTTGCAGTCGAGATCGGTCAGCTCACCGCCGAAGAAGCGCAGCGTCGGTCGCGTGCCGCTGGTGGCGTAGGTCTCGCGCCGACGCAGCGCCGCGAACAGCGCGTCGCGCGAGTTCTCCTCCGCCCACACCACCGCCAGGCCGCCCGGGTTGTTGCGGACGTTGTCGCCGATCAATCGCTCCGGCGTCGCGTCGTCGCTGCCCTGTGCACCCTCCCACTCGAGCTCATCGACGTTGCCCGGCGTCGCGTCGTGCGTATCGCTGCTGCCGATGAAACCCATCTTGAACGGGTTGACGCCCAGCGTTTCCTCGAACACCAGTCCGTCGGCGAGCGCGTTGCGCACCATGTTGCGCCGCGGGTACTGGTCGATCGGCGGCGGCGGCGTGCCGGGCAGCTCGTGCGCGCCGAGCAACTGCTCGAAGGCGCAGAGCTCGTCCTCGGTGCCGACGCCGGCGCCGGCCAGCCGGTCGAACCGGCACTCCGAGGAGCCCTTGTGCTGAAACATCTCGACCAGCGGCTCGCGGTCCTGGCGCCGCTGCGCGTCCGCGGCGTCCAGTGGATCGAAGAACTGCTCGCCGCCGCTCAGATTGGAGTTGTGCGGAATGATCACCGCGTCGCAGCCGGTGCCGGCGTCGAGACACTCGCCTTCGATCGCCGTCCACAAGCCCTGCGGAAACCCGCCGGCGTCGGTCTCGAGCTGGCTCGCCGGGAGCGCCGGCACGACGGCGTTGCGGAAGATGACGTTGCGATGCCGGTGGCGCCCGAGCAGGCTCGCGGTGTTTTCGTAGCCGACGAAAGTCGTGAATCGGCAGGCGGCGGTGCGGTCGTACGCTTCTTCAGCCGCGAGCTGGATGTCCCCCCACACCGACGCGGCCGCGAGGTCGCAGTCCTGTGCCTCGCGATCACAGAACGGCAGCGAGGGCGGCGGATTGGGGACACCGGCCGGGAACAACCACGCGACGGTGATCGAGAAGCGATCGCTCGGATCCTCGCTCTGGCGCAACAGCCGGCACTCCTCGATGTCGTAGACCGGCGATTGCGGATCCGAGCACAGCCGCACCTCGCCCAGCCACTCCGCGTGATCGGTCACTGCCGCGAAATCGAGCGGCCGATCGATGCGCGCGCTGCGCGTCGGCAGCTCGTCGGCGTCGGACAGCGCGATGGCACTGCCGGTGGCGAACGCGTACGCGTCGCGCGGCTCGCTGCGCGTGCCGAAGATCGACGCGTCCGCCGAGTACGACGTGTGGACGTGCAGATCGCCGAAGTGCGGGCGCCGCAGCAGGTCGAACTCCGCACAGTCGGCGCGCTCCTCGCTGCGCTGCCACGGCGCCGCCCCGACATCACCGCCGTTCGACGCGTCGCCGCCGCCGTCGCTGCAGCCCAGCAGCGCCGCAAGCAGGGCCAGAACCTTGCGGCGTTTTCCCCCCATCGCCATGGCCCCAGACGCTAGCGCCGATCCGCGGAGAAAGCACGGCCGCGTCGCGCCCGCCGTCAACGGCGCGCCGTCAAGGCCGGCAACACGAAGAGGGCGGCCAACAGCGCCACCAGCACGGCGATCGAAGAGATGATGCCGAAGCTGGCAATGCTGTGCCACGTCGACAAGCTCAGCGTCGCAAAGCCGACCGCGAGCGCGACCGATGTCGTCACCACGGCGCGCCCGGTGCGCAGCAGCGCCCGCCGCGTCGCACTTCGCGTCCCGTGCCCGACCCGTCGCGCGTGCCGGTAGACGGCCAACAGGTGGATCGCGTCATCGACCGCCAGGCCAAGGACGACCGACGCCACCATGGCGCTGCCGACGTCGAGGGCGATACCGAGCCAGCCCATCACTCCGAGCGTGACGACGACCGGCAGCAGCGTCGGCACCATCGCCACGGCGCCGAGGCGCAGCGAGCGGAAGAACACCGCCACCAGCCCGAACACCGCGACTGCCGCCATCGCGAAACTCTCGAGCTGCGTCGTGCGAATCGCGTCGATCATTCGGCTCACCACCGGCACCGGCCCGGTGATCACGGCCGACCACCCCGCTGGCAACTCGGAGTCGACGATCCGCTGCACCGCGACCAGCAACTCGCGCAACTGTTCCTGCGGCAGCTTGGCCGACTCGACGGAGATCCGCAGCGCCGGCCGCTCGCTGTCGACCAGATCGTCGGTGACCGCCGGATCGCGGCTGCGCAGCAGGCGATACACCGAGGACGGACGCCCCTTTTCATCTTCGCCGCCGGCAGTGGACGGCAGCGGTAGCTCGTCGCGGTGCAGCAGGCGATTCAAGTGGCGCAGGACGTCGACGATCGACAGCGAGCGGCCGAGGCCCTCGATCGCCGAGAGTCGTTGCTGGATACGGTCGGCGGCGGCGAATCCCTCGACCGGGATGCCGGCGCTGCCGGCCGGTGCTTGTAGAGCGATCTCGAGAGTGTCGGGCGCGCGCAATTGCCGGCTCGTCGCCGCCGCCCAGCGCACGACGTCACTGCCTTCGCCGTACAGATCCTCGAAGCTGGCATCGACTCGCAAGTCGCGGGCGCCGACCGTTCCCAGCAAGCCGGCCAGTACGGCGGCGGCGAGGATCCAGGGCCGCGCTCGCCCGGTCGCGAACCTTGCCACGACGCGCAACAGAACACTCCAGCGCCGGCTTCGGCCGCCGGTCGCAAACCAGGCTGCCGGCAGCCGGCAAACCAACAGAGGCAGCACGGTGAAAGTGGTGACCAGCGACGCGAACACCCCGACCGCCGCGATGACGCCAAAGCGCGCGATGCTCTCCAGATCGCTGACCGCCAGCGAGCCGAAGCCGGCGATCGTGGTGAAGGACGTCATCGCGCAGGCCGCGCCGACATCCGCCGCCGCGCCCCGCATGGCGGGGTCGCCGCTCGCCGCCGCGTTGCAAGCCATCGCGGCATCGCCGCGCGCAGCCGCGGAGCGCGCCGCGAAGCGACCCAGCAGATGGATCGCGTCGCAGACACCGACCACCAGAATCAACGGCGGCAGCACCTGGGTCAGACTGTTTTGCGACCAACCGAGCCAGCCCATCAGGCCGAGACTCCACACCAGCGCCAGACCGACACTCAGCAGAGCCGCCACGGCCGCCGCCGGCGCGCCGAACAACACCATCAGCGCAACGGCGATCAGCGCCACCATCAGCGGGATGATGCGGCGCGTGCTGTCGGCGAGATCGGCGCCGGCGACGACGAATTCGACCGGTCCGCCGACAAACGAGAACGCGAAGCCGCGCTCCTCCCAGGGCCGCACCGCGGCGCGCAACGCTGCGAAGGCGCTCTCGGCGGTCGCGCTCGCCGAGTCGCGCAGGTGCAGAATGATCGCGCCGCTGCGGCCGTCTTCGGAGACCAGGCGCCGCACCCACGTCGGATCGGCAAGCGCCTGCCGGCGAAGCTGATCGACGTCGGCCGCTACCTTGCCGTCGTCGGTCAACGTCCGCGACGTCGGCAGGCCGATCAGCGGCCGCACCAGGATCGGCGCGTCCGCCGGTGTCTCGGAGCGCAGGATCGTCTGCTCGGTCGACAAGCTCGCCGCGACGTCCGCCGCCATCGCCAGCGACGCATCGTCGAGCGCGCTGGCGCAAGCACCGCCGCTCTCGCACGACCACACGGCGAGCAGCGGCAGGCCGCCGCCGAAGCGCTCGACGAAAGCGTCGAAGTCGACGACCGCCGGATGTCGGCTACCGAGAAAAGCGCGATAGCCGACCGCCGTGTCGAGGCGCAGGAGGCCCAGTACCGCGACCGCCGTTACCCCGGTCGCGAGCAACGCCGCCGGCCATCGCCAGCGCAACGCTGCATTCGTCCACGCGGCGGGTTCGAGCCAGCTCCTCATTTCGCGCTGTCCGCTCGCCCGCCCCGTCAACAGTGGCGCCGATTCAGAACAGCGCCGTCAGCATCGCCAGCAGCCCGACCGGCCACACGTAGTACGCGAAGCGGAAGAAGTGGCGATCGCGTACCAGTGCGATGAGCAGATGGACGGCGCTGAAGCCGAACACCGCGGCGACCAGCATGCCGGCGAGGTAGGGTCCGAGCGGCAAACTCGCCAGCGATTGCTCCTGCAGCGCCTCGACTCCTTTGAGCAGCGTCGCGCCGGCGATCGCCGGAATCGACATGAGCAGCGAGTACTTCGCCGCCAGCGACCGGTCGATGCCGAGCAGCAGGGCGACGACGATCGTCATCGCCGAGCGCGACAGTCCGGGCAGCACCGCCAGGCCCTGCGCGACGCCGATCAGCAGCGCATCGCGGTTGGTCATCTCGGCGATGCCGCGATGCGAATCACGGTCGCGTCCCAGCCACAACATCGCGCCGGTGGCGATCAACATCAGGCCGGCGAACGGCGGCGTCGATAGCGCGTCTACCGCGTACTTCTCCATCAAGAGCCCGATGATTCCGGTCGGAATGTTGGCGAGCAGGATCAGCCAGACCGTCTTGGCCTCGTACCCAGCAAAGGGCGGTGTCGTACCGGGGTGGCCGAACAGGCCGCGAACCAGCTCGACCAGCTCGCGGCGGAAGTACACCGCGACTGCCGCCATCGTCGCCGTGTGCAGGAGCACAATGAAGAGCAGATCGGACTCGTGCTGGCCGAACCACGCCTGAGCCAGCACCAGATGTCCGTCGGACGAGATCGGCAGGAACTCGGTGAGCGCCTGCACGAGTCCGAGAACGATCGCTTCGAAGTAACTCATTTTCAGGGTCCAGGGGTCAGGGGGCGGGGGTCAGGGATTACGAGGGACTTCATCTCTCATCAGCCGGTTTGGCGGCGGCGAACTCTCGCACGCCTTCGCGCCAGTCGGGGAGCTCGATGCGCGGCTGCTGCAATGTTCCAAGCACGGAATAGCGCGGCCGTTCGGCGGGGCGCGGAAAGTCGGCGGTCGACACCGGGATGACCGGCGTGGTGAGGCCTCGCGCCTCGAACAAGGCGACGGCGAAGTCGTACCAGCTCGCCGCGCCGCCGTTGACGATGTGGTAGGTGCCGAAAGCCCGGCTCGGCAGGAGCTGCGCGATGCCAGCAGCGAGGTGCGGCACGTAGGTCGGGCTGCCGTACTGGTCGCTCACCACCCGCACTTCGTCGCGCTCGCCGCCGAGGCGGAGGATCGTGTTGGCGAAATTCTGGCCGTCCGCACAGTACAGCCACGCCGTGCGGACGATGTAGTGGCGCGGATTGAGATCGCGCACCGCCTTCTCGCCCGCCAGCTTGCTGTTGCCGTAGACGGTGCGCGGATTGGGCGGATCGAACTCGTGATACGGGCGCGTCGCGCGGCCGTCGAAGACGTAGTCGGTCGACACGTGCAGGAGCGGGATCCCCGCCGCCGCCGTCGCCAGCGCCAGGTTGCGCGGTCCGAGCGCGTTGCCGGCGTACGCACCTTCGGCATCCGTCTCGGCGGCATCGACCGCGTTGTACGCAGCGGCATTGATCACCAACTCCGGCCGCACCTGCTCGATCGCCGCCCGCACCGCGTCGAGATCGGAGATGTCGAGCTCGCCGCGCGTCCGCGGCGCCAACTCGCAATCGACGAGCACCGACTGCAGAGCGCGTCCGAGCTGGCCGCCGGCGCCCGCGATGAGGACCTTTGACGGCACGAGCTACCCTTGGCCGTACGCGGGAAGGCGATCGGCGACGTCGGCGAGCAACGGCGCGTCGCGGTCCTTGGCGGAGAGGTTCGGATCGCGCAGCGGCCACTCGATGCCAATCGCCGGATCGTCCCAGCGCACCGAGATCTCGTCTTCGCGCGCGTACAGGCTGGTGCACTTGTACGAGACGTCGGCGAGGTCGCTGAGCACGCAAAAGCCGTGCAGCAGTCCCGGCGGAACGTACAACTGCTTGAAGTTGTCGCCGGACAGGACGATGCCGAACCAGCGTCCGAAGGTCGGCGAACCGCGCCGCGAGTCGACGGCGACGTCGAAGATCTCCCCGGCGATGGCGCGCACCAGCTTGCCCTGCGGCTGGCGGCACTGGATGTGCAAGCCGCGCAAGATACCGCGACTCGACCGCGAGTGATTGTCCTGCACGAAGGCGGCGTCGATGCCGCCGGCGGCGTACTTGCCGGAGTGAAACACCTCGAGAAAGAAGCCGCGGTCGTCGCGGTGCACGTCCGGCTCGACGACGATCACCCCCGGCAGCTCGGTCGGCGTGAACTTCACGGCCTTCAGAATTCCTGCTCGAGAACCCGCTTGAGGTACTCGCCGTAGCCGGTCTTGGCGAGCGGCTCGACCAGGCGCGCCGCCTGCGCCGCATCGATGTAGCCCATGCGCAGCGCGATCTCCTCCAGGCACGCGACCTTGAGTCCCTGTCGCTCTTCGATCGCCTGGATGAAGTTCGAAGCCTGCAGCAGCGATTCGTGCGTCCCGGTGTCGAGCCATGCGAAACCGCGCCCCAGCTTTTCGACCGAGAGCTCGCCGCGCTCGAGATAGACGAGATTGACGTCGGTGATTTCCAACTCGCCGCGCGGCGACGGCTTCAGCGAGCGCGCGATGTCGACCACCTGATGATCGTAGAAGTAGAGGCCGGTCACCGCGTACGACGAACGCGGCTGCAGCGGCTTCTCGACGAGGTTGATCGCCCTGCCCTGCTTGTCGAACTCGACGACGCCGTAGCGCTCCGGATCGCGCACCCAGTAGCCGTACACGGTCGCGCCCGAAGCGCGCTCGCCGGAGCGCCGCAACACCTCCGGCAAGCCGTGGCCGTAAAAGATGTTGTCGCCGAGGGCCAGGGTCACCGGTTGTCCATCGATGAAATCGGCGCCGATCAGAAAGGCTTGCGCAATTCCCTCGGGCGCCGCCTGCTCGGCGTATTTGATGCTGATCCCCAACTCGTCACCGGAGCCGAGGACGCGCTCGTAGCAGTCGCGATCCTGCGGCGTGGTGATGACCAGGATATCGCGGATCCCCGCCAGCATCAGCGTCGACAGCGGATAGTAGACCATCGGCTTGTCGTAGATCGGCAGCAACTGCTTGCTCATGCCGCGCGTCAGCGGGTAGAGCCGCGTCCCGGCGCCGCCGGCGAGGACGATCCCCTTCCTCTGCATAGCCCCCACCTTCATCCGACCGCCGCCAGGCCGAGGCGCCGGCGGGCATCTTCGCCGCCCTGCACCGCTTCGCACCAATCGCGATTGGCCAGGTACCAATCGACCGTGGCGGCGATCCCGGTGTCGAAATCGAAGCGCGGCCACCAGCCCAGCTCGGCGGCGATCAAGCTGGCGTCGATCGCATAACGTCGGTCGTGTCCGGGCCGATCCTTCACGAATCGCTTGAGGTCTTGATAGGAGGCCGCACCGGCCTTTTTCAGGGCCGCATTGCCGGCCGCCGGGCGGATCGCCTCGAGCGCGGCGCAGATCCGGTCGACGATCTGGACGTTGGTGCGCTCGTTGTTGCCTCCGAGGTTGTACTTGGACCCGGGGCGGCCCTTCTCGAGCACGCACAGGACCCCCTCACAGTGGTCCTCGACGTAGAGCCAGTCGCGCACGTTTCCGCCGTCGCCGTAGATAGGCAGCTCCCGGCCTTCGAGAGCGTTGAGGATCATCAGCGGGATCAGCTTCTCGGGAAACTGGTAGGGGCCGTAGTTGTTCGAACAGTTGGTGAGCAACAGCGGCAGGCCATAGGTTTCGTGGTAGGCGCGCACGAGGTGATCGGCGGCCGCCTTGCTCGCCGCGTACGGAGAGTTGGGAGCGTACGGTGTCGTCTCACTGAACGCACCCGTCGCGCCGAGGCTACCGTAGACCTCGTCGGTCGAGACGTGCAGGAAGCGGAAGTCATCGCCCGCCCCCCCGTCGCGGTAGCGGCGCGCTCCCTCCAGCATCTCGAAGGCGCCGACGACGTTTGCCTGGATGAAATCGCGCGGCCCGTCGATCGAGCGGTCGACATGACTCTCGGCGGCGAAGTTCACCACCCAGGCCGGCCGGTACTCCTCATAAACGCGACGCACCAGCCCGCCGTCGGCGATGTCACCGACCAACAGCTCGCAGCGTTTGGGATCGAGGCCGTGCAGACTCTCGCGATGCCCAGCGTAGGTCAGCTTGTCGACCACGACGACGCGCAGATCGGGCCGCCGCAAGGCGACGCGAACGAAATTGGAGCCGATGAACCCTGCCCCGCCGGTGACGACGACCGTGCGCATCCCGTAAGCCATCCCAGCGCAGCCTGCAAAAATCAAGAATTCCCACCACAGAGACACAGAGACACCGAGATTTCGCAGCGAGAAAGGAGCCATGACACTCCCCCGTCTGCCGGATCAGCCCTCCGTGCCTCCGTGTCTGTGGTGAAAAAGTCAGGCCTGGTGCTCGGCGCGCAGCAGGTCGACCACTGTCTTCACCGGCGTGAAGGCCGCGGCGCCGATCTCCATGAAGACGGTGCCCCAGTATGCCATCGAGCCGTTCCACAGGCCGGGACGCTCGAGTGCCTTGAGGTCGCGGCCCTCGAAGCTCTTCTTGGCGATGAACACGGCACGGCGATCGACGAAGCGCTCCAGTTCGTAAGGCCGGCCTTCCAGGTCCCGCAGGCTGCACGCGAGCAGCACCGGATTGAAGTGGCTGGCGCCGCGGAAGATTCTCTGCTGCTCGGGCGAATCCGGGTCGACCTGCGCACTTTCGATGATCTGCCGCGTGATCGTGCCGCCGTCGCCGCGCACCCAGAACGGCCCGCCGCCCGGTTCGCCGGTGTTCGCCACCACGCCGCCGACACGGATCGGCCGGTCGAGCAGCCGTACCAGGTCGCTGTCGGCGCCGGGATCGATGCCGAAGGCTCCGGCGACATCGCGCATGTGCCCAGCCTTCCCGGTGGCGAGGGCCGACGCGCGCAACTCCTCGAGCCGCACCAGACGGCCGATCAGAAGCTTCTTCCAATACAGACTGTCGGCGCGGCCGCGATCCGGTTGGATGTTGTCGATGTTCTGCAACAGCGCGATGTCGGCGCCGCAGTGCGCCAGGTTGTCGAGCAGCGCACCGTGCCCGCCGGGCCGGAAGACCAGTCTTCCCTCCCCGTCGCGAAACGGTTGGTCGGCGAGATCGACGGCGATCGTGTCGGTGCTCGGCGACTGCGTCGAGAAGCCCACTTCGAGACGGCTGTCGCCCTCCTTTTCGATGTCGCGTCGCACGCCGTCGAGCGCTTCTTCGAACGCCGACACGTGCTCGGGCGACACCGTGAAGTGAAGACGCACGCGGCCGTCGCCGTCGCGCACCAGCTCCACTGCCTCGCGCAGGTGCTCTTCGAAGGCGGTGCGCACGGCGCCCGGATAACGATGAAACGGCAACAGGCCCTTGGGCACCGCGGCCAGGTCGAGTCCCTCGTCGCCGACCATCGCATCGACCAGATCGCGCAGATCGCCACTCGCGCAGGCCGATCGCAGGTCGCTGCCGCGGCGGCGCAGCTCGGCGTCGAGCTCGGCTGCAAACGGCAACTGCGCGGCATCGTTCACGCAGCGCACGACGATCTCCGCCTTGGCATCGCCGTCGGCCGCCATGCGCTCCAGCTCCACCAGCCCGCAGTCGGCGTCGCGATAACTCTGCAGCGCCTGGAACATGCGCGACGCGGCGCCCGATGCGGGCACGAACTTGCTCAACCGGCCGGCGTCGCGTGCGCGCTCATAAGCGGCCAGCGACGCCGCGCGCTCGTCCTCGCCGAGACTTTCGATGCCGTCGCCGATCGCGCAGGGGCGCACCAGATCGGCATAGCCCGGCGGATTGCGAAACAAGTCGAGCTGCCGCTCGACCTCTTCACGAGCGATGCCGCGCGCCGCCAGGTGCTCCGCCTCGATTTCGATCTCCTCCGCGACTCGGTTCATCGCTTCTCGACTACCAGCGCCAGCCCCGCCGGGCAAAAAGAAGAGCGTCGCCCCTCAGAAGTCATCCCGGCGAAAGAGACCGTCGATTTTCTCCCGTACACGTACTCGTACGCGTACCCGTACACGAT
>CADEER010000020.1:0-28940 GCA_902826395.1 uncultured bacterium
CGCGAGGTCACGGTACCTCTGCAACTCGATCACGCCTTCATCGAGCGTATCCTGCTCGATACCGTTTATACCGGCGAAGGCGATACGGCGGAGGCACTGAGGGACGCGCGCGGCTGCAATCAGGTGGTGCTCTCCTCGCCGTCGGTCGCCAGTCGCGACGGCAGGTTGGTCGTGCGCACGCAGACGCGCGCGCGGCTCGGGGCGTGGATGGGGCGCTGCGTCACCCTGACCAACTGGGAAGGGGTGATCGAGGTGCACGAGGAGCCGCGCGTCGACCCGGGCGTGCCGGTGATTCGCTTCCGGGTCGTCGACTCCAATGTCGAGGCGTCGACAGGTGGCAAGGGGCTGACCGGCAAGCTCTGGGATCTGGTCAAATCGGGAGTCCACCCGCGCCTCGAGGACCTGGTCGTCGATCTGCGCGGGCCGCTGACCGAGCTCAGCGTCGCGCTGCCGCTGTTCCTGTCGCAGGAGGACGCGTCGCGCACGCGGCTGCTGCTCAACTCGCTGACCTTCGCCAACCCGCGCGTCATCGACGAGGGGCTCGCCGTCGATCTGCGCATCGATCTGTCCGAGATCCCGCCGCGGGTAGCCGCGCCGGCGCGGCCGGAGCCGACGCTCACCGTCGAGGAGCTCGAGCGATGGGAACAGTCGTGGCAGCGTTGGGACGCGTTCATGACCTTCATGGTCCTCAGCCTCTCGCGCGATCCGCACGACGAGGAGCAGATCCAGGAGCTGCGCCACGTGTTCTTGGAGGCGCGTTACGATCTGGCGTACGCCCTGCGCTCGAATCCGGAAGCCGGCGAAGATCCCGTGCGCGAGCTGTTCGTGCAAACCTGGGCGCGGCTGCGTCCGCTGTTGCGCGAGCTCAGCATCGGACTGCCCGGTGAGACGTCGCTGCGCTACCTCAGCCTCATCGCCGCGGCCGACGCGCTGCAGGCGCTCGACCAGGTCGGCCCGGAGGTGGGCGTCGAAATCTCCGCCGAGGGCCTGCGCCGCCTGGCACGGCTGCTCGATCCGGTCGGAACGGACGACCCGCTGGCGTACGACACCGACGTCAATCCCGAGCTGCGCGAGTTGCTCGGCTTCGGAGACCCGCTCGAGCTGCCGACGCCACTTCCGGAAATGGAAGCGACCGACATCGAACCGTCGCCGGAAGACGAGCCGACGTCGCCGGAAGGGGAGCCGACTGAGCTGGAGCCTTCGCCAGAAGAGGAGCCCACGTCGCCGCTGGGACAACCGACCGAGGTCGAGCCTTCGCCAGAAGGAGAGCCGACCTCGCCGCAGCAGCAAGCGACGGAGGTCGAGCCTTCACCGTTGGATCAACCGACCGAGGTGGCGCCTTCACCTGTAGAACAGCCGACTGAGGTCGAGCCTTCATCTGCAGAACAACCGACTGAGGTCGAGCCGTCGCCGGACGCGGCACCTACCGAGTCGGAGCTGATGCCGGAATCGGCCCCCGCGGAATCTGAGCCGTCCCCGGCGGCGGGCGCCGGTTGGTTCGACTGGATCGTTCCGAGCGCCGCTGCAGATGAGGGCAGTGACGCGGCGGCATTGACGCGGCGTCTGCGCAATTGGGCGCCGACGCGCGCCGACGCCGCGCAGTATTTGCCGATCGCTCTGCAAGCGCTCGAGCTGAGTCGCGAGAAGGTTCTCGCCAAGCACAAGCTGGCGGACGAGTACCAGTCTCTGTTCCGCTCGATGGTGTTGGCTACCGCGTGGAAGGAGAGCTGCTGGCGGCAGTTCGTGCGCGTCGGCGGAAAGGTCAAGACGATCACATCCTCGGCTGGTGCGCTCGGAGTCATGCAGGTCAACCAACACGTCTGGCGCGGCATCTACGACGTGCGCGCGCTGCGCGACGACTTCTCATACAACGCGGCGGCCGGCATCGAGATCTTGCGGCACTACCTCGTCGACTACGCCATCAAGAAGGGCGAGCACACGGCGACAGGCAATCGTGACAATCTCGCGCGCGCCTCCTACTGCGTTTACAACGGCGGCCCGGGACACCTGCGGCGCTACCGCACAAGCAAGAACAGACAATTGCGCGAAATCGACGAGTCCTTCTGGAGCAAGTACCGCGAGATCAAGAAGGGCAACGACCTGGCAGTTCGCCAATGTTTCGGGTGAAGGACTCTTCACCACAGAGGCACAGAGTGCACAGAGATCTCGCACTGCGTTCGAAACCTCCGAATCGCTCGCGACGCATCGATTCTTACTATCGTCAGGTTCATGACTGACTGCACGCGAGCAAGCCGAGGAAGCGCCCGGCGACACAGCTATCTCTGTGTCCTCTGTGCCTCT
This sequence comes from uncultured bacterium, assembly GCA_902826395.1. GTDB lineage: Bacteria > Desulfobacterota > Binatia > HRBIN30 > CADEER01 > CADEER01. Next base: position 2,302 of record CADEER010000020.1, read on the forward strand.
GTGGTGAATTCATGAACGCATTGCTCGAGGTTCGTGACCTGGCGGTGTCGTTTCGCACCGATGATGGGCGCCTGCGGGCGGTGGATGGCGTCAGCCTGACGGTGCAGCGCGGGCGAACGCTGGCATTGGTCGGCGAATCGGGCTGCGGCAAGAGTGTCACGGCGCTGGCGGTGATGCGGCTGCTCGACGAGGGCGGGGCGATCGACGCCGGAGAGATCCGGCTCGACGGCACCGATCTGCGCACGCTCGATGCGGCGGAGATGCGCGCCGTGCGCGGCAATCGGATCTCGATGATCTTCCAGGAGCCGATGACCGCGATGAATCCGGTCTTCACCGTCGGCGAGCAAATCGCGGAGGTCTTTCGTATCCACCGCGACTACGCGAAGGCGGAGGCGCGCGACGCGGCGATCGAGATGCTGCGCAAAGTCGGCATTACGGACGCCGAGCGCCGTGCCGGGGAGTATCCGTTTCAGTTCTCCGGCGGCATGCTGCAGCGAGCGATGATCGCCATGGCGCTGGCGTGCGAGCCCGAGTTGCTGATCGCCGACGAGCCGACCACAGCGCTCGACGTCACCATCCAGGCGCAGATTCTCGACTTGATGAACGAGCTGCAGAGCCGTCTGGGAACGTCGATCCTGCTGATCACCCACGATCTCGGCGTCGTGTCGGAAGTCGCTGACGACGTCGCGATCATGTACGCCGGGCGCATTGCCGAGCGCGGACCGGCGGCGCAGGTGATCGCGGAGCCGCTGCATCCCTACGCGCGTGCGCTGTTGGCCTCGATGCCGACGCTCGACGACGACAAGTCGCGGCCGCTGACGACGATCGACGGCAGCGTGCCGGCGCTGCGCGCGATGCCGTCCGGCTGCCGCTTCAACACGCGCTGCCCACATGTCCAGCAGATGTGCCGCGATCAGACGCCGCCTCTCGAACCCGCGGCGCCGGATCGTAACGTGTCGTGCCATTTGGTCGCCGGACGGATCAGCGAATGACCACGTCGCCGCTGCTCGAGGTGCGCGGCCTGAGCGTTCACTTCCCGATCGTCGGCGGCTTGTTGCGCCGCCCGATCGGGACGGTGCAGGCGCTCACCGAGGTGAGCTTCTCGATCGAGAAGGGCGAGACTCTCGGCGTCGTCGGCGAATCGGGATGCGGCAAGACGACGCTCGGCCGCGCGCTCGTTCGCTTGTACCGACCGACCGCGGGTTCGATCCGATTCGCCGGCCGTGAGATCGCCGACCTCGAGCACAGCGAGCTCGCGCCGCTGCGGCGCGAGCTGCAGATGATCTTCCAGGATCCGTTCGGCTCTCTGAACCCGCGCATGTCAATCCGTGCCGCGTTGGAGGAGCCCCTGCTAATCCACGGCGTCGCCGATCGCAGCGCTCGGCGCGCCGGCGTCGAAGAGCTCTTCGAGCTGGTCGGAATGCGCAGCGAGGATCTCGACAAGTTCCCGCACGAGTTCAGCGGCGGCCAGCGCCAGCGCATCTGCATCGCGCGCGCTTTGGTGCTCGAACCGACGCTGGTGGTTGCGGACGAGCCGGTATCGGCACTCGACGTGTCGATCCAGGCGCAGGTGCTCAATCTGCTCGTCGAGCTGCAGTCGCGACTGAACCTGACGTACGTTTTCATCTCCCACGACCTCGCGGTGGTGAAGTACATCGCCGATCGAGTCGCCGTGATGTATCTCGGCCGCATCGTCGAGCTGGCGGCGCCCGATGCGATCTACGGGCGGCCGCGGCACCCCTATACCAAGGCACTGCTGTCGGCGATTCCGCAACTGCGGACGACTGTCCGCGGTGAGCGCGAGCGACTGCCCGGCGATCCGCCGAGCCCCAATCGCCCACCGCCGGGCTGCGGCTTCCACACGCGCTGCAAGTACGCGCGCGACGTCTGTCGGAGCGAGGTGCCGTCGCTGCGGCCGATCGACGAAGGACATCTCGTCGCGTGCCATCTCGCCGAGGAGATCGGATGATCCGCCGTTGGTTCGGCTGGGCGACGGCGGCGCTGGCGGCCGCGGTGCTGCTCTCTTGCGCGGGCGGCGGTGAGCCGCAGCGTCCCGACGACGGGGGGCGCAAGATCCTGCGCATCGCGCGACGCACCGAGTACAAGACGCTCGATCCGGCCGGGCAGTTCGACTCCGCCTCCGCGGAGATCATCGGCAACGTCTACGACACGCTGCTCGAGTACCACTACTTGAAACGGCCGTATCAGTTGGTGCCGAATCTGCTGGCGACGATGCCGGAGAAGCAGGCCGACGGCGTCACCTATCTGTTCACGCTGCGCCGGGGCGTCCGCTTCATCGACAGTCCCGCCTTTCCCGGCGGCGTCGGTCGCGAGCTGACGATCGACGACATCATCTACTCGATCAAGCGGTTCGCGGACGCTCACGTGAACGCCAAGAGCTACATCTTGATGCAGGGGGTGATCGTCGGCCTCGACGAGTTCCGCGAAGCGACGCGCACGCACGGCAAGGGGATGGACTACGCGAGCCGCGACGTCGCCGGTCTGCGGCGCATCGACGATCACCGCCTGGAAGTGCGATTTACCGGGCCGAATCCGCTGGCGCTGTATCCGTTGGCCGCGACGCCGATGTCGATCGTCGCGCGCGAGGCCGTCGAGCATTACGGCGACGACTTCGGCAGCAACCCTGTCGGCACCGGGCCGTTCGTGCTCGTCCAGAACGACCGCCGCGGCACCGTGGTGCTGGCGAAGAATCGCGACTATCACGGCTCCTATCCATCAGAGGGTGAGAGTGGTCACCGAGAAGCGGGTTTGCTGGATGCGGGCGGGCGGCAGTTGCCACTGGTCGACGAGGTGCACTTGCCCCTGATCGAGGAGTCGCAGCCGGCGATGCTGCGCTTTCGCAAAGGGGCGCTCGACCTGCACACGGTCGACCGCGACAACTTCATCAAGATGGTGGAACGCCTCGACGCGGATAGCTTCCGGCTCAAGCCGCCGTACTCCGAATACTTCCGGATGAGCTGGGAGGAGGCGCTGACGTGCGAGTACATCGCCTTCAACATGCGCGATCCACTGGTCGGGAAGAATCGGGCCCTGCGTCAGGCGATGGCCTACGCGCTCGATGTCGAGGAGTACATCAAGATCATGCTGAACGGACGCGGCGAGTCGCTGGCGACGATCGTCCCGCATCCGATCGCGGGCAGCGAGCGCGACATCGACGTGTCGTACTACCGTTACGACCCGGAGAAGGCGCGGGCGAAGCTGGCCGAGGCTGGGTATCCCGGCGGCGAGGGACTGCCCGACATCTATTTCGACTTCCGGTCCACGACCAAGGAGATGCGCCAGGGGTTCGAGTTCATCCGCTATCAGTTGGCGTCGGTGGGCATCCGGGCGGTGGCGCGCTTCCTGACGTTCTCGGCGTACTTGCAGCGCGTCGAGTCGGGGAACTTCCAGGTCGGGTCGTCAGGGTGGTTCGCCGATTATCCCGACGCCGAGAACTTCTATCAGTTGCTGTACAGCAAGAACGGCCCGCCGGGGCCGAACATGAGCTCGTTCGCCGACGCCGAGTACGATCGTCTGTACGAGGAGAGCCGCTTCATGGAGAACGGTCCCGAGCGCTTCGCGAAGTTCAAACGCATGGCGGAGATCATCCGTGACGAAGTGCCGGTCATCCTGCGCTTCAACCAGCTCGCGTTCTCGCTCTACCAGAAATGGCTGCGCAACGTCGTCGGGCACATGATGAACGACGCCCCGTACAAGTATCTGGATCTCGAGCAACCGGCGGTACGGGAGGAGGCGCCGTGACCGCGTACATCCTGCGCCGCTTGCTGCACATGATTCCGATCGTGTTCGGCGTCGCGGTTTTGGTGTTCGTCCTGTTCGCCACGGTCGGCGAGGATCCGGTGCGCACCGCCCTCGGTTCCCACGCGACGCCGGAGGCGATCGCCGACTTGCGCAGTCGCTGGGGGCTCGACAAGCCGCTGCCGATGCAGTTCGTCGATTTCGTCCGGCGCATTGCGACGTTCGATCTCGGCGAGTCCTACAACAGCGGCGAGAAGCTGACGGTGATCTTCAAGCGCGGCGCTCTGGTGTCGCTGTCAGTGACCGTGCCGCCCTTTCTGGTCGGGATCGTGCTCAGCATTGCTGTGGCGCTGTTGATCGCATACTTCCGCGGCAGTTGGCTCGACCACTACTCGACGTTCGTCTTCGTCGGCTCGATGAGCGTCTCCTACCTGGTCTACATCATCACCTTTCAGTACGTGTTCGCGTTTCGCCTCGATTGGTTTCCGATCAGCGGTTATGAGCCGGGGCTCGCCTCGATACCGTACCTGTTGCTGCCCTGGATCATCATCGTCGTGGTGTCCGCGGGGCCCGACATCCGCGTGCTGCGGACCGTGTTCCTCGACGAGACGCGTGCCGACTACGTGCGCACGGCGTTTGCCAAAGGCGCCGGCGAGGGCCGGGTGCTGTTCAAGCACATCCTCAAGAACGCGATGATCCCGGTGCTCACCTACTGGGTGACCTCGGTGCCGTTTCTGATCCTCGGCGCGTTCTTGATGGAGCGCTTCTTCAGTATCCCGGGCATCGGCGACACACTGATCAACGCGGTGAACACCGGCGACCGTCCGATCCTGATGACGCTGACCGTGCTCATCGCCATCGCGTACTCGCTGTTCAATCTCCTGACCGACATCCTCTACGCCTACGTCGATCCGCGGGTGAAGTTGTCATGATCGCCGCACCGGGGGGGCTGGTCGGGCGGGCGGTGGCGAACCTGCGGCGCCGGCGGTTCGTCCTGTTCTGCGGCGGCGTGGTCGCGCTTTACACGCTGATTGCACTGGCGGGTTACGTCGGCTTGCTTCCCGACTTCCAGGAGCGCGTCGGCGGTTCGTACGAGCCGCCGACCTTGGCGCCCGCGACGATCCTCGGCACCGACATCTTCGGGCGCTCGGTCTTGTACAAGGTTCTCGCCGGCACACGGACGGCGATGACGATCGGTTTCGTCGTGACCGCGATCTCGATCCCGCTCGGCATGCTGCTCGGTGCCGTCGCCGGCTACTACGGCGGCAAAGTCGATGCGCTGGTGGTGTGGCTCTACTCGGTCGTGACGTCGATCCCGTCGATCCTGCTGATCATCGGCATCTCCTACGTGCTCGGGAAGGGTCTTCTCGCCGTCTGTCTCGCGCTCGGTCTGGTGGGTTGGGTGGGGCTGTGCCGCCTGACGCGCGGCGAGGTCTTGAAGCACAAGGGCCGCGAGTACGTGCTGGCGGCGCAGCTCCTCGGTGCCGGGGACGCGCGGGTGATCGTGCGTCACATCCTGCCGAACGTGATGCACCTGCCGATCGTCACCGCCTCGCTAGCCGTGTTGGATGCGATCAAGTCGGAGGTGATTTTGACGTTTCTGGGCGTCGGAATTCAGGACGGCGACAGTTGGGGGACGATGATCCAGGATGCGACCGGTGAGCTGGCGCAGGGTATCTGGTGGCCGCTGGTCGGCGTCACGGTCGCGATGTTCGCGATCATCTACGCTCTCAACGTCGTCGGCGACGCGCTGCGCGACGCGCTCGATCCCAAGCTCAACTAGCAGCTCGCTTCAACTGGCCGCGGTGTGCTCGGCGAGTCGAACTCGGCCGTGCGAATCGACTTCGAAGCCCTTCAGGCGGCGCAGGCGGGTGACGAGGCGCGGTGAGTTGGGTGGCCGCTGGAATCCGAGGCGCTTGAGGGCGGCTTCCAGGACGTCGAGATTGACCCAGGGGGTGCTGCGGCCACGCGCCAGATCCTCGACGATGGCAACCATCTGGTCGCGCGATGCGCCGTGCGCTTCGCCGATGTCGTGTGCGTCGCTCTCTACCTTCGCCGGTGCCGGCGGTGCGCTGGCTGTTGCCACGACGGCGACCACGGGCGTTGCCGCGCCGCGCCCGCGTCGCGGCCGGCGCCGCCGGCGCCGGGCGGTGCGCTCGGAGTCGACCTCGGTGACAACTTCCGCGGCGTCGCTCGCGGTGGCGCCTCGGCGGTGTTGGATGCGGCGGTAGATGACGCCTTCTGCCGCGGCGGCGTCGCCCACGGCGTCGAACGCGCGATCATTGGAGACGATCTCCAGTACGTCGCCGGGGGCGGCGCGCGCGATCCAGGTGCCTGCCACCACGGCGATCCACAGATCGCTCCAATCGCGGACCCGAGGTGCCGGCGCGCTGTGTACGAGCTTGGCGCCGAGCGCGGCGAGCTCGCGGCCGACGTTCTGGCCGACGACGCGCCAGTTGCCGACGGCGAAGAACTCGACCGTCTCGGACAGACGATCGATCTTCAGAGACTCGATCACCTCGAAGAGCGCCGTCGCGCTGCTCGTGTTCTCGACGTCGATGAAAATCGCGCGACGCCGTCGGCCCGACACGGGGGTGGCGACGACCTTGGCCGCTGGGCGTTTGCCGACGGCGGCTTTCCTTGCCTGGCTGCGCTTGGCGGCAGGCGCGGTCCTGACGGCACTGCGCTTCGCCGTGGACTTCTTCGCGGCGCCGCTTTTCGCGGAGGCCTTCGACTTTACGGCCTTCTTGGTCGCCGACTTGCCGGCTGCCGACGCTCGCTTACCGGCGTTCTTCTTCGCTGCCGCCTTCTTTGCGGAAGGCGCTTTCTTGTTGGGGCTCAAAGGATTCTCCTGGGAACTCGCGCAAGGCGATGCGGCGCGGATCCCCAGCGGGGCGCACTCGGCTGCGAGGGCGCGCTCGATCTCGCTGATCGGCGCGTCACAACGAGGGGCAGCAGCGGGAACACGCGCAAAACTAAGGTGCCAACAGCTCCTTGACGAAAAGGTGGAATTCGTTCGTCGGCGGAACGACTTGGTGGATGAGAGAGGAGCCGCCGGTGACGCGGTTGCGCTCGAAAACCAGTCCGCCGATACCGTGCACCCATACGAACGGTGCCTCGTTCAGGAAGATGTTGGCGCGGTTGCCGCGCACCGTCGTGCCGGTGACGGGACGGCCGAGAACGTTGGTGCGATAATCGTTGCCGATGGTGATGCCCATGTGCTCGCGCCGATCGCTGATGATGGTATTGCGCTCGACGCGCGTGCCATCGTCCTCGATGCGGATGGCGAAGCCGACGTTCGTGAACGTGTTGCTCTGGACGGTGTTGCCGTCGGCGAAGTCCTCGTGAACCCGCGTCGTCGCGCTGCTGACGTAGAACGGGTCGCTGCAATCGAGGGCGATCTGGTTTTGCGACATGCGCGACCCGACCCAGACGCCGTTGGCCTCGTTGGTGATGACGTTGCGACGGATTCGATTGTCGTCGGCGCCATAGCGGCGCGGCCACCACTGAGCGGGATCTTCGGTCGCGAGCTCGCCGCAGTTCTTGTAGAGGAACACCGCGCCGTACGAATTGTTCTCGAAGCGGTTGCGGGCGACGCGATTGTCTCGCGAGCCGTCGATGGCGAGCCCCTCGCGGCCAGTGCTCAGATAGCGAAACTCGACGCCGCCGACTTCGATGGGCACGCCGTTGACCGGGTCGACGTCACCGAAGCCGTTGTCGTGGATGTAGCTGCGCAGGATGCGGTTGCCGCGCGAGCCGCCGGCCAAGTAGATGCCGGCGCCGCCCGAGTCGGCGACCTCCAGGTCGCGCAAGCGAACGTCCGTGACGTAGCCGTCGACGAGGACGCCGTTGGCGCGGGCGCCGCGCAGACGGCTGTTGCGCAATTCGATGCGCACGAATGCGTTGCGGTACTCCGTGCCTTGCAGAAGATCCTTGAAGCCATCGCGGCTGACGCGGAAGTTGTACTCGAAATTCTGGATGATGCAGTTGCGCACGGCCACTCTCTTCAGGGCGGTGGCCGTCGGGGCGTGCACCCAGACGCCGTGCGGGTCGTCGCCTTCGGGGTCGTCGATGGTGGCTCCCCGACAGTCGAACTCGACCTCGGAAGCGACGATCTCGAAACCGCCGGTGTACGTGCAGCGCGGATCGAGATGAGAGCTTTGGTCGATGACGATGTGCTCGGCGGAGCGACTGCAGGGGATGAACTGCGAGTCCGAATGAATGTTGCCGATCAGATCGGGAAGAACCGGCTCCGCAACCGCCGTGAAGGGCAGTAGTGAAGTTGCGATGAGAAGGAAAGCACGCGCCGTGCGGCGAAGCGTCGCGATGTTCATGGCCGGGGACGCTATCAAGACCCGTGCGAATCTGGCAATGGCCCAGTGATCCGGCGCCGCCCATTTTTTGGGTTGGAAGAGGCTGAGTTGCAAAGCCGACCTCGGCCTGCGAGTGGTCGGTGGACCGAGCGGGGTCGCGGACTTGCAATGGCGCCGCCGGGAGACAACGCGATGCGCGTCTATCTCGATCATCATGCGACCACTCCGGTCGATCCGGAGGTTCTCGCGGCGATGCTGCCTTACTTCACCGAGAAGTTCGGCAACCCGGCCAGCAAGACGCACCTCTGGGGCTGGGAAGCGGACGAGGCCGTGGAGAGAGCGCGGGGACAGGTAGCGGACCTGATCGGGGCGCGCCCGCGCGACATCGTGTGGACCAGTGGCGCCACCGAGTCGGACAATCTCGCCATCCAGGGCGTGGTCGAGTTCTATGCGGAACGAGGGGATCACATCGTTACCGCGGCGACCGAGCACAAGGCCGTTGTCGATTGCTGCAAGGCCCTCGAGCGCGCCGGGCGGGCTCGGGTCACCTGGGTACCGGTCGACGGCAACGGCCTCGTCGACCCGCAGGAGGTACGCGCCGCGATCACCGATCGCACCGTCCTGGTGACGATCATGCACGCCAACAACGAGATCGGCACCGTGCAGCCGATCGCCGAGATCGGCGCCGTCGCCCGTGAGCGCGACGTCCTGTTCCACACCGACGCGGCGCAGAGCGCCGGCGTGCTGCCGATCGATGTCGAGGCAATGAAGGTCGATCTGTTGTCGTTGAGCGCGCACAAGGTCTACGGCCCCAAGGGATGTGGGGCCCTGTACGTGCGCGGCCGCCAACCGCGGGCGAGGCTGCGGCCGATCCTGTATGGCGGCGGCCACGAGCGCGGCATGCGATCCGGCACACTGAATGTGCCGGGAATCGTCGGCATGGGAGCCGCCTGCGAGTTGGTTGCGCGCCGTCGGGATGGCGACGTCGTCCGCTTATCGGCGCTGCGGGATCGCTTGCGCGAGGGGCTGCTCGGGCGGATCAGCGACGTGAAGCTCAACGGGCATCCGACCGAGCGCCACCCCGGCAACCTGAACGTCAGCGTGCGTTTCATCGAAGGCGAGTCCCTGCTCCTTGCGCTCGAGGACATCGCCGTGTCGTCCGGTTCGGCGTGTACGACGGCCAGCCTCGAACCGTCGCACGTGCTGAAGGGGATCGGGCTGCCGGACGGCCTGGCGCAGGGCTCGGTGCGCTTCGGGGTCGGGCGGAGCAACACCGAGGCCGAGATCGACTACGTCATCGAACGCGTGGCGAGCGAGGTCGCGCGGCTGCGCGGCCTCTCCCCCGAGTTTCGGATGCGCGCTTCTGTCTGATAGGATCTGTCGTCTCAAGGAGAGCAATCGTGGCAATCGATCTGACCGACGGCGCTGTATTCCGCATTCTCAATCTGACCTCCGGTGAACCGGAGAAGGGTCTGCGCGTAAAGGTCGTGGGCGGCGGCTGCTCGGGGTTGCAGTACAAGATGGACGTCGATGCTCCGAAGCAGGGAGACAAGGTGTTCGAGCGCGACGGGGCTCGCGTGATGGTCGACCGCAAGAGCTTTCTCTACCTGAACGGTACGGTGCTCGATTTCCAGGACAGCCTGATGAGCACCGGGTTCACGCTGAACAATCCGAACGTCAAACGCACCTGCGGGTGCGGTCAGTCGTTCAGCATTTGAGATAGGCGCCACGCCTCTCTCCGGGGGTGGAAGTCGCGAGTTTTCATCGACTTATGTACCGGTGAACGATCTCGCGACTGCGTCTGAATAATCCCGATAGTCGCTTCGTCTACCCGAGCACCATGAGAGATCATCTTGTAGGCGAAGGAAGTCTCTTCCAACCCGACGTAATGCTGCCGTCGCAGTACAGGACGACCCGGCGCGGCAGAGGCCCTCAAGAGGCGGAGTACAATCTGGTGTTCGCCATCCTCGAGGACGCCATCCACTGCTTCAAGAAGTATCGGTTCGCGAAAGCTGAGAGTGCGCGCGAGCTGTACGAAGAAGCGCGCGATTGGTTTGCCTCGACCGACCGCACCTGGCCGTTCTCCTTCGAGAACGTGTGCATGATTCTCGGCATCGAGCCGGAATACCTGCGCGGCGGTCTGCGGCGCTGGGAACAGCACCATGAAACGGCACTGAAGCCGCCGCGCGTGGCCGATCTTCCGCTGCCCGATTTTTCCGCGAACGACGACGCCGACCTGGTGTCGGCGGCCGCCGTCTAAAAGGCTCCTCCCCACCCCCACTCCACCCACACCCGAGAAGACACGGCCCGAGAGATCGCTCTCGGGCCGTGTTGCCACGCTGTGCGGTGGGGCATAGGCTCCCGGCGGTGCGGATGAAGGCGGTACGCAGGCGCCTCTGGCTGGGTGCCCTGTCGGTGTATGACTGGGTGCTGGCGCGCTTTGGCCGCGCGCCCGACTACGCGATCCTGACGTTGGAGATCGCCGGTGAGCTCGCCGAAGACGGCCAGGACGGCGCCATGTTGCCGTGGCTGCGGCGCGCTCCCACCGACTACCTGTCGCTGATCGGCATGCTGCGCTGGGCGCGCGACGATTCACGGCTGCGCGCGGTGTTGATCCACTGCGGTCCGATCGACGCGAGCTGGGCGCGTATCCAGGGGCTGCGTCGCTCGATCCAGGCGTTGCGCGCCGCCGGCAAGCGAGTGTGGTTTCAGCTCGACGGCGGCGGACTGCCGGAATACTACCTGGCCAGCGCCGGCGACCGGATCGCAGTGTCGCCGTCCGGAACGCTCGAGATCGTCGGACTCGCCACCGAGGCGATGTTCTTCCTAGATGCTCTCCAGACTCTCGGAGTGCGTGCCGAGGTCGTGCAGATGGGCGCCTACAAGTCGGCGGCGGAGGGCTTCACTCGCCGCGGCATGTCGCCCGAGCACCGCGAAATGATGGAGGGACTGATCGACGATCTGTACGGACAGATCGTCGAAGACGTGGCGAGCGCCCGCGGCATCGAGCCGGCGTCATTGCGCGACACGATCGACGCGGGGCCCTTCCTGGCGCGCGAAGCCAGGGAGAGAGGATTGATCGACGCGTTGGAATACGCCGACGAAACCAAGCAGGCCCTCGAAAAGGAGATCGACGGCGCCGAGTCCATCGAAGAGGACGACTATGCTCCGCGGCGCGGTCGCGAGATTCGCAAGCAGGTGTTGCGCGCGCCGGCGCATCATGTCGCGGTCGTGCACATCAACGGCACCATCAAGATGGAAGACGGCCCGTCGATCGTCGGCCGCGGTCGCGGCGCCGCCGCGAGCGTGCTGAAGAAGGCGCTCGAGGAAGTGCGCGAACGAGAGGACATCGAGGCGGTGGTGCTGCGAGTCTCGAGTCCCGGCGGCTCCGGTCTCGCCTCCGACCTCATCTGGCACGAGCTGGTGTTGACCGCCGCGAAGAAGCCGCTGGTGGTTTCCTTCGGTGACGTCGCGGCCTCGGGCGGTTACTACGTCGCGCTCGCCGGGCGGAAGGTCTTCACGGAGCCCGGCACCGTGACCGGTTCGATCGGAGTAATCGCCGGCCGCGCGAACCTGCGCGAGCTGTACGACAAGCTCGGTGTGCGCAAGGAGATCGTCAGCCGCGGCCGGCACACGGCCCTGTACTCGGACTACGCACCGCTCGGCGATGGCGAGCGGGCGCGCATCCTCGCAGAGGCGCAGGCCTTCTACGACGATTTCGTCGGCAAGGTCGCCGAGGGTCGCAAGATGGCGCGCGAAGAGGTCGAGACCGTGGCGCAGGGCAGGGTGTGGACGGGCCGCCAGGCCTGGTCGCGGGGTCTCGCCGACGAATTGGGCGGCTTCGAGGAGGCGTTCGACGAGGCCAAGCGCGCCATTGGCGTCGACGTCGCGGCCCCGGTGACGATCGAGCGCTTTCCCAGGCCGCAGAGCTTCTGGCGCGCCGCCCTGGGGCGTCGCTTTGGCGGCCAGTCGCGGCTGTTCGACCCGACCTCGCTGCTGCGCGCGATTCCGTTCATCCCCGGCGATCGCGTCTGGGCGCGTCTGCCCATCGATCTGCGCATCCGGTAGGGCCGCGCGAACGATCCACCGCGACTGCTCGAAGCGAACCGGACAAGGCCGGGTGGCTGCGAGGCGCACCGTCCGTCCGGTCCACGCCCGCATCTCGCGGTTTGTCGTGACCTTCGACTACGTGGTACGGCCGTGACCGGCGTTGGCTCCCGAGGGGGGCCTCGAGGCTGACGGCGTCGGCGGTGCATCGGTTCGTTTCGCTCATCGGCGGGGGACGCGACATGACTCTGAAGCGGGCATTCGTTTTTGCGACTGCAATCGCGGCGCTGGCCAACCCCGTAGAAGCGGGCTCGGCGGTCGCGTCGGGAGGAATCAGCTTCGTCCAGCCCTTGGCGACGTCGTTGCAGTTCGAGCTACAGGCTTCCAACAACCTGGGTCCAAACGGACCCCAGTCGGCCTACGGCTTGGCGAAGGGCGATTTCGACGAAGACGGGATACTCGACCTCGCTGTGACCGCCAGCCAGATCGACGAGCGTCCAGCGCCGGAGGAGTCCTACGTCTACTTTCTGCGCGGCCTCGGCGATGGGCGGTTCGCGACGCCGGCGCGATTCGCCGTGCCGCGGCAGGGCAACGGTCAACCGGCGTATGCCTACGGCATCGTCGCCGGCGACTTCACCTCCGACGGCATGCTCGACGTCATGGTCGCCGTGCCGGACCTGCGGCAGTTGGTGCTTTTTGAAGGCAACGGCGATGGCACGTTCGAGGAGCCGCTGGCCATCGACGCCACTGATCGCGTCTTTCTGTTGCAAGCAGGGCATCTGGACGGGGACGAGCATCTGGATGTTGTCACCGCGGCCAACTTCACCGGCGACCGGCTGATCGTCCTGCGCGGCGATGGCGACGGAACGTTCCAGCCCCCCACCTTCCATCCGGTTTCCACCGGCATCACGGACATTGTTCTCGCCGACTTCAACGGCGACCTGAGCGTCGATATGGCCGTCGGCTCCTGGCACGTGGCGCGCGTCTTCATCTTTCTCAACGACGGCGACGGAGAGTTCTCGGCAGCACCCCTGCAGGCGGATACGCGCGGCCGGATCGTCAACGGTGTCTGGGCCGCCCAATTCGATGGCGACCAGATACTCGATCTGGTGATCGCGGGGCCGGGCGGTTGTCCGAGCGGCGCGTGGATGTTCCTGCGCGGCAACGGTGACGGCACCTTCGCCGTTTCCACGAACGACGACTGCAGCGGCCCGACCGGCATCCCCATCCGGCCGGAGATGATCCTTCGTCAGCACGAGACGATCGATGTCGACGGCGACGGCAACTTCGACGTCGTTTCGATCGGGCCAGGCAACTTCGTCGAAGTCGGCCACGGCGACGGCGATGGTCGCTTTCGCGTATCCCGCTGGGTCGCGTCGCCGGGTCCGGGTTACGAGAGACTCAATCACTCCGCGGTCGATAGCACCAACCATTGGTCGCCAGTCACCGGCGATTTCGATGAGGATGGAACGATCGACATTGCCGTGGCCTCGTCGGCATGCAGCAACTGTCGCGCCGGCGGTGTATCACTGCTGCTCGGCGATACACCCGGGACCTTTCGGGCGCCGCGCAACGTAACGCTCCCTGGCACGTATTTGCAGCCGCGCGGTACCGCCCTGGCCGACTTCACCGGCGACGGTGCCCTCGACCTGGTTTCGATGACTCAAAGCGGTGGCCTGCGCGTCATCCCCGGGATGGAGGATGGCACGCTGTGGGCTTCTCCGACGGCGGCCAGTGGCGGCCCTTGCTTGCGAAACCTATCGACGGCTGACTTCGACGCCGACGGCAATCTCGACGTCGTCTGCCCATACTCCGATCAGGGCGCCTGGGTGTCATGGGGAGATGGGGCCGGGCAGTTTCCCGAGCGCACGAACCTACCCAATGCGTTCTGGGCCGGTCACAACCCGATCGCCGGAGATTTCAATGGGGACGATCATCCCGACGTCCTGCATTTGCACGCGGGGGGAACGATTCCGTTCTTCGCCGGCGTGGCGCTCGACCTCTACGATCCGGCGAGTCCTCGCACGTTTATCCGCAGCACAATCGTCGCGCCGGCGCTCATCGAGGGGGCGTTCAACTACGCCATCGGTGCGGCCGACTTCAATCGCGACGGCCACCTCGATTTCGTCTATCGCAACGGCCTCTCCGCCGACGGAAGCCGCGGCGAAGAGCGTTTCATGCTGTTTCGCGGCAACGGTGACGGCACCTTTCAATCTCCGTTGACCACCGCGCCGGGGTTGCCACAGGTGACTCAGTTTCTGCCGTTCGATCTCGATCACGACGGCTTTGTCGACTTGTTGTGTGTGACCAGTGACGGGTTCCGCGTCATGCTCGGCAACGGCGATGCGACCTTCGACGCTCCGGTCGCCTACCGGACCACGGCGAGCAACGCGTTTGAAGCGGAGATCGCCGATCTCGACGCGGACGGCGTCGAGGACGTCGCCGTAGCCAGCGGTTATTTCGGCTTCTCGACCGCGTTGGCGATCTTCAAGGGCCACGGCGACGGCACGTTCGACGACGTGATGCTCGTTGCCACGGGCCGCGATGCGACACACACCGTCGACCTCGGCGATCTCAATGGTGACGCCAGGCCCGAGGTCGTCGCCGGCGTGCAAGATGGCGTCGCCAATTTCACCGTCTTGATCAACGGCGGCTTCCTCCCCGATCTGGTGGTGAGCGAGGTGATGGCGCCGGACGGCGGTGCGCCGGGAGACCCCGTCGCGATCACCTACACGGTGCGCAACGAGAGCGAGGACTTCGCCGACGGCGATTGGGTCGATGCCGTCTACCTGTCGGGCGACGAGACGCTCGACTCCGATGACTTGCTCATCGGCACGTTGCAGCACCGGGACGGGCTCGGCTCCGAGGAAACCTACTCGGCCACGCTCACGGCACCCCTGCCCGGTGACGTTGCCGGACCACACTTCATCCTCGTGCGCGCCGACGTCGACGCCGATGTGGGAGAGCTCGACGAGGACAACGTCGGATCGCGGGCGTTTGCCGTCGAGGAGGTCCCGCTGTTGCAAGATGGCGTGCCGCTCGACGACGTCATTGCGACCGGTGAGTCGCGCTATTTTCGGTACATCGCGCAGCCCGGAAGCGAGCTGCTGTTCCGCGCCGCATTGCAAACGCCCAACGCGGTCGAGCTCTACGTGCGCTTCGACCGTCCGCCGACGACCACAGCATTCGATCAGCGCTACGCGACGCCCGGTGATCTGACACAGGATCTCGTTTTCAGCCCGACCCGCGCCGGCACCTACTACGTGCTGTTGGTCGGCGCCGCGGGCGGCGGCGAGCGGCCGTTCACGATCACGGCGCGCGAGCTCGGCCTCGAGATCCTGAGTCTGAGTCACTCGACCGGCAGCAACCTCGGTTCGGTGAGCGTGACGATCACGGGAGCCGGGTTCACGCCGAACACGATCTTCACCCTGCGCGCCAACGGGATCGAGCGCGAGGCGGAAAGCGTCGTCTTCAACGGCTCCAGTGGCGTCGGCGTCACCTTCGATCTCGCCGGCCTGCCGGTCGGATCCTTCGACGTGATCGCCAGCGACGGCGAGCGCGAATTCACCCTCACCGACGGCTTCGATGTGATCCAGGGGACGCTGGGACGTGTGGTCGCGAAGCTCGTCATGCCTGTCCGCATGACCCCCGCCTGGACCATGCAGGCGACCGTGAACCTGGAGAACGTCGGCGACACCGATGTCGCGGGTACTTCGTTCGTCTTGCGTATCACCAGCAACAACGCCGCTTTCATCAATCCCGACGGCAGCGAGAGCAGCGAGGTGCTGTTCCCGGCCGGCGTCACCGGCGGTGTACTCCCAGCCCGCGCCAAAGCCACCTTCACGTGTCCCTTTCACTGCAACCTTCCGACCGATCCCAGAGACGTCGACATGGAGTTGGTGGAGATACGCGAGCCGGTCGGTCTCGATGCGGCACGCCTGAAGCAGGATCTGCGCCCCGCCTACGTGCCGGCCGACGCTTGGGACGCCATCTGGGACAACTTCACCGCGCGTGTCGGGACCGATCTCGGCGATCTGTTCGACGTGCTCGACGAGGACGCCCGCTATCTGGCGTCGGTCGGACAACCGACCGAAAACCTCAACTCGCTGCTGCACTACGAGCTCGGACGCGCCGGGTTCGCAAACATCGCCGCACGCTATCTGATGGGTGCGTTCGGCCGCGGTCGGTTGGCGCCTTGGGAGACCGTCGTCACCACCGACGACGACGGCAACGTGCAGATCCGCAACGGTGTTCAGGTGAGGAAGTTCTTCCGCCGGACGAACGGCACCTTCCGCGGCACGCCGGGCGACTACGCGACCCTTACTGCCCAAGGCGGCGGCTACCGGCTGCGCGAACCCTACGGTGCGATCGGCGTCTATCGTGCCAGCGGTACGCTCGACTACACCGAGGACACGAACGGCAACCGCATCACCTACCTCTACTCCGGCAATCGAGTGACCGGCCGCAGTTACAGCAACGGCGACAGCGACACCATCGCGTACAACGGCAACGGCCGCGTCGCCTCGATCGTCGACGTGCTGGGCCGCGAGACCACGTTCACCTACGACGCCTCGGGCGAGCACCTGATGCGCATGACCGACTTCGACGGCAGCACCAGCTACACGTACGTCACCGGCGAGGGGCCTTCGGTCGAGCACGCCGTGCGCACCGTCACCGACCAGGAAGGAGTGACGCAGACCTTCAGCTACGACGCGCTCGGCCGGCGCATCTCCGGTGCCAAGAACGGCGGCGCCGAGGCGTTCTCGATCGATTACCCGTCGCTCGGCTGTAAGACCGTGACGAGCGCCGTCGGCGAAGCCACCACGAGCTGCCTGGACGGCGCGGGCCGGATTCGCCGCTCGACCGACCCGCTGGGCCGCACGACGCGCTACACGTACGACCTGAAGAATGAGCTGGTCGAGATTTTCTGGCCCGACGGTACGCGCACGTCGCGCATGTTCGATGCGCGCGGCGCGATCATGCGCGAGACGGACCCGCTCGGACACAGCATCGAGCTGACGCACGACGTTACGTTCAACCGCCTCACGTCGCTCGAGGACGCGCGCAACAATCGGATGCTCTTCCGCTACGACGACAGAGGCAACCTGGTCGGCATCGATTACCCGAACGGCAAGAGCGAATCCTTCGACCACGACGAGCGCGGCAACCGAACCGAGAGCATCGACCGGCGCGGCAAGGTGGTCACTCTGACGTACAACGACGTCGACGACGTCACGCACAAGAAGGTCGGCGACGCGGCGCCGATCGAGTACACCTACGATTCGCTGCGCCGTGTCACGGACGTGACCGACGATTCGGGCACGACGCAATACGACTACGACGATCGCGATCGCCTTGCCCGGATCACGTATCCGGACGGGCGCTTCGTGGCCTTCGAGTTCGACGATGCGAATCGGCGCAGTCGGATGGTCACGCACGACGGCTTCGCCGTGCGCTACGAATACGACGCCGTTGGCCGTCTGGCAGCGGTCACCGACGACGCCGGAGTCGATCTCGTCACCTACGCGTACGACGTCGCGGGACGTTTGGCCCAGCGCACCAATCGCAACGGTACCAGCGTCTCGTACACATACGACGGAGCCGGCCGCATCGAACGCATCGAGCATCACCTCGGTCCGATCGTGCAGGCGTTCTTCGCCTACGAGTACGACGCCATGGATCGGCCGACCATCGTGCGCACCGCCGACGGCGCGACCGAGCTCGACTACGACGACCGCGGCCAGCTCACCGAGGTGCGTCTGCCGAGCGGACGCGTGATCAAGTATGAGTACGACGCTGCCGGCAACCGCACGCGCGTGATCGACGGCGGATCGACGACGACGTACCAGTCGAACTCCCTCAACCAGTACACCGCCGTCGGCGGCACTTCACTCTCCTACGACGACGCGGGCAACCTGATCACCAAAGGCGGTCGATCGTACACCTACGACGACGAGGGCCGACTTCTGTCCGTAGTCGGAGGCGGGATCAATGCCCAGTACGAGTACGACCACGCCGGGATGCTCGTCGCCGGCGTCGAGAACGGAGCGCGCACCGAGTATCTGCGCGATCCGGCCGGATTGAGCGACGTTGTCGCGACGTACGACGATTCCGGAGATGCCCGCGCGCACTATCTCTACGGCCACGGCCTGGCGGCGCGCGCCGACGCAGATGGCTTTGGCTATTTCGGCTTCGACGCAATCGCCAACACGGCTCTCCTCACCGACGACAGCGGAACCCCGCTCAACTCGCATCGCCATCTTCCGTACGGCGAAACGCTGTCGTCGAGCGAGAACGTCGCCGACCCCTTCGGCTTCGGCGGCGAGATCGGGGTTATCGAGAGCTCGACGGGCAACCACTACATGCGGGCGCGCTGGTACGACTCGCAGTTGGGAAGGTTCGTCAGCCCCGACCCGATCGGTGTCGACGGCGATACCAACCTGTACCGCTACGGGCTGAACGCTCCGACCGCCAACGTCGATCCTTCGGGGCTGGAGGTTATGAACCCCGCCGCTTTCGAGGCCCTTGTCGCCGGGATCATCCGCGGCATCGAAACGGCACAGATCACGCCGGCTGCAGCCGCGAGCGTTCTCGGCGCGGTTCGAACCGCGGCGGGCAATGCTGCGTGGTATCCGGTTCAAACTGCGAGATTGGCCCTTGGTCCAGGCGGTCAGAACAGCCCCTTGATTGCCGCTGTTTCGCAGAACGCGAGGGCCCGTGTCGGTCAAGCCCTGTTCAGGCTCGAGAGTACCGTCAACAAGTTCAGCGGCTTCAGTGCGGCACGCATGTCGCTGCGTTACGCGGTCAAGTCGGCTTTCCGTGCCGGCCTCTTGCCGTGGGCGGTGATCGAGACCGCCAATCTCGTCGTCAACCGCGAGGCGCGCGAGAACTTCCAGCAGTTCTACGAAGACTACGCCTTCGTGCCGTTCTGGAACTGGATGTTCAGCTCGCCGCCCAGCGATATCCTCGGCGAGCGCACGCTCGCGTTGCTCGAGTACTGTGCGCAGAATCCGGGCGATCCCATCTGTGCCGGGATCCAGCAACACGCCGAGGGCTCGACCACCAAGCGCGCGTCGTTCGATCCCAACGACATCATCGGTCCGGCCGGCTTCGGCCCCGAAGGCTGGATCGCCGGCGGGCAGCCGCTCCCCTACATGATTCGTTTCGAGAACCTGGCCGCCGCGACCGCGGCCGCCGCCACCGTGACCGTGACCCATCAGCTCGATCCGGATCTCGATCCCGAGACCTTCGAGCTCGGCACGATCGGTTGGGCCGACGTCACCGTCGATGTGCCTGTTGGCTCGAAGTCGTTCGCCACGCGCGTCGATGATCGGGCTGTCAGCGGTTTGTACGTCGACGTCGAGGCGTCGCTCGACAGCGAGAGCGGAGTGGTCGTCTGGCGGTTGCAGGCGATCGATCCCGCTACGGGCGAGGCCCCCGGCCCCGAGAGTCCTGCGGAAGGCTTCCTCTTCCCCAACGACGCTTCCCACCGCGGCGAAGGCTACGTCAGCTTGCGTGTCACGCCGCTTGCCGAGTCGTCGACGGGCACCCGCATCGACGCGCAGGCGCGTATCGTCTTTGATCTCAACGCGCCGATCGACACTCCGGCGATCTTCAACACGCTCGATGTCGACGGACCCGATGGCGGCGTCGAGATGTTGGCGGCAGTCACTCCGTCGTCCGACATCCAGCTCTTCTGGAGCGGAACCGATGTCGGTTCGGGCATCGCGCACTACGACATCTACGCTTCGATCGACGGAGCTGAGTTCGCGATATTCCTCGACGACACGACTCTCACGTCGGCCTCCTATGAGGCCGAGGACGGGCGTACCTACGCATTCTTCGCGGTGGCGGTGGACAATGCCGGCAATGTCGAGCTGACTCCGGCGACGCCCGATACGACGACGCAGGTGAGCGTCGCTGTGACGCCGGCGCCGACGCCCACGCCGGAACCGTCGGGATGTGTCGGCGATTGCAACGACGACGGTTCCGTCGGTATCAACGAGCTGATTCGCGGAGTGAGCATCGCCCTCGGCAGGCAGGCCGTCGGCGAGTGCCCATCCTTCGATCGCAATGGCGACGGCCAGGTTTCGGTAGGCGAGTTGGTGACGGCGGTGGGCCGTGCCCTGAACGGCTGCACCGCCGAGGGCTGAGAAGGCGAGCGACGGCCATCGACCGTCGACGAGCAAGGAGGAGGAACGATGAGGACGTTGACATTGGCAGGGCTGGTTGTTGCCGCCGGGCTCTGGCTGGCGGGATGTAGTTGCACTGCTTGCACTGCCGGCGAAGTGCCAGCGCCAGCCGGCGCGACTTGCTCGACCGACGCCGATTGCGTGCCGGCGAGTTGTTGTCACGCGACGGCATGCGTCGCCAAGGCCGACGCGCCGGATTGCGCGGCGGTGATGTGCACGATGAACTGCGAGCCCAACACCATGGACTGCGGCGGCGGCTGCGTCTGCCAGTCAGGCGCCTGCACCGCCAAGCTCAACGATCTCGATTAGGGCTTCCCGCAACCGCTGTTGATCAGGGTCGCTCGATCGCCCGACTCGGGACGCTGGGCTGCAAGTGAAGGGGATTCGCGGTACCATCCTTCGCGATGCCGATCCCGCCCAAGTTCCACTGTCCCGAGTGTGGCGTCGAGATGAAGCGGCGGCCGGGCGGCAAGTGTCCGGAGTGCGGGGTCGACGTGCGCGAGCACGTGCGCGACGAGCGCGATCGGGAGGAGCGGATCGAGAAGGTCGTGGCGGTGGTGTCGACAATCCTGGTGTTGGCCCTATCGCTATTCGCCGGCGGGTGCAGCGTCGTCGAGGGCGTTCTCGTCTATGCCGTTGCCGGGTTCGCCGTCTGGTACTGGGGGCGCGGCACCTTCTGATATCTCGTCGCGTTCGATCAACTTCTCGGCGCCGGCGTCGAGGCGTTGGTAGATGTCCTCGGGGATGAGGAAGGCAGTGGACGAACCGTCCGCGATGGCGGCGTACTCGGTTCGAGCGCCGTCCGCCGCGTGCGGGCCGATGCGCAGCGCCGCCAGTTGCTCGCCGTCGCGGCCGAGCACGCGGATCGATCGCCGCGCCGGGTCGAGACCGAGGGCGGCGAGCTCTCCCGGCTCGAAGGGGCCGTCGGCTGCGACCTCGAAGCCGTGCAGCTCGGCGGCGGCGCCGAGCAACTCGGCGACGGCCGCCTGCGCGACCATGGCGATGGGATCGCCGGCGAGGGCCCAACCGAGGTCCGTTCGGACAAGTGCTAGCGCCGACTCCCCCGGCGAGGCGATCTCGATGCGGGCGGCGTCCTCCGCCGTGAACGAGACGATCGTCTTGTCGCGGAAATGGCCGGCGCTCTTGATGGCGCTGTCCACGGCCCAGGCAGCCACTGCGTAGACGGTCGGCTGCCGGTTGGTTTGTACGTGCAACTTGCCTTCGCGATCGTTGCCGATGCGCAGCTCGAGCGGCTCCTCGGCGAGCGGGGCGCCTTCCGATTTGGTTTGTGGCGGGGCGAAGGTGAGCGTCAGAACGCGCGTCGGAGCGTCGAGGCCGTAGCGCGCCGGTTCGGCGCCGTCTTCGCTGAGAAACTCGACGGCGCGCATCGACTGCAGAGTCGACAGCAGTCCCTCGACGGCCGCCTGATCGGCCTTCCATTCCCCGGGTGCGGTGATCCGCCAATCGCCCTCTTGCTTGGCGAGCGATACGCCGCCGTCCGCGCCGCTGATCGACACGGTGGACACGGCGTCCTTGTCGAAGCTGAGGATCGTCTTGTCGCGCAGGTCGGCGGGCTGTTGATCGAGCCGGGTGGCGAGCGCGGCGCCGCTGAGGCGGACCTCCTTCTCGCCGTCGCGGCGCACGTAGACCGATGCGCCTACGGGAGCGTTCTTGCCGATGTGGAGAATGCGCGGACTCTGTTCGCCGCTCTGCAGGCGAATCGTCGCCGACGGCACGTCGAGACCGAACGAGGCCAAGTCGCCGGCTTCATCGAGGGTGCGCTCGACCACGGCCTCGTCGACGGCTGCGATGAGGTTGTCGACGCTGCGTTGATCCGCCGGCGCGGCGATTGGTTCGATCATTTGCCATGCGCCGTCGCGCCGCTCGAGTACGACCTTGCGACCGGGATGCTCGAGCTCGATTCGCGACACCGCGTCGGGATCGATGTCGAGCAGCACGTCGCCGGCATCCTCTTCGGCGGTGCGGGGCAGCTCGACGTAATAGAGGTAGCCGGCGAGCGCGGCGAAGATCAGGGCGAGGACGAAGGTGCTGCGAAGATTCATTCGAGCCGCGTCCGGCGCATCAGTTGCGGCGCCACCAGACGTATAGACCGAGCATCAGCAGCAGCTCGGGAATCACCAAGACCGACAGATAGAAGATCAGGGTTCCTTCGTCGCGTGTGAATGCGACGCGCGACGCGCGCACGGCGCGCGGCCGGATCGACAGCAGGTCTTCCTGGCCGGCGAGCCAGCCGATGGAGTTGAGGAACAGGTCGCGATTGAAGAACGTGCCGTCGAGATTCTGGTTGTCGGCGAACTCGACAGAGCCGATTGCAACGATGCGAGCGTTGCCCTCACCGGGCTTGTTGAGCTGGGTGAGGTCGACGTCGACGGCGGCCGCGATCGAGATCGGTCCGGGCCGATCTTCCGGGTCGAGTGCCGCGGCCCCCGATTCGAAGACGCCGGTCACGTCGCTCTCCGCCCAGCTCGACTGGCTCGTCTTGGCGAGCTCGGTGACGGTCATCGCCTGGCGGGGATCCGCGACGCTGCCCACCGAGCGCACCAGGGGGAACAGCGAGCGTTCGCTCAGGTC
Organism: uncultured bacterium; assembly: GCA_902826395.1. GTDB lineage: Bacteria > Desulfobacterota > Binatia > HRBIN30 > CADEER01 > CADEER01. The sequence goes on from CADEER010000020.1 coordinate 25,205, forward strand.
GCGCGTGATCTCGTGATTGGGATCGTAGTCCTCGACGAGCGGCGAGAGGCCGAGGCTGGGGCCCTGGAACAGGCGCACCACTTGATCGACGACCACATCGTCGCCGACGGCGACCCCCCAGCCGGCCAGGAGCTCGACCAACTGTGGCGCCTGGCGCGGGCCGATGAGGACGAGCAGCCCGCCACCGCGGCGGATGAAGGCGTCGAGCGCCTTGATCTCGTGCTCGAGAAAGGGCCGCTGTGCGCCGCTGACGATGGTCACGGCGCACTTCTCGGGAATTTCCTCGAGACTGGGGAGGAGGATCGACTCGAGAGTATAGTTCTCGTTTCGGACCGCCGCCGCGGCCTGGCCGTAGCCGGCCGGCGTCTCCTCGTCTTCGATAGACGGCTCGCCGTGGCCGGAAACGGCGCACACGGTGAGGGATTGCGTGCGCGTCAACTTGATCAGCGCATTGGTCAGGCTCTCCTCGGTGGGCTCGACGACCATCGTCGACTGCTCGCCGTAGCCGAGGCGCACGGTGTTGAACTGGCGGATCTGGTAGCGCTCGGCGAGCTCGGGGCGAGCGTTGGGGTCGATCATCTGGTGGCTCGCCTTGGGCGACTGATCGGCGTAGAGGCGCAGCAGGTCCTCGATGGCGATGTTGCGCCCGTTCTCGACGAACGCCTCCATCGTCAGGTCTTTGTCGAGGGCGCCGAGGACGTCGATCGTCTGTGGCGACAGCGAGAAAGCACCGCTCTCCGACAGGTCCCAGCGCGTGTTGTAGCGCGTCGAGAGGAAGCTCAGCACCGCCAGGATGCCGACGAAGAACAACGACGCGAGAATGGTGCTGGTGCCGTACCGCGTCGATCGCTCGCCGAGGAACTCGCGCAGGTTCTCCAGGCCGCTGGAGAGGTAGACGATGATGCAGGCGATCCCGCCGACCAGATGGACGAGGATGGCGAGCATGTCGAACGTACCGGTGCCACCGGTGAAAGCGATCAGGACAAAGGCGAAGAGCAGCAGCCCGACGCCGACGAGACCGAAGAAACTGCTCGACCGACGCATCGCTACCTCCAACGCAGCGATTCGACCGATCGCAGGGTCAAGAACAAGGCGAGCACGATGACGGTCGCAAAGTACACCAGGTCGCGGGTGTCGATGACGCCCTTGACCAGCTCACCGAAGTGTTCGGTGAGCGACAGGTAGCGCAGCACCGGACCGAGAACCTCGCCCGCCGACTGGGCCGGCCACGAGATGATGTAGAGCAGCAGAAGGGTGACCAGACAGCTCACGGCCGCGATGATCTGGTTGTCGGTGAGCGACGAGGTGAACAGGCCGATGGCGACGAAGGACGCGCCGAGCAGCAGGAGACCGAGCAGGCCGCTGAGAACGATGCCGATCTCGGGATCACCGAACCAGATGAGGATGAGCGGGTACAGTCCGGTCAGCAGCACCATCAGCGAAATGAAGACCAGGCCGCCGAGAAACTTGCCGGCGACGATCTCGGTGACGGTGATCGGCGAGGTCATCAGCAGCTCGTAGGTGCCGCTCTTCTTCTCCTCCGCGAAGCTGCGCATGGTGATCATCGGCACCAGGATGACGAGCACGACCGCCAGGTTGTGCAGCAGTGGTGCCACGACCCACTCGTTGAGATTGATCGTCTCCACCAAATCCGGAGCGCTCGAGTACGCCATCAGCATCTGGTTGAAATTGGCGAGCAGGTTGAAAAAGAACCAGCCGCCGAGCAGCAGGAATCCCGTCAATACGACGTAGGCAATCGGCGACGTGAAGTACGACCGCAGGTCCTTGCCGGCGATGGCGAATACGTTCCTCATGCGCCGTCCTCGCGAGCGTGGGCCTCGAGGAGAGGCTCGTCGTGTGAGATGTACTTCAGGAAGACCTCCTCGAGGCTCATCTCGGCGGTCAGGGTGGCTAGCGACTCTTCGACCGCGATGCGGCCGCGATTGATGATCACGACCTTGTCGCAGAGCTGCGCTACCTCGGGGAGAATGTGGGTCGACAGGATCACCGTGCGCTCGCCGGAGAGGTCGCGGATCAAGGAGCGGATCTCGATGATCTGGCGCGGGTCGAGGCCGATCGTCGGTTCGTCCAGCACGAGCACGCTGGGGTCGTGGATCAGCGCCTGCGCCAGCCCGACGCGTTGGCGGAAGCCCTTCGACAAGTGACCGAGGACGCGATGCGCGACCTCGGTGAGGCCACAGCGCGCGATCGCCTGCTCGGCGGCGCCCGGGATGTCGGCGCGCGGCAAGCCTTTGATGCGGGCCACGAACGACAGGAAGGACCAGACGGTCATGTCGTTGTACAGCGGCGGGTTCTCGGGCAGGTAGCCGATGCGCTTCCGTACCTCGTGCGCCTCTTCGAAGATGTCGAAGCCGGCGACCCGTACGGTGCCGCTGGTCGCGGGCAGGAAGCCGGTGATGATGCGCATCGTCGTCGTCTTGCCGGCGCCATTGGGGCCGAGGAAGCCGAGGATCTCGCCGCGCTTCGCGGAGAACGAGATGTCGCGCACGGCGACCAGATCGCCGTATCGCTTGCTGAGATGTTCGACCTGAATCATGGCAACGTCGAGGTCACCGCACGGGCGCTGGCAGCGAAGATCGCCGACGCCCGGAGCCGATGATCCCCCGCTGTCTCCTCCGTGTCTCCATGGTCAATGGACCGCCGAAAGCGATGAGCCTGTAGTGTTGCCCCGCCAGGCTGTCAAGACGCGCGTTGCTGGACGAAAATTCATCTGGTAGCTTCCGCGCTTCGCGATGTCTGGTGATCGACCGCTGCTCTACCTCGTCGACGGCAGCTCGTACATCTACCGCGCCTTTCACGCGCTGCCGCCGCTCAACAGCCCCCGCGGCGTGCCTACCCAGGCGGTGTACGGCTTCACGACGATGCTCTGGAAGCTGCTCAACGAGGTGAAGGCGACGCACCTGGCTGTCGTGTTCGACGCGCCGGGCAAGACCTTCCGCGCCGATCTCTTCGATGCCTACAAGGCAAACCGCCCCCCCGCACCGGACGAGCTGCGGGCGCAGATCCCGCTCATCCACGAGGTGGTCGACGCGTTTCGCGTCTGCAAGATCGCCGAGCCCGGAGTCGAGGCCGACGACGTCATCGCCACCCTGGTCGCCCGGTATGCCGACCGCTTCGACTGCGTCGTCATCACCGGCGACAAGGACTTGATGCAGCTCGTCGGCCCGCGAGTGCGGCTGTGGGACACCATGCGCGATCGGTGGATCGATGCCGCGGCGGTGCGCGAGAAGTTCGGCGTCGAGCCGCGACAGGTCGGCGACGTCCTCGCCCTGTGCGGCGACTCGGTCGACAACGTTCCGGGCGTAAAAGGAATTGGCGCCAAGACGGCTACCGCTCTGATCGATCACTTCGGCGACCTCGAGACCTTGCTGGCCCGGCTCGACGAGGTGCCGTCGCTCGATCTGCGCGGCGCCAAGAAGGTGGCGGAGCGCCTGCGCGAGTCGGTCGACGACGCGCGCATCAGCCGCGAGCTGGTGACGCTGCGCTCCGACGTGCCACTCGCCGTGGACGCCGACGGAATGACGCTGGGCGATCCCGACCGCGATGCGCTGCGCCGCATTTTCACGGAGCTCGGATTCACCACTTTGCTCGAACAGGTGGCGCGCGCCGAGCCGCCGCCGCAGGTGCAACTGGAGGTGATTGCCGACGCGGCCGAGGCGCAGCGGGTTCTGGCGGCGCTCTGCGCCGGTCCGGGCTCGGTGGCGGTCGCCGTTCT
>CADEER010000020.1:29040-55778 GCA_902826395.1 uncultured bacterium
TCGCCGCGCACGCCGGCGGTACGATTGCAGGCTACGGCGAAGAGGCGACGTCGACCGCGGCGGCCCTGGCGCAAATGGTGCGCGCCGAGGAGCAGCTCGCCGTTCGATTGCGCGACGGCCGCCTCCGAGAGCTGTTCGACGATCTCGAGACGCCCCTCATCGGCGTGCTGGCGCGCATCGAGAGGCGAGGCATGGCGCTCGACCGCGAGCGGTTGAGCGCGTTGAGCACCGAGTACGGGGCGCGCCTCGAGGCCCTGATGGACGAGATCCACACCTCCGCCGGGCGGGCTTTCAACATCAACTCGCCGAATCAGTTGCGCGAGGTGTTGTTCGACGAGCTGGGGCTGTCGACCCGCGGCATCAAGAAGGGGAAGACCGGCCTCTCGACCGATGTCGATGTGCTGACGCGGCTCGCCGAGGATCATCCATTGCCGGCGAAGATCCTCGAGTACCGGGCTCTTTCGAAGCTCAAATCGACCTACATCGATGCCCTGCCCCTGGCGGTGAACCCGGCCACCGGGCGCTTGCACACGACATTGCATCAGACCGTCGCTGCCACCGGGCGACTCAGCTCGAGCGATCCAAACCTGCAGAACATCCCCATTCGCGGCGAGGAGGGACGCCGCATCCGCGCGGCGTTCGTCGCGCCGGCCGGGCGCGTTCTCATCGCCGCCGACTACTCGCAGATCGAGTTGCGCCTGCTCGCCCATCTCTCCGGCGATCCGGTCTTGCAGCAGGCGTTCCGCGACGGCCAGGACATCCATACCCGCACCGCGGCGGAGATCTTCGGCGTGTTGCCCGGCACCGTGACCGCCGACATGCGACGCGCCGCCAAAGTGATCAACTTCGGCATTCTCTACGGCATGGGACCGCAGCGCCTCGCGCGCGATCTGGGCATCTCGCAGGCGGAAGCGAAGCGCTACATCGAGAGCTATTTCGATCGCTATCCGCGTGTGCGGGAGTTCATGGATTCGGTTCTCGACGCCGCTCGCGCGAGCGGCTTCGTCACCACCATCCTCGGGCGCCGCCGTCCGGTTCCGGAGCTGACCAGCGGCCAGCGGGGCGTCGTACAGGCGGCAGAGCGCATCGCCACCAACACGCCGCTGCAGGGGTCGGCGGCCGATATCATCAAACTGGCGATGCTGCGCATCGACCGTCGACTGCGGGAGCAGGGGCTGGATGCATTCATGATCTTGCAGGTCCACGATGAGTTGCTGGTGGAGGCGGGTACGGCCGACGCCGCCGCGGTCCGGACCCTGGTCGCCGAGGAAATGAGCGGCGCGGTCGAGCTTTCGGTGCCGCTCGAGGTCGAGGTCGGCAGCGGTGCGACCTGGGCCGAGGCGCATTGAGACCCGTCATTTGCTTGGGTGTATGAAGATCTTCTGGTATCGGATCCGCCATTCTGGTGGGACCCGGGAACCGATGCCCGGTGATGCGGGAATCCGGTCGCAAATGAGGCAACCGCGAATGAATAACGGCGGTTTCGCACCGTCCAAGAGCTCAGGACGCGCCCGTGGAGCGTAGCGACCGCGAGCTGATACGGGAGTGTCGTAAGGGAAACAAAGATGCCTTTCGCGAGCTCGTCGAGCGCTATCAGCGCAAGATCCTGTCGGTTGCCGTCGGGATGCTGCACAACCACGACGACGCGCTCGAGGTCACGCAGGAGGCGTTCGTCAAGGCGTATGGCAGCCTCGATCGGTTCAAGGGCGAGTCGAGTTTCTACACATGGCTGTATCGAATCGTAGTCAACCTGGCGATCGATCGCCGTCGTCGCGAGCGCCGTCATGGCACGGTCGCGATCGAAGACCGGCCGGGCGGCGGCGAGGATCTCGAGGCCGATCTGCCCGAGCAGCGGTTGATCGATCCGTATCAACGAACCGAATCACACCAACTGGGAGAGCGTCTGCGAGCGGCGATCGACGAGTTGACCCCCGACCAGAAAGCCGTAATACTCCTGCGCGAAATCGAGGGGTTATCGTACGACGAGATCAGCCACGTAATGCAGTGTCCGAAAGGAACGGTGATGAGCCGACTGCATTACGCGCGCAAGGCGCTCCAGGACAAGCTGAAGGACTACCTGTGAATCTGCCGCGCCTGGCGCTCCACCGATCGCAGCGACTCTCGACTTACGGAGGGATCAACCCGTGAAGTGTCCGGAGATTGCCCCCCTTGTGCCGCGCTTCTTCGACGGTGAGCTCGACGGTTCACTGATGCGCAAGATCGCTCTCCACATCACGCGCTGCGCCGACTGCGAGCGTGATTTGCGCGGCCTCGAGAAGCTGCAGAGCCTGGTCGCCAGCCACTTCGCTGCCGAGGTCGAGAGCATCGACGTGAGCTCCATCTGGAGCACGGTTTCGGCGCAGATCGAGGATCGGCCGCTCTCCTGGCAGCGGCGTCTGGGGTCGTGGTGGGACGAGCTCGAAATCTTTTCGCCCCTCACCGTCTGGCCCGCTGTCGCCGCCGCCGCCGCGGTGTTCCTCGCCATCAATCTGTGGACGGGCGATCCGATCGGCTCCAAGACAAACTTTGCCCGTGGCGGCGGCGTTGAGGTCGCTGTCGAGGTGGCCGACGTAGCCAACCGCCTTGCGAAAGTCGACAACAGCGCGGTTTTCGAGTCGATCGTCGGCGGTGTGGATATGCTGATGGTCGAGCCGGAAACTCAGACGGCAGTGATCTGGATCGACGACACTGGAGAGTTTCGGTGACGGTTGCGGCCCTCGCCAGGGACGAGATCGCATACGCCCACGCGATGGCGGGGGTTGCCGGCCTGGTGGGCCATCGCGGTGCGCGCCGGCGCAGTCTGACACTGGCGTGCTTGCTGCTCGGGATGCCCGCCCTGGCCGCGGCGAGCGACCGGACGGTGCGCCAGGTCGTCGTCACGACACGGATCGTCATGGCATCGAACAACGGCTCCGCCACTCTCGAGGGCGCCGACACCGCGCGACTGCGCGAATCCCTGCAACTGTTCCGGTACACCTCGTACAAGCTGGTCCAGCACGAAGTCCGGCCGGTTTCGATGAGCAAGATGGTGAGGTTCCCGCTGCCCGGCGAGCGCCATCTCCTGGTGCAGCCCACCGATTTCAAGAACGGCCGTGTCTCGCTGCACGTCATGCTCATGCAAGAGCGCAAGGTGCTGGTGAACACCGCCGTGAAGCTCAAGGACGGTGGGGAGTTCGTCGTCGCGGGTCCGCAGTACGAAGACGGCGTACTCTTCCTGGCGATCGGCGCCGAGATGCTGCGCCCGGACAACGAGAGCTTTCACCAGGCGAGCGGTTTGCGATGAACGATTCTCTCCGCATGCTGCAGGACCTGGCCAGGACGCTGACTCGCGTCTACGACACGGTTCAGTTCGTGCAGCCGCTGGGTCGTCTGCCCAAAGGCATCGGGCTGCCCGATTGGATCGCCCCGACGCTCGCCCTCGGTGCTCTTCTCTCGCTGGTCGTGCTCAGCGGCGTGGCTCTCGCGTCGCTCGCGACATTGGTGACGAGCTTGTTCGTCGCGGCGATGATTCTCGACGCGGTGTTCGGCATCGCCGTCGAGATCGCCTCTTAGTCGCCCACTCTCGGCGCCTGTTTTCCCGACGGACTGCTACGCCGGGTCGAGGCCCCCGTCGTCGTCCTCTTCCTCGACGACTTTGACTTCGCAGCCCTGGAAGACCGGAATCTTCATCTCGGACGAACGCGACAGGAGCCGGGTGAGCCACGATCGCCGCTCGGCAAGCAGGACGACGTAGCCGACGTCGTGCTGGCGAATGACGCGCTCGCACACTTCGCCGGTGTCGCCGCTCTCGACGAGAGCGATGGTCTCGACACCCGATTTCTTGGCATGGGCGGCGATGTCGTCGAGCAGATCGCGGGCGCGCACCTGCTGCTCGCGCTCGAGGGCTTTCATGACGCCCTCGCCCACACGCTCGCCGAGGAAAGCACTGTCGAGACGGGCGGCGATCCGCACGATCTCGTTCGGATCGAGAATCACCAGCGCCACCAGTTTGGCGCCGGTCTCCGCGGCGCGGTGAAGTGCGTGGTGAAAGCCGGCGCGCGGTTTCACCCCGGGAGGAATCACCAGAAGAACGTTGGTCATGACGGCATCCACCTCCTGGCGGAGTTTCGCGTTTCTCGGTCGGCCGTCACGGCGAGGTTCCCAGGAGGGGCCAGTAGAACCACGCCATGAGGTTCAGGATCACCAACCCGACGACATGTAGGATCAACCCCGGCACGGCGAGATCGCGCACTCGCAGGTAGCCGGACGAAAACGCCAGGGCGTTGGCCGGCGTACCGATCGGCAGCATGAAGCTCAAGCCCGCCGGGACGGCCACGATCGGCGCCATGATGCGCGGGTCGATGTCGAACTGGCCGGCGACCGCAATGCTGAGCGGCATGATGATCGCGACGGCCGCCGAGTTGCTCATCACCTCGGTGAGCACGATGGCGGCCACGGCGATGAAGATCAGCACCGACACCGGACCGGTCGCCCAGCTCGCGATCGTCTGGTCGGCCAGCCACGCCGCGGCCCCCGTTCGATGCAGCGCCGAGCCCAGCGTGATGGCCCCGCCGTACATCAAGATGAGGCCCCAGTTCACGTATCCCTCGATGTCCCGCCACTCGACTGCTTTCGAGGCAAACAGGATGACGACCGCGACCAGCGCGACGTTCGCCAGGCCAAACTGCTCGCCGAGTGTGATCCAGGCGAGAACCGTCGCTGCCATCACCACGGCGATGACGCGCTCTTGCAGCGTCATGCGCCCCATCTTCGTCAATCGGTCCTGCACCGCCTGGTCGGCGCGCGAGATGTCCAGCTCGCCGACCGGAAAGAAGACGTCGAGCAGATAGATCGCGACGACCGACAGCAGCACGCTCAGCGGGATGTTGAGGATCGCCCATTCCGTGAATGAGTACGTGTCGCCGGTGAGCTCGCGCAGGATGCCGATCGCCAACGGCGCGCGGGCGCCGCCGAGGAGGGTCGCGACGCCGCCGATCGTCGTGCCCCACGCCATGGCCAGCATCAGCGACTTGCCGTAGTTGGCGCGCTCCGGCGGCAAGTGCAGCACCGCCAGGATCTCGACGATGATCGGAAAGGTCATCGCGGCAACGGCGTGCTCCGACATGAAGAACGACATCAAGGCGTTGAGTACGAATACGCCGCGCAACAGGGTGATCGGGTCGTGGCCGAAGCGATGGAGAATGACCAGCGCCAGGCGGTTCGACAGGCCGGATTTCATCATCGCCGCGGCGAGGATGAAGGCGCCGAGAATGAAGAAGACGGCTTCGTTGCCAAACAGTGCGTACGCGTCCTTGGCGGGGAGGGCGCCGGCCAGTGGCAGCAAGACGATCGCCAGCAGACTGGTGATCATCAGCGGCAGCACGTCGAACACCCAGTAGAAAACGCACAGCGCGAACACCGCGAGCGCGCGTTGACCGGTCGGGTCGAGATCGGCCGATGACACGGAGTACAGCACCGCGACGTACAGCACGACGCCGATCAACAGCAGGATCGGGTGGAGGCTGCTCTGCAGAAGGATGATCCACAGAGGCCGCGTGTCGACGACGAAGCTGCCGCTTTTCGTTGGCGCCATGCGATGAATCGGGGGCAGCCTTCAGAGGCCCGACGAGCCGTAGGAGTCGTTGACTTTGCGGACCCTCAGCCGACGCCGCAAGCGCGAGAGATTGCGCACCGCCAGGTTGCCGATCTTCGAGCGGTAGAGTGACCCCAGGCCGCCGTCGAGGGCGTTCGGATCGGAGAAGAACCTCGCCTCGAAAGGCGTCACGGCAAAGCTCAGGTCGCGGACCCAGTTCATGTTGATCCCGGCCTGGCGAACGCGCTCGAACATGTAGGCGAATACCGGCGCAACGTCTTCCGACGACGGCATCGGATGATCGCGAAGCTGCGTGTCGTCGAGCGGGCGAAAGACCGACAGCACCGGAAGCACTCCCATCTCCACCAGCGCGTCGATCCCGGCGAGGGTGGATTCCACCGGCTCCAGGCCGATGATCAGATCGCTCCAGACGGTGCCATTGGGAAAAATCGTCGCCGCATGGCGCAAGGCCTCGTAGTAGCGGTCGCGGCCGACCTGCTGCGAGCGCCCGGAACACAGGGTCTCCAGGATCGCCGCGTCGTGGATCTGGACGCTGTAGCTGATTGCATCGACGCCGATCGCGTAGATGTAGTCGATCCAGCGGTTCTCCCGCGGCGGCTGTAGTTGGACGGCCACGAGTGTGTCGAAGTTGCGCTTGATGGCGCGCACGTACGGCTCGATGGATTGTACCCCGGCGTCGTCGCTGTCGACGTAGCCCATGTGCAGATAGACGAAGTCGATCGCACCGTCGGCGAAGGCGGCGCGCACCGTGTCGATCACGTCGTCGACCGGAATCGGCTCGTCGCGATCGCTGCCCTGCGTCGAGGAATCGCAGAACTGACACTCCGAGCCGGTCTGCGAGAAGCCGCAACGCTTGGCCGGGTTGATCGCCAGGTACGGCCCGTAACTTCTGCCGACCCGCCACATCGGAATCCCCGAGCGCGTCTTCATCGCGTAGTAACCGGGCGGAGCGACGATCCGCACCTCGGCGCGTTCGCCGTTCGACTGCAGATAGAAGCGGTCGTTCTCGGCGATCAGCTTGTAGGGCGAGTCTTGGGTGAACGCCTCGCCGACCGGCGCGCTGACCAGTACGTTGCCGGGGAGAATCAGGTCGAGACTGCGCGCGACGGCGCTGCGCGCCGGCGGGACGCGAAACAGATCTTCGCGAGATTGCAGCGAGTCGTCGAGCGCGGCGCCGCGGATGGCGAGGTCGAGCTTGAGGATTCCCGGATTGGCGGACATCGGATCCTGGCTCACGGCGCTCATCGTCGCCCGCGATGCGCGGTGACTGGTTTCGTTGCGTCGCCGGCATCGATTCGATGCCGATGATCGCAACTCTGGGCGACGATCGGCAGGCATCGGCGGAGCCGCCCGCCGTGTGAGAAGACGACGACCGACGGAACGTCGTCGGTTGCGAGACCGAGCAACTGCGCAATGACGTCGACGGCGAGCGCGGCGCCAGCGACGGCCGCCGACCCAGACGAGACGTCGCGCCCTTCGGCGGCCTCGCCCGCCGCCACGTGCAAGCAGGCCCGACAGGTGTCGGCGCCCGTCCGGCGCGAGTACCACGCGGTCGCGTCATCCTCGCCGGTCAGGAACACCGGCAGCTCGCAGTAGGCGTGCACGCCCTCGTCCACGGTCGCGAGCACTACGTCGGCGCTCGTCGGTTCGGCCGCCGGCTCGAGCGAGATCTGCACCCCGGCGGCGGCGAGATAGTCGACCGCCGTGCTCAGCGTCGCCGAGCGCCCTACGCATCGGGCGCGGCAGGCGAGTAGCCGATTCTGGCCGCGTCCCCCGACCTCCGGGATGAGGATCTGGCGACTGTATCGCTCGATCTGATCGGCGTTCAAAGCCATGTCGCGATCAGGATCAGAAAGCTCCGACTCCGCTCAGCGGGATTGCCGCGGCGCCGTTCATCGAGGGCGGCGCCTCTTCGCCCACTCCACCCAGCCGTGCCAGAGGTTGGTGCTGAGATAGCGGTCGCCAAAATCGCAGAAGATCATCACGACGATTCCTTCGTCGAGCTCCCGGGCCACCTGGAGTGCCGCGTAGAGGGCGGCGCCCGACGATTGACCGACGACGAGTCCGACTTCCTCGCCGAGCCGATAGCAGAGCTCGTAGGCATCCTCGGTCGGAACGGGAATCTTCCGGTCCAGTTCCTCCTCGTGGTAGATGCCCGGCACGATCGAGCTCGCCATGTGCTTCAGGCCCTCGAGCCCGTGCAACGCGTCCTCGGGCTCGGCCGCGACGACCTGCACGTTGCGGTTCTTCTCCTTGAGATAGCGCCCGGTGCCCATGACCGTGCCGCCGGTGCCGATGCCGGCGACGAAGTGTGTGACGCGACCCCCGGTCGCCTCCCAGATCTCCGGACCGGTGCTCTCGTAGTGCGCCAGCGGGTTGGCTTCGTTGAAGTACTGATCCGGCTTGAAGTAGGCGTCGGGATCCTTCTTGAGAATCTCGCGGCAGAGCAGGATCGCCCCGTCCGATCCCTCCATGCCGCTGCTGTAGATGACTTTGGCGCCAAACGCGCCGATGATGCGCTTGCGCTCGAGGCTCACGTTGTCGGGCATTACCAGCGATACGGGATAGCCGAGCGCAGCGCCGATCATCGCCAGGGCGATCCCCGTGTTCCCCGACGTGGAGTCGAGGACCGTCTTGCCCTGCCGGAGGGCGCCCGACTCGATTCCCTTGCGCATCATCCAGAGGGCGGGGCGGTCCTTGACCGAGCCGCCGGGATTGAGTCCTTCGAGCTTCGCGAGCAAGCGCACGCGCGGTGAAAGTCCCTTCGCCATCTTCGTCACGTCGACGAGCGGCGTGTTGCCGACGAGGTCGAGCACGGACGTAACGCGCGGCGCGTGAGAGCTCGACGCCGGGCGCGCGCTCGCGTCGCCGGACGCGGAACCTGTTGCGGAGGACGCCATTTCTGGATCAGCCACCGGCGATCGCGGGCACGATGGACAGCTCGTCGCCGTCCTTCAGCTCACTGTCGAGATTGTTGAGGAATCGGATGTCGTCGCCGTTGACGTAGATGTTCACGAAGCGGCGCACCTGGCCCTCGTTGTCGCACAATCGCTCCTTGATCCCGGCGTACTGCCGCTCGAGGTCGTCGATTACGCTGCCGACGGTCGTACCGGCCGCGGCGACTTCTTCGGAGCCGCCGGTGAAGCGGCGCAGGGGAGTTGGAATGCGAACTTGGACGGACATGTTCCTGGCTCCTTACTGTGTGGGAAGATTCTGGATTGTCGCGCGTCAGCCGGCGGCCGCGTTGCTCCCAACCATCTCTTGGCCGCCGGGCGAGTGCAAGCGTTCGTAGAGCTCGTCGAAGTCCCGCAGGCGCGGGTCGATGATCGCCGGTTTGGCGACGGTTGCCGCCACTGCCTCGAGCGTCTTGTAGCCATTGCCGGTGACGCAGATGACGACCGATTCGTCGGCTGCGATGCGGCCTTGCTCGATCAGCTTCTTGGTGACCGCCACGGTCGTCCCGCCCGCCGGCTCGGTGAAGATGCCCTCGGTTCGCGCCAGCAGGTGGATCGCCTCGACGATCTCCGCGTCGGTCGCCGATTCGCCCCAGCCGCCGGATTCGCGAATGGTCTGCAGTACGTAGTAGCCATCCGCCGGGTTGCCGATGGCGATCGACTTGGCGATGGTGTCGGGCTTGACGGGCTCGATCGTGTCGCTGCCGGCGTGCAGCGCGCGCACGACCGGCGCGCAACCGGCGGCCTGGGCGGTGTAGATCTTCGGCCGCGGGCCGTCCACCAGGCCGATGCGCCGGAGCTCGTCGAACGCCTTGTCGACCTTCGGCAGGATGGTACCGCCGGCGGTCGGCACGACGACGTGCTGCGGCAGCCGCCAACCCAGTTGCTCGGCGATCTCGAAACCGTAGGTCTTGGCGCCCTCGGTGTAGAAGGGACGGATGTTGATGTTGACGAACGCCCAGCCGTACTTGTCGGCGATCTCGCTGCACAGGCGATTGACATCGTCGTAGTTGCCGCGGATGCCGACGGTTTGCGGACCGTAGATCGCCGAGCCGAGAACCTTGCCCTGCTCGAGATCGTCGGGGATGAAGATGAAGCATGCGAGTCCGGCTCGCGCCGCGTGCGCCGATACGCTGTTGGCCAGGTTGCCCGTCGACGCGCACGAGACGGTCTGGAATCCGAGCTCGATCGCCTTCGACAAGGCGACCGGAACCACCCGGTCCTTGTAGGAGAACGTCGGGTGGTTGACCGAGTCGTCCTTGACCCAGACCTCACGCGCTCCGAGCGCCCGCGCCAGTCGGTCGGCCCGGACGAGCGGCGTGAAGCCGGAGTGCAGCCCGACCGTGGGCTCGCCGTCGACGGGTAGCAGCTCGCGGTAGCGCCAGAGATTGAGCGGTCGCGCGGCGATGGTGTCGCGATCGAGCACGGCGCGGATCGCGTCGTAGTCGTACTGCACCTCGAGAGGTCCGAAGCACTCCTCGCAGACGTGTACCGCCGCCTGCGGATAGTCGGCGCCGCACTCGCGACATTGCAAGCCGATCACGTAGCCCATGTCGATTCGTCTCCTTGCGATTGCGGACGCGGCCTGCGGTCGAGACTGGCGGTGCTTCGCCGCGCGCAGGCGGCGCAGCGCGGTGCACCGGTCACGTCGAGATCGCGCCAGCGATCCGAGCGGCGGTCATAGCCGATCAGGCGGCCGGCGGCGCCGTCGTCGCCGAGCAGGTAGGCGGTGCCGAGGCTCGCCTGCAGAGCGCCAAACAGACCTGCGATCGGTCCGACGATGCCGGCCCGGCCGCACGTCGGGAGGTCGCTGCGCTCGTCTCCGCCCGCGAACAGACAGCGCAGGCACGGCGTCGCGCCGGGCACGACCAGCAGCGCCTGCCCACCCCAGCCGAGCACGCCGGCGTGGCAGAACGGGATGCCGAGATCAGTGGCGACGTCGTTGATCAGGAACTTCACTTCGCTGCCGTCGGTCGCGTCGATGACGAGGTCGGTCGCGGCGAGAATTTGCTCGGCGTTGTCGCGCTGCAACGCCTCGTGACGAGTCTGAACCTCGAGGACTGGGTGGAGCCGGCGCAGGTGTGCCGCGGCCGACTCCACCTTCGGATGTCCGAGGTCGGCTTCGCCGTACAGCAGTTGGCGGGGGAGGTTGGAAAGCTCGACGCGGTCGGGATCGACCAGCGTGATCCTGCCGACTCCGCTGCGCGCCAGAGCCGCTGCCGCCGGGCAGCCGAGGCCGCCGACTCCGATCACGGCAACGTGCACGCCCGCGAGCACGCTTGCCGCGCTCTCTCGCTGTTCGTCGCTCATGATCTCGAAAGAACTCTGTCGGCGCGAAGCCTCACTCAATCGTAGCGTCGATTCGGACGGCCGGTTTCGAGCGGATCGTAGTTGGGCTCGTTGAAGCCGCGCTGCCGCGGCGCCGCGGGAACGTCGCGGTTGGTGGTGATCTCAGCCGCAGGCGCTTCGACGACCGGAGCGTCGAGATCGCGGAAACGCCCCGAGCGGGCCAGCAGCGCGGCCATCGGATCGCCGACCGGGTGGTCGTCGGGCTCCGCGACGAGGTCGTCCAGATCCTCGCGGGCCGGCTCGGCGAGATTGTGATCGGCGTGGTGGTACAACAAGCTCGCGTAGGCCAGCGCTGCCTTGTCGGCCTCTTCGCGGTCCTCGTAGATGTCGCCCAGGTCGTAGAGCGCCTCCGCCGCCTGATCCGTGTCGTTGTAGCGCTTCACCAGATCGATCAGACGGATCTCCGCCGCCTTCTCGTTGCCCATCTTGCGGTAGTACGCCGCGACGCCGAGCTCGTGCTCGGCGAGGCTCTCACGGCAGTGCAGCAGGCGATCGGCGGCGAGATCGGCGAAGGGACTCTCCGGATACTGGTTGATCACCGCCTGGTAGTAGGCGTGGGCGCTCTGCGACGCGCTCTGGTCGCGGTTCGGATTCTGCATCTGGCGTTCGTGACACAGCCCGATCATGTAGCCGACCTGTGCCAGGTGCGGACTGGTCGGGTGGCGGCGCTGAAAGTCGGAGAATCCGGCGATCGCCTCGGGGCAGGAGTGGTTCTGAAAATGGGCATTCGCGATCCTGACCTCGGCAGTCTCGGCGAGCTCGCTGAACGGGTACTGATCGAGCAGGCCGCGATAGTTCTCGATGGCCAGAGTGTAGGCGCCGTCGCGGTACTCGCGATTGGCGATCTCGTAGTACTCCTCGGCGCTGCCCGGCTTCTTGTTGCTGCAGCCGAAGGCCAGCGCCGCCACCAGCAGGACGCCTGCAAACTCTCGCGCGCTCATCGCGCCACGATGCCGGATTCGAAAAGACAACAAAACCCCTCCGACTGCGCGCCGAGCGGTCATTTGTGGAATACCAGGGAGACGTTGTTGGCTGGCATGTCGACGATCTCCGTCAGAGAAAACCCCTCGGCGGCAGCGAGGCGGGTGACCTCGGTCGCATGCCGGACGCCCCATTCGGGGTTGCGGGCGCGCAGGCTGGCGTCGAACTCCTCGTTGCTGGGCGCCGTCGCGCGGTCCTCGAGCCGGTACGGCCCGTATAGATAGAGTACCCCGCCCGCCGGCAGCAGCCGCCCGGCGCCGCGGATCAGCCCCTCGGTCGCCGCCCAGGGGGAGATGTGCACCATGTTGATGCACACCACGGCGTCGGCCCGATCGATTCCCCAATCGCCGGCGCACGCGTCGATCGCCAGGGCGGGGCGCAGGTTGTCGAGCGCCGCGTCGCGGCGCCAGGCATCGATGCTGGCACGAGCCTCGGCGTCGGCGTCGGACGGCTGCCAGATCAGTGCCGGAAGATGCTGCGCCATGAACACGGCGTGCTCACCGGTTCCGCTGGCGACCTCCAGGACAGTGCCCCGAGCGGGCAGCACCCTCTGCAGCACCGCCAGGATCGGTTCTCGGTTGCGACTCGCCGCCGGGGCGTAGCGCCGTGCGCCGTCGCTCACGACCCGATGACCTCGCGCCTGCCGGACCAGCGGAGCGCCGTGACGGTGCTCATCGGGCGGACGTGCATGGGCGGGAAGACTGAACGGCGTGCGGGCAATGCGCAAGGCCGATGCATCGGCGAGGATGTGCCCGCGAGCTGAGGCGCCGCCGGCGCTGCTGTGTTACACACCTGACCGGTGTCCTCGAAGAAGATCGTGCTCGTGGCCGTGCTGGCGGCCGCTCTCTGGCTGACCGCGCTGCCGCTGCTGCGGACGGCTGGGGCGTTTCTGGTTCTCGACGAGCCGCCGCGCCGCGCCGACGCCATCGTCGTGCTGTCCGGCTCGGTGCCGGACCGGATCCTCGAAGCGGTCGACCTCTACGAGGACGGCTTCGCGCCGCTGATCATCCTGTGCCGCGAACCGGAAAACGCGGGGTTTCGCGAGTTGAAGGAGCGCGGCGTCGAGTTGCCGCGAATCTACGAGCTGAACGTGTCGGTGGCGCGTCAGCTAGGCGTGCCCGAGTCGGCGATCGTCGTGCTCGAACGGGAAGCGGGATCGACGTACTCGGAAGCGCGGGTGGTCCTGCAGGATCTCGCGGAGCGCGGCGCTCGGTCGATGCTGTTGGTCACGTCGCAGTACCACACGCGGCGCGCCGCGGCGATCTACAGGCATCTGGCCGGCGGCGCGATCGAGGTGATCGCCCGGCCGGCGCGATCAGGCGGCTTCGATCCCGACGCGTGGTGGCGCGACCGGATGACCGTCCGGCGCGTCCTGATCGAGTACCAGAAGCTGCTGCTCTTCCACATCTGGGATCGGTGGAAGGTCCAGCCTCAGCTCGGCGGGTCGGCGTCACCCTCCAACAGGACGTAACGCATCGTCCACTCGTCGCCGACTTCTGGCGGCGGCTCGATCTCGCGCAGGGCGACGCCGCTGCTCAGCGAGGCGAGAATCGCGCGGGCGGTGTCCGCGAAGTCCGCGCTCGCCATGGCGACGATCACCGCCGCGTGCCGATCGATCGTGCGGATCACGGCGACCCCCTCGTACGACTCGAAGACGAACTTGACGAGCGCGATGTCGGCCGGCGGCAGGGCGACGAAGATCGGCACGATCCCGTCGAGCCGCGTGCCGGCGTCCGCGCCGGTCGTCATTCTCCGTCGCTCGGCGGCTTCTGGCGACGGAACAGGTACGCGACTCCGATGCTCACTCCGTAGAGAACGATCATCGGTATCGCCATGAGGAGCTGCGAGACGGCGTCCGGCGGCGTCAGAATGGCGGCGACGATGAATACGACGACGATCGCGTAACGAGACCACGCAATCATCATCGTGTGATCGACGACCCCGACGCGCGCCAAAAAGAAGGTGAGCACCGGCATCTCGAAGATGAGGCCGAAGGCGAGCAACATCCGCGAGCTGAAGCTGAGGTACTCGGTGATGCGCAGGGTCGGCTCGATGTCGACCGACTTGAACTCCTCGACGAAGAACTCGAACGCGAACGGAAAGACGATGTAGAAGCAGAACGCCGCGCCGAGGATGAAGAAGACCGTTGCGAAGAAGACGAACGGCCGCGCGTAGTTCTTCTCGGTTTCGTAGAGCCCGGGGGCGATGAAGGCCCACCCCTGGTAGAAGAGGACCGGGCTGGCGAGGAAGATCGAGGCGATTAGTGCAACCTTCAGCTTGGTGAAGAACGCCTCGGTTACGCCGGTGCCGACCAGCATCACATTGTCTCCCACGGTGTGCACCAGAGGCGAGGTGAGAAACTTGAGCAGGGGATCGGCAAAGCCGTAGGTGATCGCGAAGGCCCCGGCGATGCCGATGGCCATTTTCACGATCCTCCAGCGCAACTCTTCGAGATGCGCCGTCAGCGGCATCGTGCTTTCGGTCGGACTCGACATCGAGGCGTGGGTTTTTCGCGGAGCTCGGGCGCTAGAGCGCGCTCAGGCCTGCGTGTCGCCTGACTTGTTGTCTGCCGGCGGGTCGGCGGTCGCGGCCGCCGGTTCTTCGGGCTGTGACGGATCGCGCTCGACCGAGCCGGGCACTTGCGGCGCCGGCGGCGCGTCGACGGCCGGTCCTGCCGCGGCCGCTTCGCTGCCGGCGCCTTCTGCCTTCTTCTTGGCTTGCGATTCGCGCTGGCGCACGTCGGCGGCGCGCATCGCCTTGCGCGCTTCGCTGTCGATCGCCTGTTGTGCGCTCTTCAGCTCGGCGGTAACGTCGGCCGTAGCTCTTCTGAACTCGGCCAACCCCTTGCCGAGCATCTTCGCGACCTCGGGAAGCTTCGAAGGGCCGAGAACGACGAGCGCGATCACCAGGATCACCATCAACTCGGTTACACCGATTCCGAACATGACACCGATCTATCGCGTTTGGCGGCTGCCTTCACCAGGAAAGACATTGCCGCGAGCAACGCTGCGATTGCGCGAAACCGGCAGCGGCCGATTGCCACGCTGCGAGCCGTCTCAACTTTGGATCTCCTTCAAATGACGGCTAAAGCAACGAACGGTGACTGTCAACGTGTCGGGCGCCGCTGCACCCGATGGCGGGCCGGAGGCGTCGCGAGGAGACTTCCATGAAAACCGGATTGGTTCTCGACGAGCGGTACACGCGCCACGACACGGGCAGGGGGCATCCGGAAAGATCCGACAGAATTGCCGTGCTCCTTTCGTCGATCGGCGAACCTCCGGGACTGCACCGCTTGTCGCCCCGCCTCGCGAGCGCCGACGAGATCACCCTCGTCCACGGCCCCGGACACTTCGAATCGGTTGCCGGCACGCGAGGTGTCGCGCGCGCCGCCTTCGACGCGGATACGCCCGTATCGGCCGAATCCTTCGACGTCGCCTGCCTGGCGGCGGGCGGCCTGCTGACGCTCATCGACGAGGTGATGGCCGGTCGCCTGGCAAACGGCTTCGCGATGGTCCGGCCGCCCGGCCACCACGCCGAGCGCGATCGGGCGATGGGGTTCTGCCTGTTCAACAACGCCGCCGTCGGTGCCGCTTATCTCCGCCACCGTTACGGTCTCGACCGAGTGCTCGTCATGGATTGGGACGTTCATCACGGCAACGGCACGCAGCATTCCTTCTTCGGCGACCCCGGTGTGATGTACATGTCGACGCACCGCTATCCGTTCTATCCGGGAACCGGAGGACTCGATGAAGTCGGCGTCGGCGACGGCACCGGCTACACGATCAACGTGCCCTTTCCGGGCGGCTTCGGCGATGCCGAGTATGCCGAGGCGTTCGAGTCCATCATCGTGCCGATTGCCGAGATGTACGAGCCCCAGTTCGTTCTGATTTCCGCCGGCTTCGATCCGCACGCGCGCGATCCGCTCGGCGGCATGCGCGTCACCGAAGCGGGATTCGCACGCATGGCTCGTTCGCTCATCGACGTCGCCGCCCGCTGCTCGCAGGGGCGATGCGTCGCTGTGTTGGAAGGCGGCTACGACCTGACGGCCATCCGCGACTCGAGCGCTGCCGTGCTCGCCCAACTGATGGACCCGAAAGCCGAGATCCCACCGACCATCGGCGCGCCGAGCCGAGCCGCGCCCGTCATCGAAGCGGTGCGCCGCAAATACCGCGACTACTGGCGCACCTAAAAGCCTTCACCACAGAGGCACAGAGAACACAGAGATTCCGGTCAGAACGCGAAGCTTCGCATTTGCTCGCGTGCGATTCCGAATCACTCTCTCTCTCCGTTTTGTTGTGCGCTGCTCCGCGAGCAACTCGAGGTGACTGGATCAGGCACCGAGATCTCTGTGTTCTCCGTGCCTCTGTGGTGAAGGCTTTTAAAAGTCGTTGCGCAGGAATTCGATCTCTGCCTGCTTGCGCTCGGCCTGCCGGTCGACGAGGTGGATCGCCGGGATCGATCCGGGCTGCGGCTCCGAGCCTTCCCGGAAGCACTCGAGCATTTGCGCTTCGCCGCCGCCGGCGCGAGCTCCTGTGTTGCGGCCGACGTGCACGCACTTGAGGCCCTCGGGGATCGCGAATTCTTCGCGCGGTAGGTCGCGCACCACCTCGGTCATGAACTCTTTCCAGATCGGTCCCGCGACCTTGCCGCCGGTCTCGCGAATCGAGCGCTTGTTGTCGAAGCCGATCCAGACGCCGGTCAGCATTTGCGGAGTGAAGCCGATGAACCAGCCGTCGTGCAGATCGTTGGTGGTGCCGGTCTTGCCCGCCGTGGGCTGGCCGAGGCCGCGCACGCCGCGGCCGGTCCCCCGCTCGACGACGTCCTGCATCATGCTGGTCACCAGAAAGGCGGTCGTCGCCGGGATGATCTCCGTCGCCTGTGTCTCGCGCGTCTCGAGCACCGCGCCGACGTGATCGGTGATCTTGGTGATGAAGATCGGCTCGGTGATCATCCCATCGTTGGCGAAGGCGGTGTACGCGGTGGTCAGCTCGAGCGGTGTCACTTCCGCCGACCCGAGGGCGAGCGACAGATTGCGGGCGAGTTGGCTGCTGAAGCGGAATCTCTGCAGATAGCTGACCAGGTAGCCGATGCCGACCTGTTCGGCGAGCTTCACCGACACGACGTTGCGCGAATGCGTCAGCGCTTCTCGCAGCGAGGTGGGGCCGTGATACTTCTTGTCGAAGTTCTGCGGCATCCAGACACGGCCGTTGTCGTTGTACATCAGCGGCTCGTCGATGATGACGGACGCCGGCGTGAAGTTCCTGTCGAGCGCGGCGGAGAAGACGAACGGCTTGAACGCCGAACCCGGCTGGCGCTTGGCCTGGGTCGCGCGGTTGAACTGACTGCGATCGAAATCGTAGCCGCCGACCATCGCGCGCACCTGCCCGGTGTGCGGCTCCACGGCTACCAGAGCGCCTTCCACGGGCGGCGTCGTATCGATGGCAAACTGACGCGGTTCGCTCTCGTCGTCGCTCTCGGCGAGATGGACGAGGAGGAAATCGTCCTTCTTGAAGTCGGCGGCCTTCTCGCCCTCGCCGAGCACCAAGACTCCGCTGTGCGGTCCGATGTCGAGCAGCACGCGCCCGTCTTCGACACCGGTGACGATCGCCTCGTACACGTGATCGACCTCGATCTCCTGGTTGCGCGCCGCGCGGTCTTGTTGCGTGCGATAGATCGACCGCTCCTCCGCATCCATCGCTCGGTACGAAGTTCGGTACTGCTTGTGCCGCTTGGCGAGCTCCGTAAGGCCCTTCTGGAGCGCCGCCTCGGCGACCGCCTGAAGTCTCAGATCCGCCGTCGTGTGCACTCGCAGACCGAGGTCGTAAACGTTGGGCCCGTACTTCTCTTCGATGATCTGGCGCACGTGCTCGACGAAGTACGGTGCGGCGCGAAAGCTGCCGGTGCGCGTCGCCAGGGAGAGCGGCCGGGCGAGCGCGGCGGATCGCTCCTCGGCGCTGATGAAGCCGCTCTCGTACATGCGCTTGAGAACGTAGCGCTGCCGGGCTTTGGCGCGCGGCCAATGTCGGAACGGCGAGTAGCGGCTCGGCGCCTGCGGCAGGCCGGCCAGCAACGCCGCCTCGGCGAGGTTCAGCTCCTCCGGATTCTTGTCGAAGTACTCGCGCGACGCGGCGACGATGCCGTGGGCGCTGCTGCCCAGGTAGATGTGGTTGAGGTAGAGGGCGAGGATGTCGTCCTTCGAGAGCTGCTGCTCGAGCCGCACCGAGAGGATGATCTCCTTGATCTTTCGCTCGTAGCTCTTCTGCGGCGACAGCAGCAGCGATTTCACGACTTGTTGGGTGATCGTGCTGCCGCCCTGCACCTTGCGGCCGCCGGCCGCCATGTTGTTGATGAAGGCGCGGGTGATGCCGACCGGATCGACGCCGCGGTGCTCGTAGAACGACTGATCCTCGGCGGCGATGAACGCCTGACGCACATGGTTCGGGATCCGATCGAAGGCGACGATGTATCGCTTCTCGTTGAAAAACTCGCCGATGATGGTGCCGTCGCGAGCCAAGATCTGCGTCGCGATCGGAGGCTTGTAGTCGACGACCCCCTCGAGCGGCGGCAGCGTGGCGTCGAGCTCGGTGTACACCAGGTAGCCGACCGACGCGGCCGCGCCCACGGCCAGCAGAGAGATCAGTAGCCCGGCCAAAACGAAACGCCGAAAGACCCGCTTGCGTCGAGGCCGCCTCCGCGACGGCTTCTCTCGCTTTGCCATGGCCGAGTTGCAAGATACCGGCACAAAGCGTCCCCGGCAACACGGGTGTACGACGGGTAGTGGTCAGTTTGATTCGAACTGCTCGAATCATTCCTGATCATCCCGGATCCGCAGTAGATCGCCTCTCCAACGGGAGAGGCCGGGCGCAGCCCGGGAGAGGGTTCATGAGATGATTTCGCGCAGCGAAACTCCGCAATCCCGTTGGCGTGTACTTCATCAGTGGTCGCCTGCGGCGACCCGTTTCATTGGCCCTCTCCCGACAGCTTCGCTGTCGACCTCTCCCGTAGGGCGAGGTGATCAAGGGCGACCCACTACCGTGCGACAAATCAGCGGAAATCGGTGGCGGCGTTGGTATCGACATACTGCTACCGCATTGCCCTCCCGGTCGAGATGGACGTCGGTGTTCCGGCGCGCTTGCGCAAGGTTCATGTGCGGCTATGTTCCGCGTCGATGACGAGGCAGCAAAGAGCCGATCGCATCGGCGTGATTCTCGACAAGCTGTTCCCGGATGTTCCGATCCCGCTGCGACACGACGACGCCTACACGCTTTTGATTGCCGTGCTGCTGTCGGCGCAATGCACCGATGAAAGGGTCAACCAGGTGACGCCGAAGCTCTTTGCCCTGGCGCGCACACCGCGGGAGATGGCGGCGCGATCCGTGGAGGAGATTGCCGCCATCGTCCGGCCTTGCGGTCTGGCGCCGGCCAAGTCGAAGGCGATTCGCGAGCTGTCGGAGATCCTCGTGCTGAAGCACGCGGAGCGCGTGCCGGAGACGTTCGAGGAGCTGGAGGCGCTGCCCGGCGTCGGCCACAAGACGGCCAGCGTCGTCATGGCGCAGGCACACGGCGTGCCGGCCTTCCCCGTCGATACGCACATTCACCGTCTGGCGGCGCGCTGGGGATTGTCGTCCGGCAGGTCGGTGGAGCACACCGAGCGCGATCTGAAGAAGGTCTTTCCGCGCTCGTCGTGGAACAAGCTCCACCTGCAGATCATCTACTTCGGCCGCCGCTACTGTCCGGCGCGCGGCCACGACTTGCGCGCCTGCCCGATCTGCTCGTGGGCGGCGACGAAAAAGCGGATCGCGGCGGAGGCGCCGCGATTGCGCCGCGGCGCTTCCGCCAAAAGCTGAGCCGACGGGCGCGCTCGCGACGTCCGTCAGGCGAACTTCCAGCGCTGCTTCGGACCGCTGCCGTCGCGCCATTCCATGCACTGGATGTCGAAGTAGATCGGCAACAGGAACTTCACGTAGAAGGCGTGCACGGTGAGCGCGCCCTGCACGAGGTCGTCGTATTCGCGGATCGCCACTCTCGGGTCGGCCTCCTGGCGTGCCTTGCACTTGGCGAGCATGGCGTCGACCTCTTCGCGCGTGTCGACGAGCATGCCGAGATGGTCGAACCCGGGCGCCTTCATCGCCTTCTCGCCTTGGTACAGCAACAGGAACGAGCTGGCGGTGTCGTCGGAGATGAAGAGCAGATCGGACGGGTGGAAGAGGTTCGGCTCGATGGGCCGCCATCCGAACAGATCGCTGTAGAAATCGATCATCTGCGAACGCGTCGGCTCGTCGAGCGTGCCGGGCTCGAGGGTCAGCTCCATGTGATTGAATCGCATCATTCTTGATTGACTCCCCGAGAGATCGGAGCACTTGCCGAGCCGGGTTCGCAAGCGGATTGACCCTCGCTCCCGATCCCGGCTTTGCCCGCCAATTCAGTGGTGGGATACGCGAAGTCGAAAAGCGCGTCTTCCCGGCGAAAGCCGGGATCCAGGTGGGGGGACGGAGGCGTGTGGCCTGGACCCCGGCTTTCGGGACTGTCGTAAAACGAAGA
Source organism: uncultured bacterium (assembly GCA_902826395.1). Taxonomy (GTDB): domain Bacteria; phylum Desulfobacterota; class Binatia; order HRBIN30; family CADEER01; genus CADEER01. Next base: position 49,458 of record CADEER010000020.1, read on the forward strand.
TGAGTGGCCGTACACGTACACGTACTCGTACTCGTACACGGAGTTTGCAGCAGGATTCGGGCATTGATCGTGTACGGGTACGAGTACGTGTACGTGTACGGGAGAAAATCGACAGTCTCTTTCGCCGGGGTGACAAAGTGGGCGGCGATCGGATCGGCGGGCAACGCCCCCATTCCCTCACTCGCGCAGGATGTCGCCGACCGGTGGTGCGTCGGCGGGTGTCGGGGTGGCCGGCAACGGGGCGAACTGGTCGGGCTCGGTGCCGGCGACGAACGCCTCGAGTCGGCCGGGGCGACCGGGCAATGCCTTCAAGCCGGTGGCGGCGTCGATCATGACCAGGGTCACGTTGTCTGGCTGGGCGAACTCGCGCTCGGGCCGACCGTCGAGGACACTCTTCATGAACGCCGTCCAGATCGGCGCCGCGGCCTTGCCGCCGGTGTAGGAGCCGATCGACCGGCTGGAATCGAAGCCGACCCAGACGCTGGTCACCAACTCGGGCGTGAAGCCGACGAACCACGCATCCTTCGACTCGTTGGTCGTGCCCGTTTTGCCGGCAGCCGGGCGCCCGAGCTTGCGCGCTTCCTGCGCCGTGCCGCTGGTGACGACCGACTCCATCATCTTCGTCATGATGTACGCGGTCGCCGGATTCATCACCGTCTCGAAGCGCGGCTCCGTTCCGGGAAACTCGACCGGGCTGCCGTCGATGTCGGTGATCGAGGTGATGAAGACGGGCTCGAAGCGCCGGCCGAGGGTTGCGAAAACTCCGTAGGCGCGCGTCAGCTCGAGCGGCGTCACCTCGCTGCTGCCGAGCGCGAGCGAGTAGTTGCGCGGAAAGGTCGCCGCGAAGCCGAACCGCTGCAGGGACTCGCGCAGCGCGTCGGGACCGAGATCGACCGCCAGGCGCACCGATACGGTGTTCAGCGAGCGCGCCAACGCCGTTCGCAGCGGCACCGGTCCCATGTAGCGGTTGCCGAAGTTCTTCGGCGTCCAGTAGCCGCGGCGGCCGTCGGGCAGCGAGATCGGGGCGTCCTGGACGATGGTCGCCGCCGTGTAACCGTGGTCGACCGCGGCCGCGTAGACGAACGGCTTGAATGCCGAGCCCGGCTGCCGGCGCGCCAACACGGCGCGGTTGAACTGGCTGCGCGCGAAGTCGACACCGCCCACCAGCGCTTTGACCAGTCCGGTATCGGGCTCCATTGCGACGATCGAACCCTCGATCAGCGGATCGGCGTCGAGACCGTAGCGCATGACACCGTCCTCGCCCGGACCGACGGGATCGACCGAGATCACATCACCGACGCGAAACCGGCGCGCCTCGAGGCGATCTTCACCGCTGCCGAGGCCATCGCTCGGCACGACTGCCGATTCCCACGGTGTGCGGATCTCGAGGTGATCGGCGGCGACGCGCGTCACCACCGCGCGCTGCGGCCCGCCGGGCTCGCCGCTCGATCTCTGGTGCTTCAGATAGACGTCGATGCGATCGGCGCGCAGGCGGTGCAGCACGCCGCGGCCAAGTCCTCTTTCGATGCGTCGAAGCCCGTCGCGCAGCGCCGTTTCCGCCTCGTGTTGCATGCGCAGGTCGACGGCGGTGTGAACCTGCAGGCCGAGCCCGGCGAACTCCGGCCCGAAATGCTCCTCGAGCAGTCGCTGTACCTGCTCGACGTACCACGGCGCGCCGGCGTAGGTCGGCATCTTGGCGCGCGCAAACGAGAGCTTCTCGGCAAGCGCCGCGGCGCGTTCGCCCGCGTCGATGAAGCCTACGGCCTCCATGCGCTCGAGCACGTAGCGCTGCCGCTCGCTCGCCGCCGCGGGGTTGCGGATGGGATTGTATCGGCTCGGTGCCTGCGGCAGGCCGGCGAGCAGGGCCGCCTCGGCGAGTGTGAGCTGATCGGCGGCCTTGCCGAAGAGATTCTGCGCCGCGGCCGCGATCCCGTACGTGCCCGATCCGAAGTAGATGTGGTTGAGGTACAGGTAGAGGATCTCGTCCTTGGAGAGCAGCGACTCGAGCTCGATCGCCAGAATGATCTCCTTCACCTTGCGCTCGAGGGTTCGCTCGGGCGAGAGCAGCAACTGCTTCACGACTTGCTGGGTGATGGTGCTGGCGCCCTGAACGACCGTGTTGCTCTCGATGTTGGCCAGCAGGGCGCGCAGCATGCTCATCGGATCGACGCCACTGTGTCGATAGAACTCGGAGTCCTCGGCGGCGATGAAGGCGTTGCGCACGCGCTCGGGAACCTGATCGATCGGCAGCAGATAGCGGCGCTCGACGTAGAACTCGCCGATCTGCGTGCCGTCGGCCGCGTAGATGCGCGTCGCCACCGGCGGGCGGTAGTCGAGCAACTCGGCCACCGGTGGAAGGTCGCCTGCCAACTCGCGCCACACCGGGACGATGGCGAAGAGGGCGAGCCCCACGACGGCGGCAAGGCTCCACAGCAACAGCTTGCGCAGGATCCTCAACACCGGTGCGGCCTCTGCGTCATCGGCCGGCGCGGTGTGCTCGGCGGGCGGAGATCATTCATCGATGGGCGGCTCGGCTGGATCTCGGCTTTCGCCGGGATGACTTCTGGGATGCGGCTCCTGCGCGGCAGCAGCGGTCGGCGACAGCGCTGCTTGCGCGCGAACCGCCGGCAGGCCGATACCGCCCTGCGGCGCGGCACCTCGCACGATCAAGCGGTCTCGCGCCGTGCCGGCGGCGGTGGAGAGATAGCCGACGGTCTCGCGCAGTCTCGCCTCGCGCAGCTCGGCGAGCCGCGCTTCGCCGACCGGCGGCGCTTCCGCGAGGAGCTTCTCCAGCAGCTCTCGATCGTCGGCGTCGAGCGCCCCGGCCTCGCCGCGAGCTCGCGCCTCCAGCGCCTTGCGGATCCGCTCGCGATCTCGGCCGATGCCGATCGTTCGCAGGAAGCCGGTGAACCCACCGTCCTTCTCCAGCATGCCGCGCAGCGCCTGTTCGGCGAGCCAGCGCTGATCCGCCCTGGAGATGTCCGGACTCAGCTCGACGACGACGTCGTCCCGCGTATCGAGCAAGGTCGCGAGTGAATCGAGCTCGCCGCGCGCCGATTCGGTGAGCTCGGCGCGTCCGGGCGGAAACAGGATGCTGACGGCGCTGAACGTCTTCGGTTGAGCCGCTCGCTCGACGCCGGCGATTGCGTCGCGTATCCCCGCCGCGATCATGTCGACGTGCGCATCGCCGGCGTCGCGCGGCGATGCGAGCGCCATGCGCAAGGTGACGTCACCGTTCTCGTCTCGCAACCGTCGCATCGCTTCGTCGATCGGCATGCCAATGGCTCGTTGCAGCTCGTCCGCTTCGCGAACGACCGGTGCCTGCAGCACGAGCGTCGTGTCTGCTTTCCAATCTCCTCCCCGAATCGCGCCCTCCGCGCTGATCGAGGCGCGCCCCGCATCGAAGCGATAGGGGAGCCCCGCGACAGCCAGATAGGGATCGGTCGATGCCAACGGCACGTCCACCGCGTCGAGCTCGAACAGCCGCACGCCGTCCTGGTTGCGCGCGGTGAGCTCGAAGGCGCCGAACCGCCGGTCGTTGCCGCGCACAGCCAACTCCTCGTAGAGGACGGAAGGGGACACGACGGAGCGCGCCGTCGCCTCGAGCTGCGCGACCTGCCAGGCGACGGGCGGGCTCGGCACCAGGTCGATGAAGGTCAGGCGGCCGGCCGACGCTCGCAGGGAGTCGAAGACGATCTCCGTCGACTCGGCCGGCTCAGCCGACGCAGCTTCGATTGCGGGCAGTAGCAGAGCGCGATCTCTCTTGCGCATGAGTTGGAGGACCGGCGCATCGAGCGCCGCGTCGCTGAAACGGATGCGCCGCGCACGTTGCTCCGTGCCCTGGCGCCGCCGCTCGTCAATCGAGAACCCTGCAAGCGTCAACGCGACCTGGTCCGCGGCGAAGCTGACGCCGCCGGGTTCGGGTTCGGCGAGCCAGACATCGCTGAGAAGGATGTTGCCACGCGCGAAGAACGGCGAATCCTTGTCTTCGCTCGGGTCGAAGCCGACTGTCAGGTCGACGGTGGCGCCGCCACGGTGCACGAGCTCCGCCCAGGGCAGCTCGGCGCTGCGCGCCAGTGCGGCGAGGTCCAGCTCGCCGGCGGTGAGCCGGCCTTCGAGGGGTGGAGATCCGGCGAGTCGCAGGGTGCCGTCGAAGCCGGCATCGATGTCGCCGTACTCGAGCTTCACGCGCAGCGGCGACCAGTACGCGTCGGTGCCGATGTTCTCCCCCGCTGCGTCGGCCCGCACTTCGGTCGGCTCGCCGGCGCCGACGATGCGCAGCTTCGCGTTGCGGGCATCGAGACGCTTGATCGTCCAATTCCACGGGCGGCCGGACACGGTCCGCGGCCCGGCCGACGGCGCGAGAGCCGCGGCGAGCAGCGGTACCGGCGCGGCGAGATCGGGGCGCAGAGCCAGCGTCGCGCCCTTCAGCGACAGCGCCTGGATGGTGATCTTCCGCCGCGCCAGATCGATCGCGGCGATCTCGGCCACACCGCGCCGCGCCGAGAATGCCGGCTCGTCGAGATCCGCGACGTCGGCGCGGGCGTCGCGCACGACGACGCGGCCGCTGATCCTGTCGAGGCGGCGCCGGTCGCGCTGCCAGCGCAGCTTGGCCGACAGGAGCCCGGACAGATCGGATCCTCCGAGCTCGGCGACACGAGAGAGCACCTGCGCCAGCGGCACGTCCGCGATCACGGCTCGGGCATCGAATGCCAATCCCTCTTCGCCGAGGTCGTACTGCCCCTCGAAGCGCACGCGCCCGCCGCCGATCGCCGCATCGACCTTCATGTTGGTCGCCTTGTTGAACACGGCGGCGCGGCGCCGTCCGCCGGCGAAGGTCGCCTCGCTGATTGCGGTTTCCAGAAACGGATCGGCGTCGGTGTCTGCATCGCGAACGGCCAGTCGCGCATCGCGCAGCGTCACCCGGTCGAGGGCGAACTTCCACCCGCCCGGCAACTCGCTCGTCGGATCGGGTCGACCGACCCCGACGATGCCGAAGTCGCCGTTGGGCAGCAGGTCGAGGTCGACGTGTCCGGACTGCAGAGCCAACTCGCGCACCTGCAGCGTTTGGTGCAGCAGGGGCAGCCATTGCACGTCGACCGAAACCTCTTTGGCGGCGATCGGCGGCTGTGGATGCGACGGCGCGTGAACGGCGAAGTCGCGCAGAGTGACGACCGCGTCGAGCGGGTTCAAACCGATGTCCCCGATCTCGACCCGCGCTCCGAGGCTGCGCGACAAGCGCCCGGCGATCAGCGGCGCGGCGAGCAACGGCAGCGACACCCGCAGCGCGAGCAGCACCACGGCGAAGGCCAGGAGCTTCCGCACGAGTGCGCGACCTCGCCGCCGCGCGGCCGGCGTGCGAGTGCCCGTCGAAGCGGGCGGCGGGCTCTCCGCTCGCGAGGGTTCAGTCGTTGGTTCGGGCAGCAAGCGACCGAGCGTAACGCCAAACCGATCGAGCCGACAAGCCGCGTGGCAGCGTTCAGCGATCAGCCGTCAGTTTTCAGTGGGGCTGCCAGCGTCAATGTCATTCCGGCGAAAGGGACTGTCGGAAAGTCAAAGATTCGCGACCGTACACGTACTCGTACCCGTACACGTACACGGAGTTTCCTGCAGAAAGCCGGCGTTGATCGTGTACGGGTACGAGTACGTGTACGTGTACGGGAGAAAATCGACAGTCCCGAAAGCCGGAATCCAGCCGGACACCAGGTGGACCCCGGCTTTCGAGACTGTCGGAAAACGAAAGTTTCTCGGCCGCACCGTTCATGCGCAGGCTTCACAGGCGAGGCACAGGCGAGGCGAGGCAAGGGTTTTTCAGAATCACCTCGCCTCGCCTGTGCCTCGCCTCGCCTTCCGCCGAGAGAAAATCGACAGTCTCTTTCGCCGGGGTGACATATGAGCGAGGCCGAGGCCAAACAGCGACGTCCTGGTCTGCTCAGAAGTAGATCTTGGCGGCGGTGTAGAAGAGGTCGGGCTGGGGGCCGAACTCGGACTCGAGCTCGAAGCCGTCGAGGGTCGAGCCGAGCGAGAAGTACGCGCCGGCTTCGAGCTGCGCTTCGTCGCTGAGAGACAGGGTCAGGGCAGGGCCGACCTGGGCGCTCGGATCCGCCAGGTTCCACTGACCGCGGCCGAGCAGATGCACGAGCGGATGTGCTTCCCAGTCGAGAGCGAAGCCCAGGTAGTGTCGGCCGACGTTGTAGACCTCGCCGCGCTGCAATCGGTCGGAAGTGAGGCGCGTGAGGTAGCCGGAGGGCGACGACGCGCCCCAACCGTTGAAGTAGTACTCGACGACGGCGATGACATCGCGCGGGAAGCGGCGATCGG
>CADEER010000021.1:0-19927 GCA_902826395.1 uncultured bacterium
GTTCGAGATCGTGTTCCTACGGTGATGCCCCGACAGAGATCGATCAAGTTGCTGGACGCGGTAGCCCTTCTCGAGGATCTGCCTCTACGGAAGCTGAAGCGCGCGAAGTCGGCACCGTCGTGGAGATCCTTGCGCCTGGCGTCTACGAAGTCGAATTCAGCGATGATGACGGACAGACGTATGCTGAGCTGGCTCTGCGGCGGGATCAGCTAGTCCTGCTCCACAACCGTGGCGAATCACTGCGGGTCGTGGCGTAATCGCATCGAACAAGGCGACAGAGCCGGCAGCTCAACACCCATGCTTCTCCGTGTCTCTGCGCCTCTGTGGTGAGGCTTCTTTGTCGACTGGCATCAGTCGCGGCGGGCGAAGTCGATGCGGGGGTCGACGAGGACGTAGGTGATGTCTTCGACGAGCTTCATCAATAGGCCGATCAGGGTCAGGAAGTAGAGGGTGCCGAACATCACCGGGAAGTCGCGGTTGATCGCCGCCTGAAAGCCGAGCAGGCCGAGGCCGTCGAGTGAGAAGATCACTTCGATCAAGAGCGAGCCGGCGAACAGGATGCTGAGCAGCGCCGCGGGGAAGCCGGCGATGACGATCAGCATCGCGTTGCGGAACACGTGTCCGTACATGACGCGGCGCTCGCTCAGGCCCTTGGCGCGCGCGGTGAGCACGTACTGCTGGTTGATCTGATCGAGGAACGAGTTCTTGGTCAGCATGGTGAGCGACGCGAAGCCGCCGATCACCATCGACGTCACGGGCAGGGTGATGTGCCACAAGTAGTCGACGACCTTGTCCCAGGTGCCGAGCTCGGCCCAGTTGTCGGAGACGAGGCCGCGCAGTGGGAACCAGTCGAGATAGCGGCCGCCGGCGAACACGACGATCAACAGGATGGCGAAGAGGAAGCTCGGGATCGCGTTGCCGATGACGACGACCGCCGACGTCCACACATCGAAGCGCGACCCGTCGCGCACGGCCTTGGCGATGCCGAGCGGGATCGAGACGAGGTAGACGAGGATCGTCGTCCACAGACCGAGCGAGATCGACACGGGCATCTTCTCGAGAACCAGATCCCACACCTTCTCGTCGCGGAAGAAGCTGTCGCCGAAGTCGAAGCGCAGATAGTTCCCCATCATCTTGAAGAAGCGCTCGTGCGCCGGCTTGTCGAAGCCGAACTGCCGCTCTAGCTCGGCGATGAACTCGGGATCGAGTCCCTGCGCGCCGCGGTAGGCGCTGTCACCGCCGCTGGTCGAGCCGGAGCGGACGTCGCCCTGGTCGCTGCCGCCGAACCGCGCCGTCGCCGAGATATCGTTGTTGCGAAAGCGCGCCAACACCTGCTCCACCGGCCCGCCAGGTGCGGCGTGCGCGATGACGAAGTTCAGCAGCATGATGCCGAGCAGGGTCGGGATCAGGAGGAGTAAGCGGCGGATGATGTAGGCAGCCATTGTTTTAGGGGTCAGGGTTCGGGGGCCAGGGGCCAGGGGAGGTGGAGTCTCCGCTGAGGCGGAGACTCGCTTTTTGATTCTCTTTCGCCCTCAGCAGATTCGGCGACAGGTTCAGGCGCATTCATTGGCCACTTCTTATTCTTTGCTTTGTTCGAGCGTCGCAGCCTTCGCCGCATCGAACCACCAGGTGTCCATTACCTGCACGCCCTGATCGGGGATGGACTCGGGCATACCGAATTTGTTCCAGTACGCCAGGCGGTCGTAGGCGATGTAGTAGTGCGGAATCACCCAGTGATCCCACTGCAGCACGCGGTCGAGGGCGCGCACCTGCGCGACCAGGCTCTCGCGATCGGGCGCGGCGATCACTCCTTCGATCAGCGCGTCGACCACCGGGTTGGCGATGCCGATGACGTTGGTGCTGCCCTTCTGTGCGGCGTACTCCGAGCCCCAGTAGCCGCGCAACTCGTTGCCGGGCGAAGAGGTAATCGGAAAGCGCATCACCATCATGTCGAAATCGAAGTCGTCGGTGCGGCGCGTGTACTGCGCGGTGTCGACGATGCGCACGCTGACAGTGACGCCGAGACGTTCGAGGTTGGCCTTGAACGGCAGCACGATGCGCTCGAATTGAGGATCGTACAACAACACCTCGAAGCTCATCGCACCGTGCGTTGCGTGGGTCAGCAGCTTGGTCTTCGGGTCGATTTTCCAGCCGGCTTCGCCGAGCAGGGCAACGGCCTTCTGCAGGTTATCTCGGTTGCGGCCGCTGCCGTCGGTGGTCGGAGGATCGTACTGGGTAGTGAAGACCTCGGGAGGTAGCTTGTCGCGGAACGGCTCCAGAGCCGCGAGCTCGGCGCCCGTCGGAACGCCGGTGGCAGCGAGCTCGGAATTGTCGAAGTAGCTTCGGTTGCGAGTGTACTGGCCGTAGAAGAGGTTCTTGTTCGACCACTCGAAGTCGAAGGCGTGACCGAGCGCCTCGCGCACCCGCCGGTCCTGGAACATCGGCCGCCTGGCGTTGAACGCAAACGCCTGCATTCCCTGTGGCCGTTTGTGTTCCGTCGTGCGCTTGACGATGCGCCCGTCGCGCACCGGTGGGATGTCGTACTGCGTAGCCCAGGTCTTGGCGGCATTCTCGAGGCGGAAGTCGTAGGCGCCTGCTTTGAACGCCTCGGTCGCGACGTTCGTATCGCGGAAGTAGGTCCACGCGAGCTGGTCGAAGTTCCAGCGGCCGACGTTGATCGGAAGCTTGGCGCCCCAGTAGTCGGCGACGCGGTCGTACTCTACGAACCGCCCCGCCTCGAAGCGCCCCACCTTGTACGGCCCACTGCCGAGCGGCGGTTCGAGGCTCGTCTTGTCGAAGTCACGCGACTCCCAAAAGTGTTTCGGCAGTACGGGCAAGTCGCCGAGGATCAACGGCAGCTCACGGTTGACGCCTGGCTTGAACACGAACTTGACCGTGTGCGCGTCGATCTTCTCGGTGCGCTCGACCCCGGCGTAATAGGCGCGAAAATGCGGCGAGCCCTTGGTGCGCAGGGTGTCGAAGGTCCAGATCACATCGTCGGCGGTGACCGGCTTGCCGTCGTGCCAGCGCGCCTCCTTGCGCAGGCGAAACGTCACCCACGAGCGATCCGCCGGCGTCTCGATGCTCTCGGCGAGCAGGCCGTACACACTGAACGGCTCGTCCGCGGTGTGCGTGGTCAATGTGTCGTAGATGAGGTTCACCGCCGCGGCGGGCGATCCTTTGATGATGAACGGGTTGAACGAGTCGAAGGTGTCGAGCGCGTACTGGTTCAACCGTCCGCCCTTCGGCGCCGACGGGTCGACGTAGTCGACATGCGTGAACCCCGGCCCGTACTTGAGATCCCCGTGCATCGCGAGCCCATGTGCGGGAGCAGTGCTCGCGGCATCCTGCGCGAGGGCGGGAACCGGACCGGCGATGAGTCCGAACAAAACGGCGACGCGGGCAAAAAGCATCGAGATCCTCCAAGTACGGGAGCTGCAGTCAAATGCGCAGCCTACGCGAATCAATGGCGGGGAACCAGTTGTGGATAAGCTCACCACAGAGACACAGAGGACACAGAGATCTCGCGAAAGGAACGACGGCTGCAACTCGCTCGCATGGTTACGAGAGGCTTTCCTGGATTGCCTCGCAAGCCATCCGCGGACATTTGAAGCCACAGCGAGATCTCTGTGTCCTCTGTGTCTCTGTGGTGAATTTCTTTCTGCGCCCGTGACGAGTGGCAATCTCGCCGCGCGTGTGTCTGTGTGTCGGCCTATGGAATTCGCGATTCAGGTAGGTGGCGGCCAGGTGCTGCGCGAGAAGACGGGGCTGGAGGCGATCATCGACGATGCGCAGATGGCCGAGGAGCTGGGGTTCGGCACGGTCTTCGTGCCCGATCACTACGTCTCGGAGGCGCTCGGGCAACTGCGGCGCGAAGTGCCCATGTACGAGATGTTCTTCGTCATGGCGACGCTGGCGCAGCGCACCGAGAAGATCCGCATCGGCAGTCACGTCGCCTGCATGTTGTTTCGCCACCCGGCGATGACGGCGCGGCTGTTCGCGCAGGTCGACGAGGCGAGCGGCGGCCGCGTCATCGCCGGCGTCGGCGCCGGCTGGGAGCGGGTCGAGTTCGAGATGATGGGCATTCCGTTCCAGCCAGTCTCCGAGCGCTTGAAAATGATGGACGAGGCGGTGGCGGTCATGCGCGGCCTGTGGGCCGAGGAGTCGTTCTCGTTCGCCGGCGACTACTACCGCGTCGAAAACGCCTGCTGCCTGCCGAAGCCGCGGCAGAGTCCACCGCCGCTGATGCTCGGCGGCAGCGGCAACGGCATCCTGCGCCGCGCCGGCCAGTGGGCCGACATCATCCACATGGTGCCGGCCAACGGCGCCGCCGGAACGACGACCCTGGAAGAAGTCGCGAGCTTCTCCGACGAGTCGATCAACGCCAAGCTCGGCCGCGTCGCCGACGCCGCCGAAAAGGCCGGGCGACCGCGCGATGCCGTCCGCTTCGCGTCGACGATCTTCCGCTACGAGCTGACCGACAGCCCGAGCCAGACGCGCGAGCTCGCCGAGCAGATGGCGCAGGTGTTCGGCGTCTCCGCCGACCAGATCCTCTCCCACCCGGTGAGCTTGATGGGCACGCCCGACGAGCTGATCGCCGAGCTGAAGCGCCGCGAGCGCGCCCACGGCCTGTCGCTGCTGGCGATCAACTTCACGACGCCGCAGCAGGTACGCGCCTTCGGCGAAAAAGTCCTGCCGTACGTTTAAAAGCCGAATTCACCACAGAGGCACAGAGGACACAGAGATCTCGCGGGGTACTCGAAGCGAAGCAATTTGCTTGCGAAACAATCCAGATGATCGGACCTGGACTTGTTCATGGAAGGCGCGAGCGAGTGCGGTGTCTCGAACCTTCTGCACGATCTCTGCGTCCTCTGTGCCTCTGTGGTGAATTTTCTTTCACCGTTCGCCAAGGCGGCTGAGCTTCGCCAGATCGATCTCGGCGAACGTTCCCGACGCTTCGACGGTGACGGTGTCGCCGTGCAGGCAGCGGGCGGTGGTGTGGATGCGGCGATTCTCGACCCGCTCGCACTTGGCCTCGAAGCGGATCTCGCGGTGCAGCGGCGTCGGCTTGCGAAAGTTGAGCTCGAGGCGGACCGTCGGTCCGGGTGTGCCGCTGAGCATGTTCGCGATGTTGAGCACCTGGTCGAACACGCCGGCGATGACGGCGCCGTGCACGCAGCCTGGCGGCCCTTCGTAGACGTTGCCGAAGGTGGCGAAGCCCACTGCCGTCGTCCCCTCGTTGCGGAAGCGCACCGGCACCGCCACCGGATTGAGATCGCCCATCACGAAGTCGTAGCGGAAGATGTCGTCGATGGTCGCCGCGGTACTCGGATAACGCGACGGCGGCGTCTCCGGCAGCAGGCGTTCGAGATCGCTCTCGATCGCGAGCAGCGCCGCCGCTGCGCCGGCGATCTCGGGATGATCGCCGCGCAGCCGCACGGCGATGTCGAGCAGCCGCCGCAGGCTGTCTGCGAGGGCGGCGTGGGGATCAGTGGGCGAGTCGGACATAGCCGCGAACTGTCGGCCGCGGGACCGTTCGTGTCAAATTCACCACAGAGGCACAGAGGACACAGAGATTTCGCGAAAGAAGATGGGACGCCGCAGTTTGCTCGCGAGGTTTAGAAATATCTTTTGAATTCCCTCGCGAGCCATCCGCTCAGGTCCGCAGCCGCCGAGAGATCTCTGTGTCCTCTGTGCCTCTGTGGTGAAGGAAGTCCTTTCAGCGACTCTCCAGCGGGATCCACGGGCGATCGAAGACGCCGATGTAAGCCGCGCGCGGGCGGATCAGGCGGTCCTCGTCGATCTGCTCGAGCACGTGTGCGGTCCAACCGCCGACGCGGCCCACCGCGAAGGTTGGCGAGAAGAGCTCGGCGTCGAGGCCGATGCCGTGCAGGAGCAGCGCGGTGTAGAACTCGACGTTGGTCTGGATGCGGCGTCCCGGTTTGGCGCGCTCCAGCGCCGCCAGGATTTCAGTCTCGACGATCCGCGCGTCTTCGTAGAGGACGCGGTCGGCGCTGTCGTCGAACAACAGCGACGCGGCGTCGCCGAGAACCTCGGCGCGCGGGTCGCGCACCCGGTAGATGCGGTGCCCGAAACCCATGATGCGCTCGCCAGCCGCGATCGTCTCATCCGCCCACGCACGAGCCTCGACGGCGAGGTCGCGGCCGGAGCGCAGGCTGCGCTGCTGGATCTCGAGCACCATGTCGAGCGCCGGCCCGGGCGCGCCGCCGTGCAGCGGCCCTTTCAGCGCGCCGACGGCGCCGACGATCGCCGAGGTCATGTCCGAGCGCGTGCTGACGATCACCCGCGCCGCGAAGGTGGACGCGTTCATGCCGTGATCGATGACCGTGTTCAGATACGTCTCGAGCGCCCGCACCTCGGCGGCGGAAGGCGCCTCGCCGGTCAGCATGTAGAGGTAGTTGGCCGCGTGGCCGAGACGCGGATCGGGAGCGATCGGCGCCTCGCCCAGCAACGCCCGCCAGTACGCGGCGACCAGCGTCGGAAAGGCGGCCACCAGGTCGAGCGCTCGCTCGAGGTTGGCTGCGCGACTCGTCGCCCGCGGGTCGCGATCGCTCAGGCTCATCGCGGCGGCCCCCATGCGCAGGGCATCCATCGGATGAACCCGGCGCACCGCCGCCGTCACCACCAGCCGCAACGCTTCCTCGGACACCGCCCGCCGACTCTCCAGGCAGGCGCGCAGCTCGGCCAGCTCGTCGGCAGTAGGCAGCCGATCGTTCCAGAGCAGGAACAACACCTCTTCGTACGCCGCGCGCGGCGCCAGCTCCTCGACCGCGAAACCGCCGATCGTCAATCGACCAGCCTCACCGTCGACCCGGCTGAGGCGCGTCTCCGTGACCACGATCCCGTCCAACCCGTGAATGACTCCGCTCATCGTTGCCTCCGATCTCAGATGCCCGGCATGGTCGCGCTACCCAAATGACCAGTCAATCTTGATTATAAAATCAATGTATGGTCGGGTGCGCCGCATGGCCGAGCCGGGATATCTGACCGCTGCCGAGGCGGCGGAGGAGTTGGGGATCAGCGCTGCGACGCTGTACGCGTACGTGAGCCGCGGGTTGATTCACTCCGAGAGTGGTGACGATTCGCGCAGCCGCCGCTACCGCACCGAGGACGTGTGGGCGCTGAAGCGGCGCAAGCAGAACCGGCGCGAGCCGGAGCGCGCCGCCGAGGACGCGTTGCACTGGGGGTTGCCGGTGTTGCAGTCGGGGCTGTCGCTGATCCGCGACGGTCGCTTGTACTACCGCGGCCACGACGTCGTCGATCTGGCGGCGACGCGATCGATCGAGGAAGTCTGCGCGCTGTTGTGGGCGGGCAGTGTGGAGGCGGAGCTGCCCGATCCGGAGCTGCTCGATCTCGGCGGTGACGAGGTGTTGTTGCGGCGCATCAAGGCGCCGCTGACGCTGATGGAGATGTTCCAGGTTCATCTGGCGGTCGCCTCGGCGCGCGACACCGCGGCTTACGACATGCGGCCACCGGCTGTGCGGCGCACGGGGATGGTCATCCTGCGTCTGCTCGCCGCGCTGGCTGCCGGTGGGCGGCAATCGCGGGCGGGCATCGCCGAAGTGTTGCAGCGGCGGTGGTGTCCGAAGAACGAGGCCGCGGTGGATCTGTTGAACGCCGCCCTGGTCCTGTATGCCGATCACGAGCTCAATCCTTCGACCTTCACCGCTCGCTGTGTCGCCTCGGCCGGGGCGACGCCGTACGGCGTCGTGACCGCCGGACTCGCGGCGCTGCAGGGATCGAAGCACGGCGGTGCTTGCGAGCGCGCCGATGCGCTGTTGCGCGAAGCGCCGCACGAGCGCGGTGCGCACCAGGCTGTGGCGGCGCGCCTGCGCCGCGGCGAGAGCATGCCTGGATTCGGGCACGCGTTGTATCCCGCCGGCGACCCGCGCGGCGCGCTGCTGATGCGACTGGCGCGCGAGCGCTGCGGCGGATCCAAGGGCTTTGCCGTGGCGACGGCGCTGGCCGACGCGGTGCGGGAGTTCATGGGCGAACACCCGACGGTCGACTTTGGGCTGGTCACCGTCTGTCGGGGCCTCGACCTCCCGGCCAGCGCACCTCTCGCCTTGTTGGCGCTCGGCCGGACGGTCGGCTGGATCGCCCACGCGATCGAGCAGGTTCACGACGGCCGGCTGATTCGCCCGCGCGCTCGTTATACGGGAGCGCAACCGGTCCGCTCGTGAGCCGCACAATGCAGTGCACAGCGACGGGAGCTGACGAGGAAGGTCGGAACCGCAGATGAACGCAGATGAACGCGGATGACGATCTGCGGGCATCTCTGGTCGGAATCGATCGACGGGGTCTCCAATGTGTTGGCGAATCCCGTGTCGCCACGTCGGCGCATCCCTCGGATCAGCGCTTATCTGTGTTCATCTGTGGTTTCTATTGTTCGATCTGATCTGCTTATCCATCGACGGCTCGGCGCGTTCGCAGTACAACGTCGGCACTTCTGACAGGCGGACCGGAGTCTCGAAGCGGCCGCGCTGGGGTGAGCTTTGACTGCAGGCACGATTCAAGCACCTCGAACCGTTGAGTTGAGTGACGGTGGAGACGGCAGCGTGTGCCTGCGTCTGGCGGGCGAGTGGTACTTGCGCCACGGGCTGCCGGATCTCGACGACGTCCGCGGTGCTTTCGATGCCGGAGGGGTGAAGCGGATCAGCTTCGCAACCGCCGACGTGGCGGGGTGGGACTCGGCACTGGTGACGTTTGCGCGTCAGGTGGCACATCTGGCGGCCGAGAACGGTGCCGGCGTCGATCTCGGCGGATTGCCGGAAGGCGCGCGCCATCTGCTCGAGCTCGCCGAGGCGGTGCCGGAGCGCTCGGGCGCGCGCGCCTCGGAAGAGCGCAAGCCGCTGCTGGTCCGTCTCGGCGAATCGGCGATCGAGGCGCGCGCGGGCGCTGTCGAGATGCTGTCGTTCGTCGGCGAGGTCACGGTCGCGTTCGGCCGGTTCTTGCGCGGCAAGGCGCGCTTCCGCGCCGTCGATCTGGGCTTGATGCTGCAGCATTGCGGCGCCGACGCGCTGCCGATCGTCACGCTGATCTCACTGCTCGTCGGGCTGATTCTCGCCTTCGTCGGCGCGGTGCAGCTCGAGCAGTTCGGCGCCGCGGTCTATGTAGCCGATCTCGTCGGCATTGCGATGACGCGCGAGATGGGCGCCATGATGACCGCCATCGTCATGGCCGGGCGCACCGGTGCCGCCTTCGCGGCGCAGCTCGGCAGCATGAAGGTCAACCAGGAGATCGACGCACTTCGGACCATGGGGATCTCGCCGCTCGAGTATCTGGTGCTGCCGCGCATGCTGGCGCTGTGCGTGATGATGCCGCTGCTCTGCATCTACGCCGACCTGGTCGGCATTCTCGGTGGTGCCGCGATCGGGGTCGGCATGCTCGACGTCGCGCCGGCGATCTACTTGCAGCACACCGTGGAGGCGGTGAGCTACACGGACCTGTTCGGCGGCATCTTCAAGGCGTCGGTATACGGCGTCCTGGTGGCACTGTCGGGCTGTCTGCGCGGCATGCAGTCGGGCGACAGCGCATCGGCGGTGGGCGACGCGACGACGGCGGCGGTGGTGACGGCCATTGTGCTGGTCATCTGTGCGTCGGGTCTGTTCGCCGTCGTCTTCTACATACTCGGGATTTGAATGGAATCTGCGCAGCCGGCGGCGAGCACCGCGGAGAACGAGCACCTGCGGGTCAGTAATCTGACGATGGCCTACGGTTCGTTCGTCCTGCAGCGCGACCTCGAGTTCACCGTCGACCGCGGGGACATCTTCATCATCATGGGCGGCTCCGGCTGCGGGAAGAGCACCTTGCTGCGCCACATGATCGGCCTGAAAGAGCCGGCGAAGGGCGAGGTGTTCTACGAAGGCGAGAGCTTCACGGCGGCCTCCGATGAACGCCGCAACGAGATCCTGCGCGGCGTGGGAGTCACCTACCAGACGGGCGGCCTGTGGAGCTCGATGACGTTGGCCGAGAACGTCGGCGTGCCGCTCGGCGAGTACACCGATCTGACGGCCGACGAGATCCGCGAGGTGGCGGCGCTGAAGCTCGCGTTGGTCGGCTTGCGCGGCTTCGAGGAATATTATCCGTCGCAGATCAGCGGCGGCATGCAGAAGCGCGCCGGGCTGGCGCGCGCCATTGCCCTCGATCCAAAGGTGCTGTTCTTCGACGAGCCGTCGGCCGGTCTCGACCCGATCAGCTCTCACCTGCTCGACGAGCTGATTCTTCAATTGCGGGACAACCTGGGGGCGACCGTCCTCATCGTGACCCACGAGCTTGCCAGCATCTTCGCCATCGGCAACAACAGTGTCTTTCTCGATGCGAAGAGTCGCACCATGATCGCTCGGGGAGATCCGAAGTATCTGAAGGATCACGCCGAGAACCCGGAGGTCCGCAAGTTTCTCAACCGCGGCGGTTGATTTTCACCACTGAGACACAGAGGCACAGAGAGGCGCCGTGTATGATCTTCGTTTCGAGACTCGGTTGCATCCGATCGGATCGTGAGATGCGCTCATGAGGACGAAGGCCAATCCGGCGGTCATCGGAGGCTTCGTTCTCGGCGCGATCGCTCTGATCATCGGCGCGGTGGTGATGCTGGGCGCAGGCGCGTTGTTTCGCGACACCATACCGTTGGTGGCGTTTTTTCCCGGATCGGTGAACGGGCTGAGCGTCGGTGCGCCGGTCAAGTTCAAGGGTGTAGAGATCGGCCGGGTGACCAAGATCCTGCTCGCGCTCGACGAGGCTTACCGAACCGACTTCCAGATCCCGGTCTTCTTCGAGCTCGACCCCGAGAAGATGACCCAACAGGGAGCCGTCCTGTCGGCGAGCGACCTCAGCAACAAGGCGGTTCTGCAGGAGCTCTACAAGATCGGTCTGCGCGCCCAGCTCGAGAGCGAGAGCTTCCTGACCGGGGTTCTCTACGTCGAGATCGATATTCACCCCGGCACGCCGTACAAGCTGCAGCTCGACGAGGAGAGCACTCTGCGCGAGATACCGACGTTGCCGACGACCCTCGACCAGGCGGCGGAGGCGTTCCGCGAGCTGTTCGCGAAGCTCGACGAGGTCGACCTGGCTGGCCTGCTCGAGTCCCTCGACTCGACCGTCGAAGAGGTGAACAAGTTGATCAGCTCGCCCGAGCTCAAGGACGCGGTCAAGAATCTCAACGCGGTGCTGGTCGAAGCCGACGACGCCGTCGCCGATGTCGGCGAGCTGGCATCCTCGGCGCGCGGCAACCTCGATTCCGTCTCGGGCTCGCTGCGCACGACGCTGGAGCGATCGCGCGAGAGTCTGGCGAGGATCGACGGGACACTCAGCGATGCCGCGAAGGCGCTGGCGTCGGCGGATCGATTGATCGAGCCCGACTCGCCGGTCGTCTTTCAGCTCGCGGCGACGCTGCGCTCGCTCGACCAGGCAGCCAACTCGGTGCGGCGGCTCGCCGATTCCTTGGAGCGCAACCCGAGCACGCTGGTGTACGGACGTTCGGAGAGTGAGGAGGAGGACGCGCAATGAGAATCGCCGTCTGCCTGGTGGTTCTGGCGCTGGCCTCGTGCTCGGTGCTCGAGCCGAAACCCGATCGCACGCGCAGCTACCTGCTCTCGGAGGAGCCGGCTGCCGACAGCGCCGGCCGCGCCGATCTGGCGCTGGCGATCGGGCCGGTCGACCTCCCCGCCTATCTCGATCGCAGTGAGATCGCGACGCGGATTCCGCCCAACAAGCTGCGGTATTCGGCTCTCGATCGCTGGGCCGAGCCGTTGAGCGCGAGCTTCGCGCGGGTTATCGCCGCCGATCTCGGCAGCGCCCTCGGCACCGAAGACATCGTCGAGTTCCCCTGGCTGTTGGAGCCCGAGGTCGACTACCGGGTGATCGTCGACGTCGAGCAGTTCGAGCGCCGCAGCGACGGGGTCGCGGTTCTGGTGGCGCGCTGGCAGGTGCGCCGCGGCGTGCGCGGCGAGACGCTGGCGCGCCAACGCGCCGTGCTCGAAGTACCGATCGACGGCGGTGGGACGTCCGACGCCGTCGAAGCGCTGGGACGCGCCACCGCGCTGCTCGCCGGGGAGATCGCGGCGGCGATCCTCGCCAACGACGACGGCGGCTGATTCAGTCCCAAACCGGCGGCTTGCGATCGATCCACGGGCGCGCCTGCTCGAGCTGCGCGGCCAGCCGAAAGAGCGTCGCCTCGTCGCCGAAGCGCCCGGTGAACAGCACGCCGATCGGTAGGCCGTCGCTGCTCCAATGCAGCGGCACCGACATCGAGGGCTGGCCGGTTGCGTTGGCCAGGGCCGTGTAGGGCACGTAATCGATGATGGGCGCAAAGCCGGCCATCGCGTCGGTCTGCGAAGTGTCGATGACTCCATTGCGGAGCGGCGGCTGGCCGAGCGTCGGCGTGAGCCAGACGTCGTACGTCTGATGGAAACGGCCGGCCTCGCGCGCCACCATCTGCAGCATCGCCACGGCGATCTGGTACTGCGCGGCCGAGACCAGCTTGCCCCCCTGGTACAGCGACCAGGTGAGCGGCTCGAAGTCGCCCTCGTGGGGGGTTGCGCCGTGGATCATGGCGAACGCCTCGATCTGGAAGGCGAGCCCCGCTGCCCAGATGGTCATGAAAGCGCCGCTCACCATGTCCTCGTCGATCGCCGGTCGAGCCTCCTCGACGTGGTGGCCGAGCTCGGCGCACAGGGCTGCGGCCGAATCGACGGCGGCGGTGCACTCCGGGTGCAGCGCCGCTCCCTTGCCGCCGGTGTTGGAGACGGCGATGCGCAATTTGCCGGGGGAAGCTCCGACCTCCCGCAGGAACGGTCGCTCGACCGGCGGCGCCCAGTACGGGTCACCCGGCTCCGAGCCGTGCGTGCAGTCGAGCAGCGCCGCGCTGTCGCGCACCGTGCGGCTGACGACATGCTCGGAGATGAGACCGCCCAGCGCATCGCCGATCACCGGACCGAGCGGATTGCGGGCCCGGGTGGGTTTGAGTCCGAACAGACCGCAGCACGAGGCGGGAATGCGGATCGAGCCGCCTCCGTCATTGGCGTGCGCTGCCGGTACGATGCCGGCGGCGACGGCGGCGGCGGAGCCGCCGCTCGATCCGCCGCTCGAGTGGGCGAGGTTCCAGGGATTGCAGGTCGCTCCGTAGGCGCGCGGTTCGGTGGTCGGCAGGATGCCGAACTCCGGCACGTTGGTCTTGCCGAGCACGACCAGGCCGGCGTCCTTGAATCGCGCGGTCAGCGTCGAATCCATCGCCGCCGGGCGGCCGGCCATGTAGCGCGAGCCGCCGGTGGTCGGCACGCCGACGTGATCGCCCATGATGTCCTTGAGCAGAAACGGCACGCCGTGAAACGGCGGCAGCGGCTTGCTGCGATCGACAGCGTCCAGGGCGCGCGCCCTGTCGCGGCCGATCTCGTACATCGGATAGATCACCGCGTTGAGCGCCGCATTATGCTTCTCGATACGGGCGATCGCCTCCTCGGCAAGTTCGCTCGCCTTCACGTCGCCGCGCGCGACCAACTCGGCGAGGCCCATCGCGTCGTAACGCGCGTACTCCGGTACCGCCATTGCCTACCTCCTCGACAGACGGCGACCTGAGCACGGCGGCGGGTCGCGGCGCAATCCTACTTGGCGGCGCGCAGTGCGGCGGCGAGAAAATCGAGCCGGTCGTTGCCCCAGAAGCGCTCGCCGCGGAAGACGAAGGTCGGGACGCCGAAGATCTTGTTCTCGATGGCGCGCCCCAGCGCCTTGTCGATATCGGCGTGGTAGATCTTCGAGCGCAGCGCCTGGAGAAACTCGTTGCCCGACAGCCGGCAGTCCTCGGCGCACTCGGCGAGAACCTGCACGTCGTCGATGTTCTTGCCCTCGCACCAGCGGCTGCGGAAGACGGCGTTGCGGTAGTCGCGCTCTTTGCCGTGCTGCCGTGCGTAGTAGTACCCGGCGACGGCGTCGCGACTGTCGACCGGTCCGCGCGTCGGCGGATTCCACGGGATGCAAAGGCTGCGCGCCCAGCGGCGGCAGTCCTCGTACATGTATTCGATCTTGTTCTCCTGCAACTGCGCTGCGAGCCCCGTCGGCGGATCGCCGGCGGGCGGAGGTACGAGCGGAATCGGCTCGAGCGTGCCGCCGGCCGTTTCGACCAGGTAGTCGACGCGGAAGTCGGCGATCGCCGCGTACGGTGAGCGGAAGGCAAAGAAGTAGAGAACCGGATCCGTCATCCGCCTGCGGTCTTACTCAACTCAACTGCGCGCGGCTCGCCGCGACATCTCCCACGTGACCGCCGAATCGACGATCTCCTCGATCGACGAGTGGCGCGCCTGCCATCCCACGGCTTCTCGCAGCGCGCTCGGATCGGCGACCAGCGTTGCGGGATCGCCGGGTCGGCGCGCCGACATCTCGACACGGGGTTGGCGCTGCAGGCGATCGCCAACGGCCCGGATGACCTCGAGCACCGACGTCCCGCGGCCGGTGCCGACGTTGAAGCTGCGGCCACTCGCGAGGCCGTCCGCTTCGACGACAGCGACGTGGGCGGCGGCGAGATCAGTGACGTGGATGTAGTCGCGCGTGCAGGTGCCGTCGGGGGTCGGATAGTCGTCGCCGTAGACGTGCAACGCCTTGCCGTCAAGAACGGAAGCGATGATGCGCGGAATGAGGTGCTCCTCGGGATCGTGGGCCTCGCCGACGCCCCACTCGGGATTGGCGCCGGCGGCATTGAAGTAGCGCAGCGCCGCGGAGCGCAGGCCCAAAGCCGGCGCGCTGCGGTGCAGGAGGTGCTCGAACCCGAGCTTCGACGAGCCGTAGGGAGCGGTCGGGTTCAGCGGGGCGTCCTCGGGAATCGGCGAGCGGTCGGTGTTGCCGTAGACCGCCGCCGTCGACGAGAAGAGGAGGGCCCGCACCGGGTGCCGGGCGCAGGCGAGCAGCAAGCTGGCGCCGGCGCCGAGGTTGTTGTTCCAGTACAGGTCCGGGTCGCGCACCGACTCCGCGACGCTGATCGAGCCGGCCAGGTGGATCACCGCGTCGGGTCGATGGCGGGCGAAGACCGCGGTCAGCGCCGGCGTATCGGCGAGGTCGACCCTCTCGAGGGCGAAGTTGCCGGCGCGCTCGGGCTTCGAGGCGCGCAGGTCGTCGACAATGATCGGCTCGTGCCCCGCCGCTGCGAGCCCGCGTGTGACATGCGCTCCGATGTATCCGGTTCCGCCGGTGACCAGGACTTTCATCGCCAGACTCGATGCCCGTTTGACCCCTGAGTGTCAACGCACCGAGCGGGGAGCGTTCGGCGGCAGCGGTCGGCCACTGCGGATCGCATCGACCCCGGCGACGATACGTAGTTGTACCAAGAGGAGAAATCCTAATTGTTGGATTGCTATGCGTTTCGCTATCGAGAGTGCGTTGTATGCCTATTTGAAAAAGTGACCACGACCGTCGCAATGGCAGACCGGAGGCGCGCGATGACAATCAGAACTTCTGAATCAGTGGATCGGCGGGGCGGTGGCTTGCGAGGACAATGGATGCGAGTGGCGGCCGTGGCTCTGTCGGCGTTGGCTCTGGCGGGCAGCGCCGAGGCGTCGCACTTCCGCTATGCACACACCACCTGGCGCCGCGTCAGCGGCAACACGGTCGAGTTCACGTCGACCCAGGCATGGCGGTCAGATTTTCTCGACAACCTGCCGATCACATTCGGTGATGCCACGCCGTCCGGTGTGGGCACTCCCGCGACCATCGGCACCTTCACCGACGTGGCTGGCGAGAGTTATACGGTGCGTCGCTACACGGTGCAGCATGCGTATGCGAGCGAGGGGCCCTACACGGCATTCTCGTCGAGCTGCTGTCGAATCTCGACTCTGGTGAACGCGGCGGACGCTTCGGAACGCATCGAGACAATCGTCGATCTGCGCAATGCGAACCAGGGATCGCCGGTTAGCTCGATCCCGGTGATCCTGCAGATGGTGCACGGCGGAGTGAACAACGTGCCGCTGCCGACCGCGGACCCGGATCTCGATCCGATCAGTTGTCGCATGGCGACCTCTGCCGAGTCCCAGATCCCCACGGTTGCCACCGCCGGCGGACACACGCTCTCCGTCTCGCCGGATTGTACTCTGAGCTGGAACACGAGCGGCACGATCGTCGGTCGAAAGTACGCGGCGCAGGTGATGGTCGAGGAGACCCACGCCGGCAATCTCAGCCGGGTTGCGCTCGACTTCATCATCGAGATCGTGGACGGCAGCTTGAACCATCCTCCCGAATGCACCGGCTTGTCGGGTCAGCAGGTGGTCAACGTCGGAGAGCCGTTCCAGGCGAATTTCACCGGTGACGACGAAGACGGCGATCCGCTCACCGTCAGTCATCTCGGCCTGCCGCCCGGTGCCTCGCTGGCGCCGCCGTCGGGCACCCAGCAAGCCTCGCCCTTCAACTCCACCTTCTCGTGGACGCCGCAACCGAGCGATGCCGGCTCGGCACACGCGGTCACCATCGTCTACACGGACCCGAGCTCGCTCCAGGCTACGTGCTCGTTCTCGGTCACGGTGCCGCTGTGCGGCGACGGGGTCGTAGATGCTCCAGCCGAAGAGTGTGATCCCGCGGCTCCGCCATCGTGTTCGCAGGGGGAGGTTTGCACCGCGACCTGTGTCTGCGCGCTGCCGACGGCTACGCCTACGTCCACCGCGACGGCGACTTCGACCGCCAGTGCGACGCCGACGGCGACGGACACGCCGACCGCGACGTCGACCGCGACGGCGACCGACACGGCCGAGCCTGTGTCACCCACGCCGACGGAAACCGCTGTGCCGCCCGGGTCGTGTGCCATTGCCCCGGCGAACGGATGCTTCTCCGCCGTCGGCAGCCGGCGCTGGCTGCTGCGCTTGCGCGATGCCGAGGGCGATCGACCCGACCGACTGATCTGGAAGTGGCGCGGCACATCGTCCGGCGCGACCGGCGATCTCGGCAACCCCACCGACGGGACTGAGTACACGCTCTGCCTGTACGGTGGCGCGACGCCGACCCTGTTGACGCAGTTCGAGCTCCCCAGCGCGACCGAATGCGCCGGTTGCTGGAAACAGCGCAGTCGCGGATTCCGCTTCCGGCCGAACAGCCGACAAGAGTTGCTGAGAAGAGCGGTGTTCCGCTCCGACCCGGCGCGTGCCCGAGCCCAATTCAAACTCTACGCGCGCGGCACCGACCTGCCGTTGCCGGCGATGCCGCTACAACAGCCGGTCCTGGCGCAGTTGATCAAGAATGACGGCAGCGAATGCTGGCAGGCGCAGTTCAGCGCGCCCGCCAGGAAGAATACGGCTCGCGACTTCCACGACACGGCCGACTGATAGGTGCAGATGCCCCCCTGCCGCCGTGACGACGGCGGCGGCCTGCTCGAGCTGCCGGGAGAAGACCCCTGCCCGGCAGCTCGAGACGGATACCTAAAAGTTGTCCTTGAGCTGGCGGGTCTTGGCGAAGACGGCGACGTCTTCCATCGGTAGATCCGGGAACTTCGCCGCCAGGGTCGCGCGCAGCTCGGGACTCTGCCAGCGGAAGAAGGGGTTGGTGTCCTTCTCGGAGGCGATGGTGGTCGGCGTGGTGTAGCCGCCGTCGCCGGTGGTCGTCGCGGCCCAGGCGCGCTTGTCGCGCAGCACTCGATTCTGCGGCTCCAGCGTCAGCGCGAAGTCTAGATTCTTCACCGTGTACTCGTGACCGAAGTACACCTTGGTGTCGTCGGGCAGGTCGCGCAGCTTGCGCAGCGAGGCGATCATCATCGCGGCGTCGCCTTCGAAGAGGCGACCGCAGCCCCCTGCGAACAGGGTGTCGCCGGTGAAAACCGCGTGTTCGCGTTCGAAGTAGTACGCGATGTGCCCGGTGGTGTGCGCCGGGATCGACAGGACTTCCGCCTCCAACGATCCGACGCGAACTCGATCGCCGTGGCCGACCCGATCGGTCAAACCCGGAACGCGATCGTCGAAGCCGTACACGGTCAGCCCGGGTCGCGCCGCCAGCAACTCCTCGTTGCCGCCGACGTGGTCGAAATGGTGATGGGTCGGCAGGATCGCGGTCAGAGTCGCACCCTCGCGATCGACGGCCTCGAGAATCGGCGCCACCTCGGCGCAGTCGACGATACCGGCCTCGCGAGTCGCCGGATCGATGATGAGATAGGCGTAGTTGTCCGACAACTGCGGTATGGCGATGACCTTCATGGCTTCAGCTCCGCTCGCGACGATCGGGAATGCGTCGATAGTCGCCGGGCTCGAGCTCGATCTCGACGCCGCGCTCGCGGCGCATCTCGCCGCGTTCGGCGAGAGAAGAGGTGCGCCGCGGCGCCAGGAGCCAATACGCGGCGCCGACCAGCGCCGCGACACCCGCGGCAGCCGCGAGCGACAGCAGGAACAGGACGACCAGTGGTACGGCCACCAACAACGCGACCCACACCGGGACCGGCATTCGGATGATTTTCTTCATGAGGAACCTCCGCTGGCGGGACGATCTTCCTTCAACTCGACCATATAGCCGTCGGGATCGCGAACGTAGATCGATCTGCCGTAGCCCGTCGCTCCGAAACGCACCGCCGGAGCTGTCTCGAGAATCTCGATGCCGGCATCGCGCAGCGCCGGCAATACCTCGTCGAGATCGTCGGCGGTGCGCACGCAGAAGTGGAATAAGCCCCCGGCGCTGGCGCCGAGAGCGCGATCGTAGGTTGGGTCGGGCCACAGATCGATCAGTTGGCCGCCGACTCGCACCGAGAGGAACGGGCGTTCGCCCGCAGTGTGCTCGCGCCTTCCTACCACCGCGAGACCGAGGAGATCCTCGTAGAACTTCAATGAGGCGTCGAGGTCGCGTACGCGCAGCACGATGTGATCGAGATCCGTCACCCGCATGGACATGCCCGGCACGATACCACGTCGAGTCCGTCAGGTCAGCGCGCCCGCCGACACAGCGCACGGCGATATCACTGATCGGGGCTGTGTTTTCTCGAGCCCTTGCGCTTCTTTGTGGCAGGCGAAGGCTTGCGGGCGGAGCGGGGTCTCTTGCGCGCTTCGCCGTGCCGCGATCCGGTGAGCTCCGCGAGCTTGCTCTCCAACTGGCGCAGGTTGTTCTCGACGCGGCGCAGCTCGGCCTGCAGAACCGGGTTGTGGGTCACGCGCTCGACCGACTGCCGCACCTGATGGTCGATGCGCTTCTGCAACTCGTCCAGGCGGCGCTGCGGCAGATCCAGCATGTCCTCGAAGAGATTTCCTTCGCCGCCGACCAGTTTGCGCACCTGCTTCTCGGCGGCATCGACGACGCTCTCGATCGCCTCGCGACTGCGCTGCACGGTTTCGTCGCCGATCTCGATCATCCGCCGCAGCAGCGGCAGAGCGAGTGCGCCGTTGGTGCGCTTTTCCGCCTCGTAGATGATCTGCGCGAAAGTGACGCCGGTCAGATCCTCGCCGCTGCGGTTGTCGACCACCTTCACGTCGTCACCGGCCTGCACGAGGCTGCGAATGCCGTCGAGCGTGATGTAGCGGCTCTTCTCGACATCGTAGAGCTTGCGATTGCCGTAGCGCTTGATGAGGCGGACGTCCGCCGCGGGCTTCTTGGTCATGTCGTTCGAACTCGGCCTCTCGGCTACCACAGCGGTCGCGAGAGCAGCAAGACGAGGCGCTCGCATCGCGCCTCGGGCGGCGCTAAAGACGAAGCGTGGATCGATTCCTCGCCGCCGCAGTCCAGATGCATGTCGGACCGGATAAACAGGCCAACCTGGCGCTCGCCGAGCGTCTGGCGCGTGAGGCCGTCCACCGCGGCGCCCGACTCGTCGCGCTGCCGGAGCTGTTCTTCTGGAACGGCCCCAAGGAGCGCGAGACCGAAGCGGCCGAGCCGATCCCCGGCCCGACCACCGAGGCGCTGGGCGCCCTGGCGCGCGAGCTCGACATCGTTCTGGTCGGCGGTTCGATCCTCGAACAGGACGGCG
>CADEER010000021.1:20027-27344 GCA_902826395.1 uncultured bacterium
CGCGCGATCGAGAACCTGGCGTACGTGATCGCGCCGAACCAACACGGCCGCGGCGCCAGCGGCATGCTCAGCTACGGCAACTCGATGATCGTCGACCCGTGGGGAACGGTCGCCGCGCGCGCCGGCGACGGCGACTGCGCGATCGTCAGCGAAATCGATCTGAGTTACGTCGCCCGCTTGCGCCGCGAGTTTCCTTGCCTACAGCACCGAGCGGTGGGCCGCTGATTGGCGGCGCGGCGAACGGTGCTCAGGGTCCGGGAGTGAATGCGTAGGACCAGGTCTCGGTGAGGACGTCGTCGTCGTCCTTCAGGTAGGCGCGCATCTCGATCGGCTCTCGTGACTCGGCCTGCAGGTGGAAGCCGAGTCTCCATCCGCCGATCGCTGGGTTCCGCGTGACGTGCACATCCTCGATGGTGCCGCCGGCGGCACTGACGACGGCCTCCGGAGGGGTGTCGGCGTCGACCTTCGCCAGGGTGCCACCGGCGAAGTCGATGACGAATCGGCGGCTCCTTCCCTCTGCGGCCGCGGCGGAAGGTCGTCCTTGCGGATCGAACGGGCCGGCGTCTTGTCGCGTCGCGACGGCGCGACCGCCGGGCGGCCGGGTGTCGTCCTCCGCGAACCAGTCGATGCTGTACGCGTAGGCGCGCTCCTCGCCCGGCTCGGGCATCGCCGCCGGGCGCCAGAAGGCGACGATGTTGTCGTTGAGCTCGGTGTCGGACGGAATCTGCACCAGCTCGACGGCGCCCTCGCCCCAGTCGCCGCGCGGCGTGATCCAGGCGCTCGGTCGCATCTCGGCGCGCGTCTCGAGGTCCTGATGGCTGGCGAAGTCGCGGTCGCGCTGCAGGAGGCCGAAACCGGCGGGGTCGCGCATCTGGAAGGAGTTGACGGCGATCGCCTTCGGGTTGTCGAGCGGACGCCACAGCCACTCGCCGCCGCGCGTCTGCAACAGCAGGCCGTCCGAGTCGTGCACCTCGGGTCGGAAGTCGTCGAAGCGGCGCCGGCTGTTCTCGGCGAAGAAGAACATGCTGGTCAGCGGTGCGATGCCGAGCTTCTCGACCCTCCGCCGCGCAAACAGCCGCGCCTCGACATCGACGCGCGTGTCGACCCCCGGCGTCACGGTGAAGGTGTACGCGCCGGCAAAGCTCGGACTGTCGAGCAGCGCGTGGATCACCATCTGCTTCGCGTCGGAGGCGGGTTTGACCAGCCAGAACTCCGTAAAGTTCGGAAACTCCTCTCCGCTCGGCGCCACCGTGTCGATCGCCAGGCCGCGCGCCGACAAGCCGTACAGATGATCGCGGCCGATGGCGCGGAAATACGACGCGCCGAGAAAGACGATGACCTCGTCGAAGTACTCCGCTGTCTTGATCGGTGCGTGAACGCGAAACCCGGCGTAGCCGACGTCGTCGGGGATGCGTTTGGCGAACTTGTTCTTGCCGTAGTGGAAGAGCTCGCGCGAGAACTCGACCGGACGCGTCTCGTCGCCTTCGACGACGTTCATCGCGACGCTGCGTCCGTAGTAGAGGCCGGGATGAAAGAACTGCACCTGGAACGGCAGTCCTTCCTTGCGCCACAGGCTGGCGTCCGGTCGGAAGCGGATGTCGCGCCACTGGTCGTAGGTCGTCTCGCCGACCATCATCCATTTCGGCACTTCCTTGCGCCGATCGCGATACGGCTCGGCGGCGAGCGAGCGCGCCTTCGCAACGACCGTCTCGGGGCTGAAGGGCTCCGCCTGTGCCGCCGCGCAGCCGCCGAAGACGAACGCGCAGGACAACAGACATAAGGCAGCGGTAGTGCGGAGGGTGATGCGATAGTCGGCCATGGCGGCAGCCTTTGTCGCGACGTAATCCGTCTGTCAATCCGCCGAGTTGGCGTCTCTCTCGGCGGCCGGTCGCGGATTGCCAGCGAGGCGGGTAGCAACCGCGAACAGAATCGGGGTCGGAATCGGAATCGGTATCGCTATCGACGCAGATCTCGATACCGATACCGAAAGCGATACCGACCCCGAAGCAATCTAGATAGAACCACGATCCGATCCGTAGGGGTGATCAAAGGGCGCCGCTGGGCTGACGGGACTACTCAGGCGAGGAACCAGCGATCAACGTCGCGCCGCACGATGCCTTCTGTGACCATGTTGCGCAGATGCGCGTCGACGGACATTCCGGCCGCGCCGTGCAGATACTCCGGTACGTCGGTGTAGATGCGCGCCACCAGCTCGGGAATCGTGGTGACACCGGCCTTGAGGCCGTCGAGGATCTGTTCGTCGCGCAGGGCGCGGTGCGCGAGGTAGCTCTCGATCTTCTCGCGCGGGTTGTGGATGCGCGGGCCGTGCGCCGGATAGAGGACATCGGCGTCGAAATCGAGCAGGCGGCGCAGTGAGCGGATGTAGTCGCCGAGATCGCCGTCGGGCGGAATGACGGTGGTACCGGCGCCGAGAACCACGTCGCCGGTGATCAGGGCTCGGTCCTCGGGGATGTAGTAGCAGAGATGGTCCCAGGCGTGGCCGGGAGTCCAGATCGCCTGCAACGTCGCGCCCTCGGTGACGACCACGTCCTCGTCGTCGATGGCGTTGATCGGAAGATCGGCGTCGCGCCCCGGCCACGGTTTTTTGGTGATCTGCACGTCGCCGAACTCGGCGCGTATATGGGCGATGCCTCCGTTGTGGTCGGGGTGTGCGTGGGTGAGGACGATCTCCTGCAGGCCCTCGGCGCCGCGCTCGCGCAGCGCCTGGCGCAACAGCGGCATGTAAGCGTCGATGCCCTGCCCGGTGTCGACGAGAATCGGCCTGCTGCTGGTGCCGATGATGTAGGTGTTGGTGCCCGGCCCGGAGAACATCCCCGGATTCTGCCCGAGCACGACGGTCACCAGATCCGACCACTGGTCGATGTCGGGCATGCGCATGCCAATCATCGAATCGGTAACCACTCGCTTCGTCATCGCGGCGCTCGTGAGGAAAAAATAGAGCCACAGATGAACACAGATGAACACAGATTTTCTGCACAAGAGCTGTGGGGATGGTTGGGCGGGGATCTGCGTTTATCTGTGTTCATCTGTGGCTAATTTTCTTCAGCGCGGCAGGCCGAGGACTCGCTCGGCGATGATGTTGCGCTGGATTTCGGATGAGCCTGCGGCGATCGTCCTGCCGCGGGAATAGAGATGCAAGTAACCCCAGCGGCCGTCGTCGACGGCGTGCGGCGAGCCTTGGAGGAGCTGGCCGAAGGGGCCGAGCAGCGAAACCGCGTCGACCAACATTCGCTGGTACATCTCGCTCCAGAACAGCTTCTCGATCGATCCCTCGGGACCGGGTTCGCCGCCGCGCAATGCCTTGGTGAGATTGCGCAGCGCCGTGTAGCGCATCGCCTGGCTGTCGATGTAGGCGCGCGCCAACTTTTGCCTGGCGAGCGGATCGGACGACAGCGGCCGGTCCACGCTGGGAAACCGGCGCGCCAGGTCGAGCAGCTCGTCGAGCGCGATGCTCGACTGCAGTTGGCGGCTGAAGGTGAGCGTCTGGCGCTCGTGCATCAGCGTCGTGATGGCGATCATCCAGCCGCCGTCGACGGTGCCGATGACGTTCTGGCGCGGCACCCGCACGTCCTCGAAGAACAGCTCGTTGAAGTCCTCGTCGCCGTTGATCTGCCGCAGCGGCCGCACCGTGATCCCGGGACTCTTCATGTCGACGATCATGAAGGTGATTCCCTTGTGCTTCGGCGCGTCGGGGTCGGTGCGTGCCAGCAGCATGCACCAGTCGGCGTAGCGCGCGAAGCTGGTCCACACCTTCTGTCCGTTGAGGATGAAAGAGTCGCCGTCGAGAACGGCGCGCGTCCGCAGCGACGCTAGATCCGAGCCGGCGTTGGGCTCCGAAAATCCCTGACACCAGATCTCCTCGGCGGTGAGGATCTTCTGTAGGTGGCGCTTCTTCTGTTCGTCGGTGCCGTGCGCGATCAGCACCGGCCCGCCCATCGTCAGGCCGGCGAGGTTGATCAACAGCGGGGCTTTGGCGCGCGCCATCTCCTGCTGAAAGATGATCTGCTCGATCAGAGAAGCGCCGCGACCTCCGTACTCCGCCGGCCAGTGCACGCCGCACCAGCCCGCGTCGTACAACTTTCTCTGCCAGGCCTTGCCGTAGGCGACCCAGGAATCGAGATCGGACGGCTCCGGACCCGGCGGGTTCGCGCCGAGCCAGGTGCGCAGCTCGGCGCGAAATCTCTCTTCATCTTTCGAGAATGAGAGATCCATCGTCCGTCATCGCTGCTTGTGCAGATGCTCGGCAGCTCGGTACAGCGCGACGATCGACTTGCTGTCGTCGATCTCGCCGGCCGCGACCATCCTGCGCACCTCGGCCAGCGGGATCGCATGCGGATGCAGGAACTCGTTGTGATCGAGGTCCTGCGAGCCGGCCGTCAGGCCGCGCGCCAGGAAGAGGTAGATGATCTCGTCGCAGAATCCCGGCGCGGTATACATCTTGCCGAGTGCAATCCATTCGTCCGCGCTGAATCCGGTCTCCTCGCGCAGCTCGCGCCGCGCGCAGGTCATCGGATCTTCGCCGTCCTCCATGATGCCGGCGGGCACCTCCCAGATCTGACCGCCAATGGCGTGGCGAAACTGGTGCACGAAGATGGCGCGCTCCTGGTCGTCGATGGCGAGAACGGCGGTTGCCGGCGCGTGGCGAACGACCTCGAAGTCGATCGTGCGGCCGTCCGGCATGTCGACGCCCTCGCGCAGCAGGTGCACCACATGGCCCTTGTAGATGGACTCGACCTTGCCGTTGAGGCGGGGAACTTTTTTCACCACAGAGACACAGAGGCACAGAGATTATCGGGTAGATCAAGACACTCCACGCATGCCCGAGGCGAGATCACGATGCGTGGGTGCGATTTCGCTCCCGCGCCCTACCACCCCGCCGCGCAGCCATCTTTGCGCGGATCGGACGCGCCCCAGAATGTTCCGTTCGCGTCGATGGCGATCGCCTGTGCACCGCCAAAGCCGCCGCGACCGAGAGCCGCGTCGGCGTTTAGAATCTGGTGTCCGCGCGCCCGTAGATCGGCGCCGATGGAGCGTTCGATCTCTGTTTCGACGGCGACGCGGTCGGCGTCGAGGAAGTGAAAGCGCGGTGCAGCGATCGCTTGCTGCGCGTTCATTCCAGCGTCGGCAATGTTGGACACGACCTGCACGTGGCCCTGCGCCTGCATGTCGCCGCCCATCACGCCGAACGAAACCACCGGTCTGCCGCCGCTGAACAGCATGGCCGGGATGATGGTGTGGAACGGCCGCTTGCGCGGCGCGATGCAGTTGGGATGCGCTGGATCCAGCGTGAAGCCGTAGCCGCGGTTCTGCAGCGCGATGCCGGTGTCCTCGGCGACGATGCCGGAGCCGAACGGATAGAAGAGGCTGTTGATCAGCGACACGACATTGCCCTGCGCATCGGCGGTGGTCAGATACACGGTGTCGCCGCCGCCGCGAAACCGTCCGGGTCCGGCCGACTTGGCGGCTTTATTCGGATCGACCAGAGCGGCGCGTCCGAGCGCATAGTCCTTCGACAACAGCTCGTCGATGGGCAGCGCGGCGTGCGCGGGGTCGGCGATCCAGCGCGAGCGATCGGCGTAGGCGAGCTTGACCGCTTCGATCGTCAGATGCGTGGCCGCTGCCGAACGCGCACCGGCGGTCTCGAGATCGAAGCACTCGAGAATGTTGAGGGCGAGCAGCGCCGCCATGCCCTGCCCGTTCGGCGGCAACTCGCACAGATCGAAGCCGCGGTAGTTGGTGCGGAGCGGCTCGACCCAGGTCGACTGGTGATCGGCGAGATCGTCGCGGCTGAGCAGGCCGCCGCGCCGTGCGACCGCGTCGACGATCCGATCCGCCAGCTCGCCGCGGTACAGGACATCGCGCCCGCCCGCCGCCAGGCGGCGCAAGCTCTGCGCCAGATCGGAGAAGCGGATCACCGCGCCGAGCTCGGGGGAGCGGCCGTCGGCGAGGAAAACTCTCTTCGCTTCGTCCTCTTGCAGCAGGGCGGCAGCGAGCCGCCACTGGTGCGCGATGATCTCGGACACCGCGAAGCCGGCGTCGGCGTATTCGATTGCCGGCGCGAGTACGCGCGAGAGAGGGAGCGTGCCGAACCGTTCGAGCGCGGCGCACCACGCATCGACTGCGCCCGGCACCGTGATCGACAAGGCGCCGAGGGCTGGCATCTGCGCGATGCCGCGCCGGTGCATCTCCTCGAGTGTCGCCGCTGCGGGCGCGCGACCGCTGCCGTTCAGCCCGTAGAGTCGCCGCTCGTCCTCCTTCCAGACGAGCATGAAGCAATCGCCGCCGAGGCCGGTCATGAAGGGCTCGACGACGCCAAGCGTCGCCGCCGCGCAGACGGCGGCGTCGACCGCGTTGCCTCCTTCCCGCAGAACCTGGATTGCGGCCTGCGTGGCCAGTGGCTGGCTCGTGCACGCCATGCCGCGCCGCCCGAGCACCATCGATCTTCCAGACTGCAGGTCGACGTCGGTGCGCGATGATTCGAACAGGGCCATTTCTCTGCGTCGCCGTGGTCGAGCTCAAAAGTCCATCGGCAGCGGCAGGTACCGCCGGTAGATGAAGTCGCGGTGCTCGAGCAGGATGGGGTCGTAGCTGATCCCCGTGTCGGGGCTGAGCTCGTAGAGTGGCCGCATATAGTCCGGCAGCGGGCACGCATCAGGAGGCAGCGGCGATAGCATCGCCGCGAAGGTGGCCCAGTACAGGTCGGCCGCCGACAGCGACTCGCCGATGAGAAAAGCGCTGCCGGCGGTACGTTGTTGCTGCAGTCGGGTCGCCAACAGTTTGGTGATCGCGGCGACTCGCTCTACCGCTGCAGCGCCTGCCTCCGGCGTGTAGCCGTACTTCCAGGCGAGGGGGTTCGAGGCGTCGGCGGGTTGTCCGCGCATGAAGGAATCGAAGATCATCAGCCGGCGCGACCAGGCGAAGCCCTGCTCGCCGCAGATCTCGTGGCAGAGGCCGAACATCGTGGCGCGCTGCTCTTCGTCGAGCGGCACGAGTCGCGGCTCTGGCTGCAGACGCTCGGCGAGGAAGAGAATCTCGCTCCAACCGCTGCGCGGTCGCTCGCGCTCGTACATGGCGACGGGAGCGCCGGTCTGTCGGGTCCAGCGCAGCAGCGCCTCGTCTTCGTGTCCCGCGCGCTGGCGGACAGGGACGTACGAGATCCCCTTCACGTGGAAGATTGCCTTCGCCGCCTCGCCCCACGGGCCGGGAACGCCGGCCGTGAGCACCAGGCGCAGGCCGGGCAGATCGATCGCGTCCTCGATGCTCACGTAGTCCATGCGTCGCGCATAGCGCGAGATC
>CADEER010000021.1:27444-54802 GCA_902826395.1 uncultured bacterium
TTGTCGGCCGCCGCGATCGCAGGGCCGGTCGACGTGCTCGTTGGACTGCGAGCGCCAGTCGCCGGACCGCTGGCGTCCCTGGCGGCGATCGCTGATCGGCAGACCGCCGTGCTGGGAGCGCTGCGCGAGGAAGAGGTCGAAGTTCGCCATCGCTACGAGTCGGTCGCCGGATTCTCCGCGCGCGTGACTGCGGCCGGCCTGCGCGAGCTGACGTTGCACCCGGACGTCGCCTGGGTCGCGGCCGATCTGCCGGGACAGGGTGCGCTCGATCTCTCGGTGCCCCGGATCGGCGCCGACCGGGTGCAGGCGCGCTTCGTCGGTGGGCGCGGCGTGGTGGTGGCGGTGCTGGACAGCGGCATCGAGAGCGACCACCCCGATTTGCGCGATGCGCTTGTCCATGAGGAGTGCTTCTGTCGCGGTAGCTGTGGCGAGGGTGGCGGCCCGAACTGCACGCCGGCGTGTTGTCCCGACGGCAGTGCGCGCGCATCGGGCCCCGGCAGCGCTGCCGCCGGACATCCGCACGGGACGCACGTGAGCGGCATCCTGCTGTCGCGCGGTCAGGTGTCGAGCGTCGGGGTGGCGCCGGAGGCCGATCTGGTGGCGATCCGCGTTCTCGACGCGGACAACCGCGGCTTCGTGTCGGATTGGTTGGCAGCGCTCGATTGGATCGCGGTGCGGCGACCCGATGTCCGAGTCGTCAACATGAGTCTCGCCAGCCTGCTTCTCTTCGAGGGCGATTGCGTGGCCGGATGCGAAGCCGCCTGTCGTCCGGAGAACGGGTGCGACCCGGATGAGGTGTGCGGCATCAACGAAATGATCGCCGACGTGGTGGCGCGGTTGCGCCAGCGGGGCACCGTCGTCGTCGCCGCGTCCGGCAACAGCTCCGCCGCTCGTGCCATGGGCACGCCCGCCTGTGTCCCGGGCGTCGTCGCCGTCGGCGCGCTCGAGACGGACGAGAGCGTCGGGTTTTTCAGCAATGCCGGCAGCGAGCTCGATCTGCTGGCGCCCGGGGTCGATGTCATCTCGTCAGGTCTGAACGGAGGCCTGAGTCTGCTGTGCTCCACGATCGACGGGCAGCGGGTCTGCGGCGGCACATCCGTCGCTGCACCGCACGTCGCCGGCACGGCGGCGCTGCTCGCCGCGGCGAGCCCCGGATCCTCCGCCGATCGGATCGAGTCGGTGATGGCCGAAACCGGTATCCCCGTTTTCGATGCGCGCAACGGGCGCACCTATCCGCGCATCGATGCGCGGGCGGCGTTCGGTGAGATCACCCGCGTCCTGGAGATCGATCCCGGCGGCGGCAGCGGCAGCAGCGACTGTCTGTTGGCTTGGAACTTCTTTCCTCCCGACATCGTGCGCCGCAGCCGCCGGCCGGTCGCGTCCTGTGTCGACGGTGATTCCGTCTGCGATGGCGACAGTGCGATCGGGCGCTGCACGTTCCTTCTCTCGTTGTGCTTCAACGTTCGCGACCCGCTGTTGCCGTCGTGTGCGACATCGCAGCCGATCGTCGCCTTCAGCCTGGTGGAGCCATCGCCGCAGGCCGCGACCGGCAGCGTCGAGCGCGCCAACGCGGCCGCTATCCTCGCTGCGCTGCCGCCCTTCCCGCTCGCGGCCAGCGATCGGTGCACCGATCTGATTCCGATCGTCGTGCCGCGCGTTGGCGCCAGCGGACACGCTGCGCTGCGGCTCGGTGCCCGCACGGCAACGCGCGACGACCCGGACGTCTTCTATCTTCGCTGCCTCGCGCCGTGAGTTGCCGCCGCGGCGTGGCTCTGGTCGATGGCGCGGTGCGGGACCTTCGACTATCGTCCGCCGCATGGAAACCGATACTGCGGTCCAGGTCCTGCAGGCGCTGGCGCAGGAGACGCGGCTCGACATCCTCCGCTTGCTGGTGCGTGTTGGACCTTCCGGCATGCCGGCCGGTGAGATCGCGAAGAACCTCGAGGTCGCCGCGCCGACCCTCTCGTTTCACCTGAAGGCTATGCAGCAGGCCGGGATCGTCAGCTCCCGGCGCGACGGCAGATCGCTCGTCTACAAGGCGGATTTCGGCCGCTTGGGCGAGATCGTCAGCTTCCTCACCGAGAGTTGCTGCGCCGGCGCCATCAGCCGGTGAAGCACCGAGTGCCAGTGACTCGAAAAGAATTCCTTGACAAGTCATTTCGACACTTCTAGAAATGTCGAAACCAAACGAAGGAGGCAGACCCATGAGACTGCAGTTGGCACTCAACGTCAGCGACCTCGAACAGGCGATCGCGTTCTACTCACAGATGTTCGGCGTCGAAGTGAACAAGCGAAAACCCGGCTACGCGAACTTCGCCATCGACGAGCCACCGTTGAAGCTGGTGTTGTTGGAGAATCCAGGGGCGAGCGAGCGGCTGAACCACCTTGGGGTCGAGACGTTCGACGACGAACAGGTCGAGCAAGCGAACGAGCGCCTCGCGCAGGCCGGACTCGTCGAGTTGGTCGAGAAGCAGGCCACGTGCTGCTACGCGGTGCAGAACAAGGTCTGGGCGGCCGATCCGCAGGGAATGCGCTGGGAGTGGTACCGGGTGATCGAGGACAGTGAGACCTTTGGCGCAGCACCCGAAGCCGCGGCGAAAGAGACGCCCGCGCCGGCCGTCACGACCGGCTGTTGCGGCTGACGAGGCCGGCGTGACAGCGAGGATGCCGTCCGGGCCCCTGGTGGGGCCCGCCGTTTGGACCGGTGAGCGACAGGCGCAGCTCGACGACTGGGTCGAGTTGCTCAGCTCGGCCGATGCGGCGGATCTGGAGACGGCCCTCGCGGCGGCGCGGGCGCTCGGCAAGCCCTTGGCGGAGATCGGTGCTGCCGACTTCCCTCTTCCGCCGCGGATGCGTTCGCGCATCGAGTCGTGGACCGAGGCTCTCGAGAACGGGCGAGGCTTCGTTCTCGTGCGCGGCGTCCCGGTCGAGGGCAAGACGCGGGCCGACTGTGAGCTCATGTACTGGGGCATCGGCGCCCATCTCGGGCGGGCGGTTTCGCAGAACGCCGCAGGCGACTTGCTCGGACACGTGCGGGATACGGGGGCCGATCCGCTCGACCCGTCGGTGCGCCTTTACCGGACGCGCGAGACGCTCGGATTTCATACCGATGGCGCCGACATCATCGGTCTCATGTGCCTGCGGACAGCGCGGCGCGGCGGCGTCAGCCGCATCGCCAGCTCGGTGTCGGTCTTCAACGAGATCCAGCGCCGCCGCCCGGATCTCGTGCCGCTGTTGTTCGAACCGTTCCCCTTCGACCGCAACGAAGAGCAGGCCGCCGGTGAGCCGCCGTTCTTCGAGCTGCCGCTGTGCAGCTATGACGGCGAACACCTGCGGATGTTCTACATCGGCTGGTACATCCGCGGTTCGCAGCGCCACGCCGTCGCGCCGCGACTCAGCGCTGCGCAGCGACAGCTCATCGATCTCATCGACGAGATCGCCGAGAGCCCCGGCTTCGCTCTCGAGATGGACTTCCGGCCGGGCGACATCCAGCTACTCAAGAACTCGACCATTCTGCATGCTCGGACCGAGTTCGAAGATTTCGCCGAGCCCGAGCGCAAGCGGCATCTTCTGCGCCTCTGGCTCACCGGTCACCGGCCGCTCGCGGGCGGTGACGCACTGCTGCAGAGCGGGATACCGAAGAAAGAGGGCGTCGCGGGCGATTCTGGCGTGTGAGCGATCAGGCAACGCCGTAGAGGATGCGACCGTCGCTGGTTTCGGAGCTCGTCACCTTGCCCTCGTGCCGCAGGTACTCGACGTGGGCCAGCGTCTCGAAGGTGGCTGGGAACTGGTAGGTCACGGGGCTGTCCTGATCGAAATCGAAGGCGCGGCGGGCGATCTCGTAACCGTTGCGCGGCCCTCGCCGCAGGATGTCGAGGATCTGTTCCAGGCGCACGTGGTGGTGCTGGATGATCTGGTTGGACCGCTTGATGTGATCCTCGAACACGCCGCCATGGGCTGGCAGCACCAGGTCGACGTCGAGTGCCTGGATCTTGCGCTGAGACGCGATGAAATCCCCGAGCGGGTTGCCGGTCGTCGCGGGACTGAAGCCGACGTGCGGGGTGATGCGCGGCAACAGGTGATCGCCGGCGATCATCAGACGCTGCTCGCGCAAATAGATCACGCAATGGCCGCTCGCGTGGCCGGGCGTCCAGACTGCTTCGAGGGTTCGTTCTCCGACCGGGATCCGCAGCCCGTCCTCCAGCTCGCAATCGGGCTCGGCTGGCTTGTACAGGCCCTGCCAGAAGTCTTGCTGCTTGGGGATGCGGCCGAAGCGCTCGAGCGGCAGGCCGTGCGCGGCGAACCAGTCCATCACCCATTGCGGCCGATCCGTAGGCATGAAGTTCTGCGAACGCTGCCACTCCGCGGGATGGACGTAGACGTCGGCCCCGGTGAGCTCCTTGTAGGGACCAGCGCTGCCGAAATGATCGGGGTGGTGATGGGTGACGACGATCTTGCGGATCTGCCGGGGCTCGCAGCCGACGATGCCCAGACACTCCTTGAGAGTTGCGATGCTGTCACTGCTGCCGATGCCGGTGTCCACCAGCGCCCACTCGGCGTCTTTTCGCTCGGCCGCTGTGCCGCGCACGAGATAGACGTTGACGATGGTGGGCTTCATCGGCAGCGGCAGGTGCAGGAGGAACACCCCCGGATGGACTTCGCGGGCTTTTGCGTCGGGCATGGTCGTCGCGATCGCCTACTCGTGAAGTCGGTCCTGAACGGCGAAGGTGATCCTCGTTCGCACCCGCCAGCTCACGATCTCGCCTTCCTCGATGGTGGCACTGACGTCCACGACCTCCGCCCGCCGCAAACTGTCGATCGTCACCGCGGCGCGTGCGACGGCGAGGCGAACGGCCTCCTCGATGCTGTTCGCGGAGATGCCTGTGAGCTCGATGCTCTTTTCCACCATTTGCTTTCAGCCTCCCCTTCTATCGAAGCCGCGGTCCGTCCCAGCGGGCGATCGGCCGTAGATTCTCGACCGATCCGAGGTACTCGTATGTCCACGCGTCGATGCGATTCGCCGCTGTGTCGCAGGTGGTGACCTGCGTCAGACGGCGAGCGTACAGACCGTCGTCGACGCCTTCATACTCGTCGAGCCGTGTCACCTCGGCCTCGTCGACGTCGAAGAGAAATCCGGGCACTGTCTCGAAACCGCTGAGCACCAGTCCGGGATATTCGCCGAGATCGTACAGCGTGCCGACCACGGAGGCGGCGGCCACAGGGCGGCTGCCGGCGCCCTGCAGGACCGATCGCAAGCGGTCGGCGTTCATCAGCGTCCCGTAGAAGAAGAACTGCATCGATCTGCGGCGCGCCGCCGCCTGCTCAGTAGCCCATGACGCCGAGGAAGTCCTCGAGCCGCGCGAACCGCATATACGGGTTCGTCTGCTTCTCCCGGCCGATCGTCGAAGTCGCCGTCGGCGAGTAGTTGTGTCCCGGATAGAGCACGGTGTCGTCGGGGAGCGCCTTCAGCTTGTTCGTCAGGCTGTCGTACATCTGTTTGGGATCGCTGCCGGGAAGGTCGACGCGCCCGCAGCCGCCGATGAACAGGGTGTCTCCAGACACCAGGTTGCCGTTCACCAGGAAGCACTGCGACCCCGGTGTGTGTCCCGGTGTGTGAATGAACTGGATGCGCTGATCACCGATCATCAGGTCGTCGCCGGCGTCGGTGAGGGTCAAGTCGCTCTTCGTCAGACTGCACACGCGCGGCACGTAATCCGCTTCGCTCTTGTGGATGTAGATCTTGATCTTGTGGCCGCGCTCGAGGAGCTCGGCCGGCCCCTGGATGTCGAAGCCCATCATCGAGCCGCCGATATGGTCGGGGTGGAAGTGCGTGATCAGCACCGAATCGAGAGTCATGTCGTCGCGGTTGAGCACGTCGACGATCGCGTCGACGTCCCATGCCGGATCGACCGCGACCGCTTTGCGCGTCTCGGTGTCGCCGATGAGGTACACGTAGTTCTGCATCGGACCGACCTGCAGTTGCTTCAGATAGAGTGACATTGCCGCTCCTCAGCTCTTCTCGGGCTTCTTGCCGCCTGCTGATCTCGGGCGCGCCTGATTGCGCAGGCCGCGCTCCCAGAGCAGCTCCTGCTCGCCCGACCGCACGGCGACCCAGCGGGACAACACGAACAGCAAGTCGCTCAAACGGTTGACGTAGGGCAGGACGAACGCGCCGATCTCTTCTTCGCGCGCCAGCGTCAGAATCTCTCGCTCGGCATTGCGACACGTCGTGCGCGCCAGGTGCAGGAAGCTGCTGACGTGACCGCCGCCGGGGAGGACGAACGACTGCAGCGGTTCCAGATCTTCCTGGCAGGTGTCGATGATCCTCTCGAGCGCCTCGACGTCGTCGGCGCTGACCTTGAACATGCCCTGGTACTCGCCCTGCGGCGGCGTCGCGAGCTCGCTGCCGAGATCGAACAGCTCGTTCTGGAGGCGCTTCAAGATTTCCTCGAGCGGTTCGCGCGCCGGACTCGCAGGGCCCGATGAGTTGAAGCTGCGCGCCAGGCCGAGCACCGAGTTCAGCTCGTCGATCTTCCCGTAGCAGGCCACTCGCCGCGAGTCCTTGGCGACCCGGGACCCGTCGACGAGAGAAGTGTTTCCGTCGTCACCGCCGCGCGTGTAGACGCGATTGATGCGAATCGGCATGGGGGCACCATAACAGGCCGCCCGGAGGCGCTAAAGCATGGGAGCCGAGGGATGCGCGAATCGGCTCATTCGACGGCGCGAAACATCGTCAAGGTCACCGGAGAGCCCTCGGGCAGGGCAATGTGCGAGTAGGTGCGGCCGTTCTCGTCGAGCAACAGGTAACCCGAGTTGACCGGGTCGTAGATGCGGGACGCGAAGGAAGCCGTGGCCATCGGCTCGAGATGGAGTCGGTCATGGATCTCCTGGCAAACGGAGGCGCGCTGCTCCCCGGGGCGTCGCAGACTCGCACATGTGAGGCCCTCGTAGAAAAACAGACAGGCAGGCGGATTCTCCAGGACCGCGCGCGCCTCCGGCGACATGATCTCGCCGTGCGCGTCCGCTTTATCGACTGCCGCGGCTGACACCACGTTCCAACTATGGTCTCTCTGACCGCTGGCGAGTCGCGCGGAGACGCGCTGTAGCCGTGAGGCGAACTGTGTCTCGCCGCCCTGCCCAGGCACACCCCGATACTCGAGGATAGTGCAGTTCGATGGAATCTCGTCGCGCAGAGAGCGGAGGAACGCGAACTCTCGCATCTCGTTGAACTCGGTGTCGGTGATGAAGTCGCGGTGCAGAACGGGCACGGCCAGGAGATAGGCGATCACGGCGGCGCGCAGGACTGGTCGCCACGACAACACCTCTGGTGTCGCCGCAGCGGCGAGCAGGACCAACGGCGTGATGAGATTCATGTGGTACCGGGCCTGCATCGCCGGGTGGTACGGCAACACGAACGAGTGCACGACGAAGAACCCGAAGAGCCAGACGACGAGAAAAATCGACCGCGGCTTCTCATCGCGGCGCCACAGTGACAAGGCACCGAGCGCCGCCAGTGCCGTGATCCCCGGCGGTGTAATCCAGGGATTGACGAGCGTGTTGAGCTGAGAATCGAAGAAGATGCGAACCGCATTCGACAGCGTTTGCAAGCTCAGGCCGTGCGCCAGGCTACCGCCGTAGTTGGTCAACAGATTGAGGACGAACGCCACCACGGCGGTGCCGGAAACGCAGATCATGGCGAGAATCGAGCGCGGCGCCAGCAACCCGATGTCGCGCGTGCAGATGTAGATAGCGCCGAGGTCGAGCACCACGAAGATGAAGTTCTCCGGTCGGACGAAGTATGTCGCCGTGCAGAGCAGCGGCAGGATCAGAAACGAAGCGATACGCCAACCGCGCGAGGGGGCGGTGAGCGCCGTGTACAGGACGACGAAGGTGAGCGAGGACGTCGCGAGGGATTGGATCATGTAGACGTCGCTGCGCGAGAAGCGCAGGTGCTCCGGCAGGAGCATCATCAGCGCAGCCGCGGCGAGCGCCTGGCGGTAGTCTTTGAGGATGTAGCGGGCGTGTGCGTACACGACGAGCGGTGTAAGAGTCGCGAGAACGAAGTTAGAGGTGAACAGGACGTCGTTCAGGAAGAATGTGGCCTCCGCCTTCGCGCTGACCCACTGCAGGATCGGACCATCGAAGATGCGCCGGGCGAACGGGGCGAGTCGCTCGTATGCCCACGCTTCCATCAGATTCTCGTGCGAGAGCAGTCCGCGCAACGCGCCGCCGACGGCGACGGTCGCGAGTAGTGCGGGAACAACCCAGGGTGGATCGCGTCGCAGCGCGCGGCTCAGGTGCAACAGAACGAACGCGATCGCGAACAGGGTGAGGGCAATGCCGTCTGTGAGTAGCTCCTGCGAAGGCCAACGCCAGTGCCACGCCAGCCTCTCGGCGTCGCCGCGGTTTCGCACGACTTGGACAGGCGGCGGCGGCCAGAACTGCTGCGTGTCGTTCTGCCGAATGGCGGCGATCAGAACCGCCAACGGGTCCGGATCGAGCGCAGGGGCCGCGGCGGGCTCGCGGACGATCGCGAAGCTCTTCGTCGTCTCGGCGGCCGCGGGCGCCCGACCTGGATACTCGAGCAGCAGAGCTCGGCTATCGGCGTCCGCATTCTGGAGGACGAAGCGGATGCGCGTCGCTTCGATGGCGCCTCCTGCCAGCGTCCAGCCGGGCACAACCTGGTCTCCCATCTTCCACGGCGCGATGAGCGCCAGCACCTCGGCTTCGCGTCCGGCCGCGATGACGGGCATTCCGTCGTCCGCTCCGGGTGCGCTGGCCACCGCCGGAGCCGAGAGCGACCACGCACATGCCGCCACCAGGAAACAGCGAAGCAAATCGGGAAGGACACGCGCCGACAGTGCAGGAAGAAAGGTCAACGGCAGGGGAGACTAGCAGCCGCTCGTGGAACACCGAAAGGGCTCGCCTCCGCGTCGGGCTACGGCGACACCGGCTCGTTGTCGGGACCGATGAACTTGGGACTGAACACGACCACGGCCGAGGCCGGCACGCTTCCCGAGTTGACGAAGTAGTGGGGCACACCGCGCGGTACGTGGCCTACGTCGCCGCGCGCCATCGGCAACTCCCGACCATCGAGCCACAGGCTCCCGCTGCCTTCGACGAGGACGACGGTGATGTCGTACCTAGTATGGCGGTGTGGCTCTTCGCGATCTCCGATGCGCACGAGGAAGATCGTCGACTCTTCGCCCTCGGCGACGAGGCGCCGGACGATATTCTCACCCGTCATTGGCAGGCCATCGATCAACGCAGCGACGCTTTCCCGGCGCACGGGCTCCGCGGCGATGAGAGCTGGGTCGCGAGCGTCGCGCCGCGGTGCTTCCACGTTGACGGAAGCGCAGCCGACCGAGCACGTGATGAGCAAGGCGCAGATAGCCAGTCGCGCCGGGCGGATCTGTGAGCGATGGGCGTCCATGCCGAGCTCTCCCTTTCAGAACAGGCGCAACTGCCGCCTCAGATCTGCGGCGGTATCGAAGTCGGTGCCGACGAAGCGAAGGATGGCTTCGGCGATGGGGCGGATCTGATGGTCGACGTAATGTTGGTAATCCGGCGGCGCCGTCTCCTCTCCCGCCGGCTCGGGGCCGTTCAGGGTCATGACGTAGCGGATGATGGCGCCGTCTGACTGCTGTGCCTTGCGGGCGGCGCGCACGTGCGGAGGCGTGGTCTTGGTATACGACTCGAGGCCCTTGCGGAGCGCCTTGCGGTAGATGAGCTCGCCGTCGAATCGGCTGTCGCGCAGATCGGCGAGGAAAGCCTGTACGAAGCCTTCGAGCGGCTGATCGTGGAAGACGAGATCGATCAGACCGCGCTGGAAGCGCTTGGCCACCTCGCTCCAATCGCGTCGCACGACTTCGAGGCCGACGAACTCGATCCGCTCGGAGCCGTCTGCCTCGACGATCAGGCCCGCGTAGCGCTTCTTGCTGCCGACCTTGCCGCCGCGGACCTCGGGAAGGAAGAAGCGGCGGTACATCTTCTCGAACTCGAGATCGAGATGGCTCGCGCAGCGGTATTCGCGTGCAATGTGATCCGCCACGGCATCGCCGATTGCGACCCTGATCTCTTCGGCCATGCCCATGGCCCGGTCCGGGTCGGGCTCGTGCGGATGGATGAACAGAGAGTCGGTGTCGCCGTAGAGAACCTCGAGGCCATGAGCGGTCGCCGCGTCGGCTGCCTTTTGGATCAACGCCTGACCGAAATGCGTAATCGCGTTGGCGGTGTCGGGGGAGAACAGTCGCGATGCGCCGGCGCCGAGAATGCCGTACATCGAGTTCATCAGGATCTTGATGGCGTTGGCTTGAACGCCCTCACCCAGTCGCTTGGCATGTTCTCTCTCGGTCGCCAGCCGCGTGACGAGCTCGGGCAGGATCCCGGCGGGCTCGCGACGGAAGCGGGCGCCGTTCGGCGCAACGACGTCTTCGGCTCGCTGTGCGTCGGGGCGATTCACGAGGCAGAGCGGATCGAGATTGAACGTGCGGATGATGCTCGGGTACAGACTCTTGAAGTCGAAGACCAGGATGTTTTCGTAAAGGCCTGGTCTCGAGTCCATGACGAAGCCGCCGGCGATCGATGCGGTGTAGCCGCTCTGTCCAACCGACGGTGCAACGACTCCGCGGCGTCGCAGCTCGTGGAGGTAGAGAGAATCGATCGAGGCGATGGCGGCGCTGACGCGATCGAGGGGCATG
Organism: uncultured bacterium; assembly: GCA_902826395.1. Classification (GTDB taxonomy): domain Bacteria; phylum Desulfobacterota; class Binatia; order HRBIN30; family CADEER01; genus CADEER01. The sequence goes on from CADEER010000021.1 coordinate 38,145, forward strand.
CCGGTGAGAAGGCTGCGTTCGACGCTCAGCCGCACCAGTTGAGTTCGCTCCAGGATATCCGACACCAGGCGCGCATCTTCGAGGTTGTAGTCGACAAAGAACTGCGGGTTCTCTCGAAAATTCTGTTCGATTGCCTCGGCGCGATCGTCGCCGCTGATCAGTTTGCCGCGGCCGAGAACGGTCTGCGCGGCGGTCTCGAGACGATAGTCGGGGAGGCGGATGAAGGCGCCGCGCAACAGGGCGAGTCCGTCGAGGACCACTCGACCGGCGACGACGGCACGGGCGTCGCGTGTGAAAGACGGATCGCGCCGCGTTTCGAGCTCTTCCTCATTGCGTCCTACGGTCAGGCGAAGGCCGTGTTTGCGTGCGATGCGCGCCAACACCGTGAGATCGAAGTCGATGACGTTCCATCCGGTAATGATGTCTGGATCGATCTCCCGCAGAGTCTGCAGAAAGCGAGCGATCAGGTTCTTCTCGTCGGCAACCGGCTCGGCGCGATCCAATCCCCGATGATCGCCGACGATCAGCACCTTCTCGATGCCGCAGCCGTGCAGGGCGATCGAGAACAGTTTGCGGGCCCGCGGATCGGTCTCGATGTCGAGGGAGAGCACGCGCAGGTCCGGCTTCCAGGTCGTCGGCTGTAGATCGGGATTGTGGTACACCCGACCGACGCCGGGAGAGTCCTGCCAGGGGCCGTCGATCGACAGCGCTCCGCGTATGCCGCGATCGATGAGGTAGCGATAAGCGAAGCGGACGTCGGCCTCGTAGTGCGGCAGGTTCGCTTGTTCGAGGCGGGTGCGCAGCGCCGGCAACTCGGAGGGCGTCGGGATGGTGATGCGCGCGACAGGCTCGTCTGCGAACGTGCGAAGCTCCTCCTGTCTGACGTCGAGCGAAGGGTCGACGGAGCGAGCCGCTTCGACGTCGCGGCTCCGGACGAAGAAGTAGGGGCGACCGCGATCCTCGACGATCAAAAAAGGAGTGCGGTCTTCCAGGACGCCGTAGAGATGAATCTCCGGCGTGCCGTTGCGCACGCGATAGGTGGGGGTGAGGATGAAACCTTTGACTGCCGCCATGTCGAGCGACATTAGAAATCATAGATGCGCAGCCAGAACGAGGTTGAGAGGACCTGAGTGTGGAGACCGACCGAACGGCGGCGCGACCCCTGCCCGGCTGGAGCGGCTTTCGTCTGGCTTGTGCGCAGATGCTCGGCGCCGACGAGGAATCGCCGATCGGGTTGGCGGCGGTCTACTATCCGGCGGTCGGCTTGCTGCTCGGTGCCGTAATGTTGGGCGCGGACCGGGCTTTATCAAACGTCTCGTTGGTCGGGGCCAGCGCCGGAGTAATTCTTCTGCAGACGCTGGCGACGCGCGCCCGTTGGCTGCGCGGTCTTGCGACGACCGTCTGTCGGCTGGTGGTTCGGCGACGTGATCCGGCGATCATGCTGATCGGACTGTTGTCGGCGCTGTTTCTCGTCCTGGCGATCTGGATCCTTGCGGGCGTCGAGGATGGGCGTGCCGTGATTCTTCTGTTTGCCCCGATGCTCGCCGGCTGCGCGATGGTGGTTCTCGCAACCGGCTCGCGCGAATCCAGGCGCGATGACAGGCAGCTCAAGTTCTCGCGCGACCTGTCGTTTCGCGAGTTCGGTCTCGCCAGCACGATCGCATTCGCGATCGTGTTCTTGACCACCAATTTTCTCGGCCTCGTCCTGGTTCTGCTCACCGGTGCGACCACCATCGCGCTGCGCTTGCTCTTTCACTGGCGCCTCGGCGGCGTCGATCGCGACTCGCTACACGCGACCGGTGCACTGGTGCAGCTCGTGACCTACTCCTTCATGACTTTGCTTTGACAGGTGGGGACCGTCGGGAATTACGGCGCGGGGCAGGATTCGAGGGCGAAGCCGACCGCCGTTACCAGTTCGTTGATTTGCACGATGCCATTGCCATTGCAGTCGCCACAGCAACCGTCTCCGTTGCACGGCTCGGGGGTGGGCAGCGGTCCACATGTCGGCGCCTCGCCAGGGGTCGGCGTGGCGGGCGGCGGAGGGCAGGTCGGGGCATCGGCGGGAGTGTGGCTCGGTGTCGGCGAGCCTTCGGGTTCGGCGGCGTCCACCGTCGATGCGACTTGAAGCAAGCGCGTGTTGCTGCCGCCCGCGTCTTGCAACTGGATATAGCCGCGCAAGGTGGTGCGGTTGCCAGTAAAGGTGAAGCGGCAGAAGCCGCCGAAGATCGCATCGTTCGAGAACGCGAGCGTGAGCGTCCGTCGTGGTTCGACAGTCAGAGTGTTTTCGTCGACGACGGTGCCGAGACCGTTCTCGAGGGCGCCCGTCACCTGTACGGGGTCGTCGCCGAGATTCTGCGCCGTGCAGATCAGATTGTCGCCCTCGCTGCTGCGCACCGGCAGCGTGTGAGCAACGATCTCGACGAGACGGCGCTCCCCGATGGGCTCCGCTGGGAAAATCTGGCGCGTATTGCTGCCGCCCTGGTCCTGCATCTGAACGAATCCGCGAACCTCGCTGGGCTCGCCGTCGAAATCGAACAGGCAGTATCCGCCGAAAATCGCCGCGGAAGAGGAGACGATCTGCCGGCTCTGGCCCGGCGGAATCTCCAACGTGCCGCTTTCGAGCGCATCAGCGGCGAATCCGTTGTAGAGCTCCGCCGAAACCTCGACCGCCGTAGCGCTCAGGTTGAGAACGGAGCAGCCAAGAAGGCTATCGCTGCTGCTGCGCAGCGGCGCGGTTGCCGTCACAACGCCGCCGGCAGGGCTGATCCAGGCAATCGCTGCGACGAGTGCAAGTGCGAGGGCGGACTGGGTGTGCATGGCCAACCTCCTTGTCCGGCGAGAGCGCCGGAACGCGTCCAAGGGCCCGTTTCGCCTTCGCCCTTCACTAAGGCGAGGGACGAATCTAAGGATCACGCATAGTCCCGCGCTGGTCTTCCACGCAATCCAAAAGTCGTCTGCAGCAGACGGGGTATCGCGGAGGTCATTGCTGCGCCAGATTTGCTCCCGCCGTTGTCGAGACCTATGATCCGGGCGTGCGAATTCCCGAGGAACGATTCAACAAGCTGGCGCGCTCGATCGTGAAGGCACTCAATGCCCAGGGCTACGTCAAAGCTCACGTGCCCGAGAGCCAATTGGTCGAGCGCATCACGAGAGTGTTCGTCGACAACATGGTCGAGGAGCAGCGGATCGAGGAAGAGGCCGAGCGCATGCTGAATCGGCTCGGTCGCCAGGCGCAGGGCATGGATCAGCGCAAGATTCTCCTCGGGCTCAAGGAACGGATCGCCAAAGAGAAGGGCTTCTCCCTGTGAGGACCGGACGGTGAAGTTTTCTGAAGGGAGACAATCCCATTTGGCGCACGAGATCGTCCGCGTCTTGAGAGTCGAGGGACTCGCCGACATCGAGCGCGAGAAATACGTCTTCGCCGAGATCAAGCGCGTCTTCGAGGCCGAACACCAGCGCGGCGACCAGATCGACGACCTGGTGCGGCAGAAGATCGCTTCCCTCTCCCGCCACGTTCCACCCGGCAGCCCCGAGTACGACATTCTGTACAAGCGGTACTACGAAGAAGAAGAACGCCGGCACCGCCGCTGAGGACCGCTCCACTCGTCCCGCGAGCCCGCTACCGATGCGATCTATTTCGCATTGCTCGGGTTGACACGATGTTGGGGATGCTTAACTGTCGCGAGTTTTCCGACGCACCCCGCGTCGATCGTCATCAGATGCCGCCCGGTATCTGAAAAAGCAAACGATTTCAGGTAGTTAAAGGAGAGGAGAAGGGGCTATGAAAATTCGCCCGTTGCAGGATCGCGTCATCGTCCAGCGTGTCGCGGAGGAAGAGACGACCAAGGGCGGGATCATCATTCCGGACACCGCCAAGGAGAAGCCGCAGGAGGGCAAGGTGATTGCCGCCGGCAAGGGCAAGGTCGGGGACGACGGCAAGGTCATTCCGCTCGACGTCAAGGCGGGCGACAAGGTCCTGTTCGGAAAGTATGCCGGCTCGGAAGTGAAGATCGACGGCGAAGACTACATCATCATGCGCGAGGACGACATTCTCGGCGTGATCGAAGGCAAGTGAGCAAAAGACAAAACGTTCAGGAGGTAGCAAACAAATGCCTGCAAAAATGGTGAAGTTCAGTCAGGACGCGCGCGACCGGGTATTGCGCGGCGTCAACCTGCTCGCCGACGCGGTCACCGTGACTCTGGGTCCGAAGGGCCGGAACGTGGTGCTCGAGAAGTCCTTCGGCGGTCCGACGGTGACCAAGGACGGCGTCACGGTCGCCAAGGAGATGGAGCTCGAGGACAAGTTCGAGAACATGGGCGCGCAGATGGTGAAGGAGGTCGCCAGCAAGACCTCCGACGTTGCCGGTGACGGCACGACATCGGCGACCGTTCTCGCGCGTGCCCTCTTCTCCGAGGGCGCCAAGATGGTCGCTGCCGGCCACGATCCGATGAGCCTCAAGCGCGGCATCGACAAGGCGGTGGTCGCGATCGTCGAAGAGCTGAAGAAGCTGTCGAAGCCGACCAAGGATCAGCGCGAGATCGCCCAGGTCGGCACGATCTCCGCCAACAACGACACGACGATTGGCGGCATCATCGCCGAGGCGATGGACAAGGTCGGCAAGGAAGGCGTCATCACCGTCGAGGAAGCCAAGAGCCTCGAGACGACGCTCGAAGTGGTCGAGGGAATGCAGTTCGACCGAGGTTATCTGTCGCCTTACTTCGTGACCGATCCGGACAAGATGGAGGCGGTTCTCGAGGACGCATACCTGCTGATCCACGAGAAGAAGATCAGCAATATGAAGGATCTGCTGCCCATCCTCGAGGCGATTGCTCGCACCGGCAAGCCCTTCATCATCATCGCGGAAGACATCGAGGGCGAGGCGTTGGCGACCCTGGTCGTGAACAAGATCCGCGGCACGCTGCATTGCGCTGCGGTAAAGGCGCCGGGTTTTGGCGACCGGCGCAAGGCGATGTTGGAAGACATCGCCATTCTCTCCGGCGGCCGGGTCATCGCCGAAGAGTTGGGCATCAAGCTCGAAAGCATCACCCTCAACGACCTCGGCCGCGCCAAGCGCGTCGTCATCGACAAGGACAACACGACGATCGTCGATGGTGCCGGCAAGCGCGGTGACATCGAAGGTCGCATCGGACAGATCCGCAATCAGATCGAGGATACGACGAGCGATTACGATCGCGAGAAGTTGCAGGAGCGACTTGCCAAGCTGGTCGGTGGTGTCGCGGTCGTTCGCGTCGGTGCGGCGACCGAAACCGAGATGAAGGAGAAGAAGGCGCGCGTCGAGGATGCGCTGCATGCTACCCGCGCTGCGGTCGAAGAGGGCATCGTTCCCGGCGGCGGCGTTGCGCTGGTTCGCGCCTCGGCGGCTTTGGAGAGGGTCAAGGCCGAGGCGGAAGAGCAGGTAGGCGTCAACATCGTGCGGCGTGCGATCGAAGATCCGTGCCGCTGGATCGCCAGCAACGCGGGTTGGGAAGGCTCGATCGTTCTCGACCGTGTGAAGAACGGCAAGGGCGCCTTTGGGTTCAATGCCGCCACCGAGGAGTTCGAAGACCTCATCAAGGCGGGAATCATCGATCCCACCAAGGTGGTGCGTACCGCGCTGCAGAACGCCGCGTCGGTCGCCGGGATGTTGCTCACCACGGAGGCGATGATCGCCGAGAAGCCGGAAGAGAAGTCGGCTGCTCCAGGCATGCCGCCGGGAGGTATGGGCGGCATGGGAGGCATGGGCGGAATGATGTAAGCCGGCTCACAGCCGGTTTCGCCCGAAAACAAAAAGGGCCGCCCCGACACGGGGCGGCCCTTTTTTCATGCTTTCATCGAGCGGCGAGCTCAGACATCGTCTGGGCCGCGCGAGTCGCCGAACACTTTGAAGTTGCCGATCTTGCTGTTGGCTCCTCCGTAGGAGCCGCCGCTGGCGAGATCGGATCCCAGGTGCATCGGCGTGTTGGGCTTGAACTTCAGGTCGCCGGGGTACGTGTTGCTGCCGACCCGTTTGCCGTCGATGTACAGTGTGGTGACGCCATTGTCCCAGGTTGCCTGGATGCGATGTGCGTCGCCCTGCACCCAGTCGGGTATCTTGTAGCTGATGTCGGCTTCATGGCCCGTGTTGTCGGTGACGATGAAGCGCAGGAACTGACCGTTCTTCACGAGCTGCATTCGGTTTTCCCACTTGTGAGGCTCGCGGATCTGGAACAGCGAGTTGTCGGTGATGTCGGCGCCATTCCAGTTGGGGACGATGTCGAGGCTGACGGTGCCGGCGTCGGGGTTGGCGTTGCCGAGGTCGGGGAAGGTCAGCATCGCGTCTTCGCCGACCTCCAGCCACTCGCCGTCGTCGCTGGATTCGACGTCTTCGAGCACCTCTGCCTTGCGATCGACGTCGTCCTTGTTCTTCACCTCGAGGAGGACGTCGTCGGTAGGATCGTCGTCCAGCTCTTTCTCCTCGTAGAAGGGATCGATCTCGGTTTCCTTACCGGTCAACATGTCGACCCGGGCGTCGCGGCCCTCGGAGTCGGAGGGGCGGCTGCCGTGCGTCGTGCTCGCGGAGAGCGAACGGCCTGAAGCGCGGCCGATCTCGTCGGCAGCACCCAGGTTGCGCCCTCCCAGGCCGGTTCCAACGCGGCCGCCCCGCTCGCGCACGCCGCCCGTCGCCGTCTCAGCGCTGCCGCCGCGTGCACCGCTCGACCCCGGGCCGCCGCTGGCGGGCCCGAATCGGGATACCCGCCCCGACGGGGATGAGTCGCCGCCGCGATCGCCGAAGCGGTCCTGTCGCCTGGAAGAACCGTGCGAACCGAACTCGCCGTCCGCCATGGCGTACTCTTCGCCGGCGTCGTCGTACGAGGAGGACGAGTATCCCGTCGGGTCGTCAGCGGTGAAGCGGAGGCCGAAGAACCCGACCGCGATCGCGAGTATGCCGAGGATGAAAATCTGAGGTTTTTCCATGCTCTAAAGAAGCCTCCAAGTCGAAAACAATGCTGGACCTCACCCGGTATCGTGTCAAGCGCGGATCGGCCCGCGAAGGCTTGGTTCAGGCCCGCCGGAGACGGTGCTAACGTTGCGCGCGTGGTCCCGGTTTACGAAGAAGTTCTCGCGTTCATCGATGGATCGTCGGATCGGCGGTTCGAGGATCTCGCCCTGGCGGTCTTCCGCCATCAGGTGGAGGGATGCGCCCCCTACCGAGCTTATTGCGAGAGCCTCGGGTTGGACCCCGCCTCGGTGGTGTCGTGGCAGGTGATTCCTCCTGTTCCCATTCAGGCCTTCAAGGAAGCGATCCTGAGCTGCGGCCCGGCGGAGCGGGTATTTCTGTCTACCGGCACGACGCAAGGGGTCGAGAAGCGCTCGCGCCATGCGATGCCGGACCTGCGCCTCTATCGCGCTTCGGCGATGGCGTCGATGCGCGCGTTCTTCCTTCCCGATGTCGAGAGAATGGGTCTCGTCTCTTTGATTGCACCTTCAGCGCTGCGGCCAGAATCGTCCCTCGCTCAAATGGTCGCCTGGGCGGCGGAGGTTTTCTCCGACGGCGCAATGATCGAGGCGGCACCCGCCGGAGAGCCCGACTTCGACTCCTTCGTGGATTGCCTGCGGCGCAGTGAAAAGGGCGGTGCGCCGCTCGCAATCCTCACCACGACCGCGGCGCTGATCCGGTTCATCGACCATGCGCGCAAACACTCGCTCGTCTTTCGCCTGCCGCACGGCAGTCGCCTGATGGATACCGGTGGCGGCAAGGGGGCGCCGCGACCCATGTCGCGCAAAGGACTACTGCATGCCGTCTGGAGTACCCTCGCGATTCCGGGCTACTTCGTCGCCAACGAGTACGGCATGGCGGAGCTGTCCAGTCAGTACTGGGACTCGGTGATCCGCGACCGCCATGACGGAGTCCACCGGCCGCGAGCTCTGCTGGCAAAGCCGTGGCTGCGCACGCTGGTCCTCGATCCGATTACGCTGGAGCCGATCGGCAGTGGATCCGCCGGGCTCCTGTGCCATTTCGACCTGGCCAATGCCGGTTCGGCGATGGCCGTCTTGAGCGAGGACATCGGCATCGACGTCGGCTACGGCTTGCGAGTGACCGGGCGAGCGCCGCGCGCCGAGGCGCGAGGATGCTCTCTCAGTGCTGCGGAGGCACGCGTTGGATGACGGCGCCTCCGCCGCGCCAGCGGTCGACGCGGCCGTGCGTCGGGTGCTGACGGCGCAGCCGCGACTCGAGCGACGCGACCCGCGCGACCTCGCCGAGCTTGTGGCGCGCACCGCCGTCGCCTGGCTCGAACCGGGATCCCCTTGGATGCAGCGAGCCGTTGCCGCGCTCGCGGAGTCGGGTCCCTTCTCTCGCCCGATGCTGGAGTTAGGACTGAGGCGGATGATCGAGCCGCTCAGCTATGCGGCACTCGAGGCTCTGGTGCGGCGCGAGATAGGCGACTGGTCGGCGCTCGAGCAGCAGGGCGGTCGACGCTTGATCGTGCACGTCCTGCCGAGCAACCTGCCCGGCCACGCCGCCATTCCCAGCGCCCTGACTCTCCTGTTGCGCTGCGGCGGTCTGCTGAAGTCGGGGCGCGACGACCGGGTCTTTGCGCCGCTGTGGGTCGAGTCGATATGCGCTCTCGACCCAGAGGTGGGAGCCTGTCTCGAACCTGTCTATTGGGCGGGTGCCGTCCCTGCCGGCGCTCTCGAAGCCGCTCTCGCAGGGGCCGGCCTCGTGGTGGCGTCGGGTGGTGACGCGGCGATGGCGGATCTGGCGCGGCGTTGCGCGGTGGCCGCGATTCCCTTCATCGGGCACGGCCACAGGATCAGTGCCGCGCTCGTGGTCGGCGATGCCATCGAGCGCCGGACAGCCGCGGCGCTGGCCGATGACGTCGCGCTCTGGGACCAGCTCGGTTGCTTGTCGCCGCAAGTCTGTTTCGTCGAGGGAAGCCGGCTGGTCGCGCGCCAGTTCGCGGAAGCCGTGTGTGGCGAATTGGCAGCGCGCGCCACCGCGCTGCCCTCCGGCAGGAGAAGCGCCGGCGAGACCCTCGATCTGCGGCGCTTTCGAGAGGCCGCGGCGTGGCGCGGCTTCGGCGCGGGAGAGCGAGTTCTGTACGAATGCGGCGGTGCCGGAGACGGCTCCATCGCGATCGAAGACGAAGTCGGATTGCGGCCGACGCCGCTGCATCGCTGCTTGCGCATCGTCGCCGTCGAGCGTGTCGAAGAAGCGTTGGTTGTGTTGCGGACGCACAGCCGGTTGCTCGAGGGAGTGGGAGTCGGCGTTGGAACCGATGCCTTCCCTGGGATCGCCAATCGATTGCGCGAGATCGGTGCACACCACGTGGTGCCGCTCGGGACGATGCAGTCGCCGGACTTGAGTTGGCGTCAAGGTGGTCGGCCGCGTATTGCGGAGTGGTGCGGCGCGATCGGAATGCAATGAACGACGAGGCCAGGGGCCAACTCGTCGAGTCGTTTCGGCGCCACGTCTGCCAGACGTCGCCGTCGCCGCTCGGCATAGTCGTCGAGCGCGCCAGCGGGTCGACGCTGTGGGATGTCGACGGCCGCGCCTATACGGACCTTCTCTCCGGGATCGGTGTCGCCGGCATCGGCCACTGCAACGCGGATGTGCTGGCGGCGATCGCGGACCAGGCGCCGCGCTACTTGCACGCCATGGTGTACGGCGAGGCGGTCGAGCAACCGCAGGTCGAGCTGGCGAAGCTGCTCGCCGAGCTCGCGCCGGGCGACCTGTCGGTCGCGTTCTTCACCAACAGCGGCGCCGAGGCGATCGAGGGGGCGCTCAAGTTGGCTCGCAAGCACACCGGCAGGACGCGCTACGTCGCCTTCCGCGGCGGCTATCACGGCGACACCACCGGCGCACTGGCTCTCTGCGACAACGAGTACTTCCGCGCGCCCTTCGAGCCGCTGCAGCTCGATGTCCGATTCCTGCCGTTCGGCGACGCGGCGGGGTTGGATGCCATCGATGAAGAGATCGCGGCGGTGATCGTCGAGCCGGTTCAGGGAGAGGGTGGCGTCCGCGTGCCTCCGAAGGAGTTTCATCCCGCCTTGCGGGCGGCTTGCGATCGCGCCGGCGCCCTCCTCGTGTTCGACGAGGTCCTCACCGGACTCGGACGCACCGGCCGTTGGCTCGCCTGCGATCATTGGCAGGTCTGTCCCGACGTCATCGTGCTCGCCAAGGCTCTGGGCGGCGGCCTGCCGCTCGGAGCTTTCGTCGGCCGTCCATCGCTGATGGCGACCTTGTCCGATCCGCCGCTGTGCCACGTCACCACGTTCGGCGGCCACCCGCTCTCCTGCGCCGCCGGCCTGGCGGGTTTGCGCTTTGCGCTGCGCGAGCGCCTCGCCGAGCGCGCCGAGGCGCAGGGTCGCCGCTGGCTCAGTGCGCTGCGCGACCTGGCCGGAGAACGGCTCGTCGATGTGCGCGGTCTCGGCATGCTCATCGGCTTGGAGCTCGCCGATGCGCCGCTGACGCGAGCCTTCGCGCGCCTCGCGTTCGAGCGCGGCCTGATCCTCAATTGGACGCTGCACCGCGATACGGTCATCCGCCTCGCGCCGCCGCTGGTGATGACAGATGCCGAGACCGAACACGCATTGGACGTCATTGCGCAGACGCTCCGCGATTGCGCTTAGAGTCGCCGGCGATCCTGTCGACGACGCGGGCGGGATCTGGGATGATCCGCGGCCGCGATGAAGGCGTTGTTGTTCGAGAACAGCCTGCCGCGACAGGCGGCTACCATGATGTTGTCGAAGGTCTATCCGCGCGCCTTCGTCGGACCGCTGGCGCCGATGCAGTTGCGCGATATCGCCGACCCGGTGCTGCCGGCCGACGACTGGGTGGTGCTGCGGACGCGGCTGTGCGGGCTGTGCGGCAGCGACTACAAGCAGGTGTTCCTCAACGGCTCGTACGACAACCCGATGACGGCGGTCATCTCGTTTCCGCAGGTGCTTGGGCACGAGGTGGTGGCGACCGTCGACCGCGTCGGCCCGCGCGCCGATGCGGTGAACGTCGGCGACCGCGTCGTCCTCAACCCTTGGCTGTCGTGCGCGACGCGCGGCTTGGAGCCATGCGACTGGTGCCGGCGCGGCGAGTTGGCGCAGTGCAGCAACTTCTGTCGCGGCACCATCGACGCCGGGATCCACACCGGCAACAGCCGTCATGCCACCGGAGGCTTCGCACCGTACTTACCGGCGCACGAGTCGCAGTGCATTCGCGTGCCCGACGACATCAGCGACGAAGCCGCGGTGCTGGCCGATCCCTTCTCGGTGTCGCTGCACTCGATCCTGCACTGGCCGCCGCCGGCACGCGGCGTTGTCCTCGTCTATGGCTGCGGAACGCTGGGTTTGCTGACCATCGCGATCCTGCGCGCGCTGTATCCCGAGTGCGCGGTGCTGGCCGTCGCGCGCTTTGCCCATCAGGTGAAACTGGCCAGGCAGATGGGTGCGGTGCGCGTGTTCGAGCATCGGCCGACGGCGGCGATCATCGAAGGAGTCGCCCGCGAGACCGGCGCCGACGTGCAAATGCCGTGGCGCGGCTTGCCGATGCTGAACGGAGGTGTGGACGTCGTGTACGACACGGTCGCGGCGCCCGAGACGCTCGAGGTCGGAGTGCGGATCACTCGCTCGCGCGGTTCGATCGTGGTCACCGGCGTCGAACGGCCGCGGCGCTTCGAATGGACGCCGCTCTACTTCAAGGAGATCTCGCTGATCGGCTCCAACGCATTCGCGATCGAAGAGTTGGACGGCCGCCGCCAACACGCCATGGAGTGGTACTTCGAGATGATCCGCACGCGAGAGATCGACGTGACGCCGATCATCACCCATCGCTATCGCCTCGACGAATACCGCGAAGCGTTCATGACCTGTCACGATCAAGGACAAAGCGGCGCTGTGAAAGTTCTGTTCGACTTTCAAGGCCGAGAGAATCAGTAAAGCTTCGGTTCGCCTTCAGGGCGCGTCTTCCAGCGCTTGTGGAACCAGATCCACTGATCCGGGTACTCGGTGAGGATTCGCTCGATTGCCCGGTTGCAGCGCGCGGTGGTCTCGATCATATCGGCGATCGGGTCGCCCGTGTCTGCGGGATCGATGTCAGGGTAGATGATCAGGCGGTGGCGGTCGCTCTCCCCTTCGCGCGCCAGAAAGACGGGCACGATCGGCGCGCCGGTGTGGGACGCGAGCCGCGCCGGACCGGGAGTCGTCGAAGCCGGCACGCCGAAGAAGTTTGCAAAGACGCCCGAGCGCGGCGCCTGGTTCTGATCCGCCGGCAGCGCGACGATCCGCTTCTCGCGCAGCGCGCGCAGCAGCGTGCGCGCAGCGCTCTTTTTCGGCAGCGAAGCGGTGCCGACGCGCTCGCGCATGTCGAGGATGACGCGGTCGACGAGGGGGTTGCGCATGGTGCGATGAACGAGCGTCACCGGGTGGCCCAGCACCGCCTGTGCGTAGGCGAGGAGCTCGAAGTTGCCGAAATGCGCGGTCAATACGACGGTGCCGCGCTCGGCGGCGCGGTCGAGCATCCGCCTCCACAACTCCGGGTCCTCGATGGTGACGTATCGGCCGATGTTGTCGCGGTTCAACTCGCCGAAGTGGCAAACCTCGGCGAGCATCCTGCCGAGATTGCGACACGAGCGGCGTAGGATCGCGCGCCGCTCGTCGTCCGAGAGCGCGGGGAACGCGCGCGCCAGATTGCCCAGGGCGATGCGCCGGTCGCGGGCGTCGAGGAGATAGAACGCGTCGCCGATCAGGGCGCCGACGCGCAATGCCAGAGCGCGGGGTAGACTCGCGAGCACACTGATCGCCGCGCGGACGACTCCGTGCTCGAATCGATCACGCGCTGTCGGCGCCGTCACGTTCCGGTCGAACGAGTCAGTGCAGCTCTCCGAAAACGGCGGCTTCCTTGGCGCGCAGCTCGCCGTACACCTCGGAATCGATCTGACGGTACTTCTCCATCATCTCGTCGGCGCGATCCTGCATCCCCTGCTCGGCCGCCAGCTCATCGAGCTTTCCCTTGATCCAGGCGATGTGCCACTTCTCGTCCTTGGTGACCTCTTCGAGGATCTTCTTCGTCTCGGGATCCACGTCGGGGCGCGCGGCGTGCTCTTTGTAGCGATCGAACGATCGCTCTTCCACGACTACGGTGAGAGCGAGGAGATCGACCAGCTTGCGCGGCACCGTGCGCAGCCCGATGCGGCTCTGATAACCGTCGCCGACCGCCATCGGCTTGCCGCCGAGGTCTGTGATGCGCTTCGTCCACAACCAGGCGTGATGAGTTTCCTCGGCCACGTGGAGCGAGAGCTTCACCTGCGCGTCGGGATCGTCCCCGAGCAACTTGGTGAGTCGCAGAAGCAGCCCAGCTCCATGCAGCTCGGCGTCACGGTAGTAGCTGAAAAGCTCGATCATCCGTGGATCCGGAGCCATGATAGATCACCTCCTCGAACAGCCCGTCAAAACTGGGCTCCTACTGCTGGCGTCTCCTTGTCGCCGGCAATGCGTTGATATCCTCAACGATGGTCACGACGCCCTTCCCAAGATCGGCGCCGTACATCTGGCGCAACCCGCCTCCCCTCGCCACGGCATCCTGTTCGTCGACGGACAGACAACGCCATTCGATTATTCGATCAGCGCATCTGGATCAAGGCGAGGCTGTGGAGGCCGCCGCCACCGGCGGTGCCACCATGGCCACTGGGTTGGATTCTTGCGGATCGCGTCGCTCAAGAGCTCGTTCACGCGAGCGGTGAGATCCCAGATTGCAGCATCTCGCCCGCAGTCGGGGGCGGCGTAGAGCGGTCCCTCGACGACCAGCTCGAGGCCGCCGGTCGGTCGCCGCAGCGAATAGGCGACGAAGATCGGCAGATTGCGCCGCGTCGCAAGCGCGGCGGGCGCGACCGGCGTGCGAGCGCGCAGCCCGAGGAAGGGGACGGTGATCGACGGCACGTGCGTGTCCTGGTCGATGAGCATCGCCAGCATGCCGCGATCGCGCAGCGTCGCCAGCATCTGTCGGCCGGCGCTCGGACTGTCGCGAAGAATCGTCTCGACGCCGTTGCGCGCGCGAAAGTCGACCAACAGTTGGTTGAGGCGCGGGTCGCCGACCTGGCGGGCCACCGCGGCAACGCGCAAGCCCTCGACCAGGGCAAAGTAGGCCGCGAGCAGCTCCCAGTTGCCGATGTGTCCGGAGCAGATGATGGCGCCTTTCTCGACGTGCGCCAAGGCGGTCTCCGCGCCGCGGACCGTGACGTAGCTCGCAAAGCGCGGGCGGATCTCGTCCATCTTGGCGATCTCGCAGAACGATCGCGCGAAGCTCCGCAAGCAAAGCCGCGCTACTTCACGGCGTTCGGTGTCGTCGAGCTGATCGCCCAGAGCGAGCTCCAAATGCTCGAGCGACCTTGTCCGCGTCTTGTGCAGGACCCGATAGGCGAGGTCGCCGAGGCGGTCGGCGGCGGCGAGCGCGGAATCGAGCGGGTAGCGCGCCGTCAGATCGAGCGCCGCCTTCGCCAACCGGTAGGTGGCCGCGCTTTTGACTTGCAGCCCCAAGCGTCGGAGCGCCGGCGATCTCTTGTAGAGCCGACGGAGCATTCGAGATCAGGCCGCCGAGGCTGCTCCCGAGCCCCTCGCCCCTCGCATCACGTGATGCCAGCCTTCAACAGGTCGTGCAGGTGCACGATTCCCGCCGGTCGGCCGTCTTCGACGATGAACAGCGAGGTGATGCTGCGTTCTTGCATCCTGGCGAGAGCGGCGGCGGCGAGCGCGTTGCCGTCGATGGTCTGCGGTTGTCGCGTCATCACTTCGCCCGCCGACGTGGACCGCACATCCACGGCACGGCCCATGGCGCGCCGCAGGTCGCCGTCGGTGACGATACCGACCAGAACGCCCTGCGCGTCGACGACAGCAGTTACACCGAGTCGCTTGCCGGTCATCTCGACGATCGTGTCGGCGAGGGAGGCGGCAGTTTCGACGCACGGCATCTCGTCATGTACGTGCATCAGCTCGGCGACCTTCAAGAGCTTGCGGCCCAAGCTGCCGGCGGGATGCAGCACTGCGAAGTCCGCCTCGGAGAAGCCTTTGCGCTCGAGCAAGGCGACGGCGAGGGCGTCGCCGAGGGCCAGCGCCGCGGTCGTGCTTGCGGTTGGCGCGAGTCCCATCGGACATGCCTCTTCCGGGACGCTCGAGTCGAGTGCCACGTCGGCGGCACGGCCGAGGTTCGACTCGACGTTGCCGGTGATGGCGATGAGAGGCAGAGCGAAGCGCTTTATCAGCGGCAGAAGGCGCACCATTTCCTCGGTCTCGCCGCTGTGCGAGAGCGCGAGAACGACGTCGTCGCGTCCGACGATGCCGAAGTCGCCGTGCACCGCCTCAGCGGCGTGCAGGAACGAGGCCGCCGTGCCCGTGCTGGCGAGCGTTGCCGCGATCTTGCGGCAGATGATCCCCGATTTGCCCATGCCGACGACGACGACCTTGCCCGCGCAGGCGTCGATGATGTCGACGGCGCGCTCGAAGCGAGTGTCGAGAGCGGCGCTGACGGCGTCGATGGCGGCGCTCTCGATCGTCAGAGTTCGGCGCGCGCTGGCCAGCGCCGAAGACGAGCCGTCAGGCGGCGGAGTTTTCCTTCCGGACTTCATCGAAGCGCTTCAGGTCTCTCAGGAGTTTCGGCAGATCGGCCAGCTTGTACGAGTTGGGTCCGTCGCTGAGCGCATTGTCGGGGTCCTCGTGGGTCTCGAGAAAGATCGCGTCGACGCCGACCGCGATCGCCGCCCTGGCCATGGGGGCAATGAATTGTCGCTGGCCGCCCGATGAGCCTCCCTGGCCGCCGGGAAGCTGCGCACTGTGACCGGCATCGAAGACGAGAGGGTAGCCAAGCTCGGCCATGAAGGCGAGACCACGCATGTCGACGACGAGATTGTTGTAGCCGAAGCTCGACCCCCGCTCGGTGATCATCACCTGGCGATTGCCGGTCGAAGTGATCTTGTCGAGCACCGGGCGCATGTCCCAGGGCGCGAGAAACTGCCCCTTCTTCACGTTCACCGGCTTGCCGGTCGCGGCGGCGGCGAGCAGCAGGTCCGTCTGCCGGCAGAGGAAAGCGGGGATCTGCAGCAGGTCCACGACCTCGGCGGCGGCCGCTACCTGCGCGACGTCATGTACGTCGGTGACGACCGGCACGCCGATCTCGCGCCGTACTTCCGCGAGGATGGCCAAACCCTCGTCGATGCCGGGCCCGCGCGGCGAGGTGATCGAAGTTCGGTTGGCCTTGTCGAACGACGACTTGTACACGAACGGAATCCCGAGCCCGTCGGTGACGGCGCGGATCGCCGCGGCGTGCCGCAGCGCGCTGTCGCGGCTCTCGATGGTGCAGGTGCCGCCGATGAAGGCGAACCGCTCCCCGGCGCCAATCCGCACCGCGCCGACGGCGACCGGCTCGCTCATGTTTCCTACTTTACGGCGCTGAGGCGCGGCGCCGTTTCGCGTTGGGCGCGCCGCTCGAGGGCGGCCTGAACGAAACCGCGGAACAGCGGGTGGCAGTCGGTCGGACGCGACTTGAACTCGGGGTGGAACTGGCAGGCGACGAACCAGGGATGGTCCGGGATCTCGATGATCTCGACGAGGTTGCCGTTGGGCGACAGTCCACTGAGGACGAGACCCGCGGCTTCGAGGCGGGCGCGATACTCGTTGTTGACCTCGAAGCGGTGCC
>CADEER010000022.1:0-10258 GCA_902826395.1 uncultured bacterium
CTTCTCGTAGATCTGTAGCGCGGCGGCGCTGAGAGCGGCGGTGTTCGCGGTGTCGCCAGCGGCGTTGCGCTCCGCGGCGAGCTCGAGGGTGCGGACGCCGAGGCCGCGCATCAGATCGTAATCGCGGTCGGTGCCCTGCTGATCGGCGAGGAACGCGGTGATCGACGTGCGCGCATCGGCCCAGCGGCCCAACCCGAGCTGCGCGGTGGCTCGCACGGCCGCGGCCTGAGCGCGCAACTGCGCGTCGCCGAGATCTGCTGCGTTCAACTGATCGAGTGCGGCGAGGGCCTCGGTGAAACGCTGCTCGCCACCGAGACGGGTGCGGATCAGCGCCGACATGACGCGCGCCCGCGCTTCCATCGGCGCCAGCATCGCGGCGTCTGCGGTGCGTGCCTTGCCGCCGGAGCGCAGTTTCTCCGCTTCGGCGAGAAAGCGGTCGAGGCGCTCGAGGGTTGCATCGGCGATCTCGGCGGCGGAGCCGTCATCGCGGCGGTCGCGGACCTCCCATTCTTCGACCCAGCACTGCGCCGATTGATAGGCGGCCTGCAGGCGGAACGCCGGCTCGCCGCCGACGGCGTCGAACTGCTCGGCGGCGGCGAGGCGATTGCCGCGCGCGCGCTCCAGCTCGCCGAGGCGGAAGCGCGCCTCGTAGGCGCGATCGTGTTTCGGATACTTGTCGACAAAGGCGCGCGCCGCGGCGTAGAGGCGCTCACTGCTTTCCGCTGAGCTCTCCTGATGGTGCAGCGCCTCGGCGGCCTTGAAGCGCATGTAAGCGGCGTCGGTCGCGACGGCTCCGCTGCCGGAGACACCGGCGAGGCTGTCGAACGCCGCCGCGTACTCGCCGGCGCGGAACTGGCACTCGCCGAGCGCCAACGCCAGATCGGGGCGCAGCGTCTTCTGCCCCTTCGCGAGCGCCTGGTACATCGGCAGCGCCTCGTCGCAGCGACCTTGACCGCGCAGCGACTCCGCGACCGTCCAGCGGATCGTCGCGCCGGCCTGGTCGTCGAGCCATTCCTCGGGCCGCGTGATGCCGGCCGCGACGAGCTGTCGCGCCAGCGCCGGCCAGTTGCCGCCGCGCTTCTCGAGCGCGCCGACCAGCTTCGCCACCTCGGCGCGGTACTGACTGCGCGTGGCCTCGTCGAGCTCACTGCCGTCGAGGGCGAGCAGCAGCGTCTTGGTGCGCAGGAACTCCGCCTCCGGCGACGGCTGTGCGACGAGCAGCTCGGCGCTCGACTTCAGCGCGTCGGCGATGCGATCGCGCTCGAGCTGCATCTCGACCAACACCGTGCCGGCGCGCGCGCCGAGCTGGTCGGGCGCCAGCTCGACGGCGCGGCGCAGATCTGCGACCGCGGCGTCGTATTGGCCGAGTCCGCGATGGGCGAGGCCGCGGCCGTAGACACTCTCGCCGGCGATCGCCTTGTCCTCGAGCGAGGCGAACTGGCCGAAGCCCTCGACGGCGCGACGCAGCCAGGCATTGCGCTCGGCATGTTTCGGCTCCCATCGCGTGGCTGCCTCGAGGTCGACCCAGTTGCGCAGGTAGAGCGTCACCAGGGCGAGTTGCTTGCGCTCCAGGAACTCCTCCGACTCGAACGGGTCCTCGCCCTCGCCGGACACGAACGACTGCTGTGCCTTCTCGAGCCAATCGGCGTGGCGCTGGTGCGCGGCGACGACGAGGCGGCGCAGCTCTTCGGCGGCGGCGCCGGGATCCGAAGTGCGGGCGCGGGTGACGGCGGCGTCGAGATCGTTGCTGAACGCCTGCTCGGCGGCGCCGTTCCACGGCCCCGCCTCGAGACGCGACATGCGGCCGCGCAGCTCGCCGACCTGCGACGCGAGCGTCGCGGCGCCGGCGGCAACGGCGGCGCACAGGGCGAGCGCGACCGCGGTCAGGCGGCGACCGGGAAGACGACGCGCTTCAGTCCGAGTTTGAGGCATTGGTTGTAGGTGCGGACGACCGGTTCGGTTTGCACCGTCGGCGCCGCGTCGATGACGATCAGGCTGTCTTTCGGCAGACGTGCGAGGCGATCGACCAGCTCGGCGAAGCCGGCGATCGGCCAGTCGTCGACGAAGTACTGCACCGAGTCGCCGGTTTGCACGATGCGCACCATCACGTCGTCGCTGGGTTCTTGTTCCTGCTGCTCGCTCGGGTCCTCGCCGACCGCGATCTTCGACGGCAGCACGCCCTCGCTGGCGCTCAGCGCTAGAGTGAAGAGGAAGTAAGTGAGCAGCAGGAAGACCAGATCGATGAGGGAGGTGAGCTGGAGGTCGAACATCCCCTGCGGCCGGGCGCGTTGTGATCGCCTCACGACGATCCTCCCGGCGCCGGCGCTGCCTCGGCGGGTACGCCCTCGGCGAGCTTGAGCGCGGAGATCGACAACTTCTCGATGCCGTTCTCGGCGGCGAGACGCATCAGCCGGCGCACCTGCGCGAACGGTGACCGCGCGTCGGCGCGCAGAACCACCTTGACCTCCTTGCCGTCGTCGAGGCGATCGCGAAGCAGCGCCTCGACGGTGGCGAGCGTGTGCTCGGTGCCGCCGGCGAAGATGCGGCCCTCGTCGTCGACGACGAGGGTGACGATGGTGAGCTTCGTCTCGTGCGTCGCCTGGGCCTGATCGGCACGCGGCAACGTCACCTGCTCCTGCTCACTGGCGGTGAGTCGCAGGGTCATGATGAAGAAGGTGATGAGCAGGAACGCCATGTCGATCATCGGCGTCATGCCCAGGCCGGCGCGGCGGCGCGGTGCAGCAGACGGGTGCATTGGAGGCCAGGCCTCTAGACGGAGGCGCGGAGCTTCGCCGGCGCTGCGGCACTGGGACGCAACGGTGCGAGGATTTCTTCGGCGCGCACCGCCGCTTCGGCGGCGAGCGCGTCGACGCGGTTGCGGAACAGGCTGAAGGCGAAGAACGCCGGAATGGCGACGATCAAGCCCATCACGGTGGTCATCAGCGCCTCGAAGATGCCGCTGGCGAGCAGGCGCGGGTCGACGCCGCCGGCCGCCACCGAGATGGTGTTGAAGCTCTCGACCATGCCCATCACCGTGCCGAGCAGGCCGAGCATCGGCGACACGTTGGCGATGACGTTGAGATACTCGATGCGGCGCAGCAGCCGGCCGCTGACGTCGTCCGCGGCATCTTCCATGCCTTTGACGATCGCCTCGTAGCCACGGTCGATCTCGCGCAGGCCGCCGACCGCCATGGCGCCGATGTACGACGAGCGCCGCGGACCGGCGGGGATCTCGGCCCCGCGCCCTTGCGCGACCAGGGTGCGGATCTCTTCGATCTCGTCGGGCGGCAGCAGCACGCCGTGCCGCAGCAGCAGCAGGTCGTCGATGATCAGCGCGACCGCCACCACCGACAAGAAGATGATGACGTAGCCGACGATGCCGCCGAACTGGATGAGCTGCCCGATCGTGTAGTTGAGGGCGCCATTCGCCTCCTCGCCGTCACCGTCGACCGCTTCGCCATCGACCGGCGCTTCGCCGGGAGCCCCATCCACCGGAACGTCGGCCGCGGCTCCGGCTTGATCGTCGACGACCGCCGGCGCTTCGGCGGGTGCGGCGGCTTCCTGGGCGGAAAGCGGTGCGACGGCAAGCGGCGCGACGGCAACGACGAAAGCAGTACACAGGCAACGCAGGAGTTTCAGGACCATGGTCAATATCCTATCTGAGTGACCACCGGCGTATGCGCCGGATCATCAAAAGAAAAAGGAAGCTCTCAGTCGTTTCTATCAACAGTCGCGCCAGCGACCACCATCCCTCGCCCCTCGGTCCCCGCCCCTGGTCTCAGCTCAGCTTTTCGAGCTGACGCCGATCGACTTGAGCTCGTTCTTCCAGCGAGAGCCGAACGTGAACACCAGGATCTGCTCGGCCAGCGCGGATTCGAAGCTGCCGGAGGCGACCTCGCCGCCGCCGGCGCGCGCGATATCCGCAAATACGGCTTTGACTTTCAAGTTGTGCTCCGGCTGCGGCGGAAACTCGGTCGGCTCTTTGCCGTGGATCGACCGGTAGATGAAGCGATGATGTTCTTCGTGCAGACGCTGCGTGATGTCGATGGTGCTGACGATGCCGCCGCGCGCCTTGAAGTTCGACACCAGCGACAACACCGCCGGCATGTCCTCGTCGTGCGGTGGTGAGCTGCCGACCAGGATGACGACCTTCTTGGCGTCCGGCGCCCAACTGAGGCTGCCGATCGCGCTCTCCAGTCCCTCCCATACGCCGTCTTCCCAATCGCCGCCGCCGGCGGCGCGCAGTCCGGCGAGGAACTCCTGCACCTTGGCGGGATTGCGGGTGAGGTCGACGAAGCGCGTGACGTACTCCGAGTCGTCGCTGTCGCGAAAGGCGACGGCGCCGACGCGCGCCGCCGGCACCAGCCGCTGCAGCGTGCGGGTGAGCACGGCCATGCGGTCGGTGAGCTCCTTGAGCACCTGCTGCATGCTGCCGGTCGAGTCGACGACCAGCACGACGTCGAGGCCGGTCTTGCGCAGCTTGCCGATGACGCTGCCAAACTCGCCCGACAGATTGCCGAGACCGCCGGTCGCCGAGAAACTCGCCGACACGTTGCGCAAGCGGGTGGCGCTCGCCAGCGGCGCGCCGAGACTCGGCAGCTTCGGCAGCGGCTGCGCCGCGCGCTGCGTCTCGGGGACGGCGGCAGGCTCGATGGTGACCTGCTTCAATAAATCGCGCGCATCGAGCTGGCGATCCGCCTGTTCGGAAAGCGCGACCTCGGCATCGCCGAGCCCGGCCATGCCCTCGCCGATGAGCCCCTTGCCGGGCCCGAAGGTGACGCTAGCGAAGAGAAGCAGCAGCAGCAGATGGATGATCGCCGAGAGCACCGCGCTCTCGACGTGGTGGCGCCGATCGTACCGCCACGGCAGCCAATACCGCCGCCGCGCCCGGCCGTCGTCGCTGTTGTCGCCGCTCTCCTGCACCCGACAACGTTGTCACGCGCGGCGCGACGGGGAAAGCGGCGAGGAGCCAATGGCCGCATCTCTTGCTCGTGCGGTCGAATCCCCGCCCGCATTATCAGCCCCTCGGGCGGTACCATCGCAGCATTCCCCATCGCGAGATATGGCAAGATCAATGGGGAGTTTCTTCACCACGAAGACACGAAGGTCACGAAGAGCCCCCCAACTCCGCAACTGTCGATCCCGTTACACGTACACGCACTCCCACTCCCACATGATCGCAGTTCCATCTTGGCTAAGCGCACGAGTTGCGGCCGAGACGCCTGACGACCCCCCTCCTCGGCCGAGAGGAGTACACAGGCGACGATGGTTGGGCCGGATTCTGAAGTTCGCGAGCCGGGAATTCGAGAAAGAGTGAGACCGTCGGTTGCGGAAGTAGGACGCATGAGCAAAACGTGACGCATGGCGAGGGCGCAATGAGCCTCATCCTACCCATCGACGAAGCCCCGCTGGCTGCGTTTTGCGAGCAGCGGGGCATTAGGAAACTGTCGCTCTTTGGATCTGTCCTGAAGGGCACCGCGCGTTCGGATAGCGACATCGACCTACTCGTTCAGTTCGAGCCCGGTCGGACGCCGGGGCTGTTGGCTCTGGCGCGGATGGAGCACGAGCTTTCAGATCTGCTGGGAGGAAAGCGGGTCGACCTGCGGACAGCCGCGGATCTGTCGCGTTACTTTCGTGCCGAGATCGAGCGAACGGCAGTGGTGCAGTATGCGCGAGGATGATCGCATCCGGGCGCGACACATCGTCGAGGCTGCCGATGACATCGCACGTTTCATCGCGGGGCGGGAGCGGGCTGATCTCGATTCCGACCGGATGTTGCTCTACGCGGTCGTCCGAGCTGTAGAGATCGTTGGAGAGGCTGCCTCGAAGATGTCTGAGGAGCTTCGTCTCAGCGCGCCGGCGATTCCGTGGCAGGCGATCGTGGGCATGCGCAACCGAGTCGTACACGCTTACTTCGATATCGATGCGGATATCGTGTGGACGACGGCCCGCGAAGAGATCCCGGTCTTGCGCGGTGCGATTCAAAGATTGCTCGATCAGAGTGAGGCCGAGTGAGAGGGGCAATCTCCTGCGCACTGTCGATCGGCGATCGCGGTTCAGCGTTGCGAAGTGGGTTCGTCGATACGCCTTAGCTTGAAATCACAGGCGTTGCGTCGTTCAGGCGTAGTGCACGTCACGGACTTTTCGTGATATCCCGCCGCGACCACGTCGAAGCTCACAGACTCTCGCCGTCGTACCTTCAGCAGGTAGACGCCTAGCTTGTCCGTATAGGCCATTAGGTTCCCGGCTTTGACGCGAGCTCCGGCGATGGGTTGGCGACTTTCCACATCTTCGACGATGCCGCTCACCTTCATGGCGCATCCTTGAAGAAGTATCGCGGCCGCAAGTCCTGCGAGCGGTCGACTCCCCGCGGTCGCGGTCGGATGTGTGCGCTCCGTATTGCACTCGCCCAACCTGCCCCCTATGAGACTGCGATGGCGGAGACGGAACAAGGTGGTGAGGACGCGGTTCGGCGCGTCTACGGTGTGCTCGCAACCGGGCTCGGCGAGGCTCTGGGGGAGGCGCGCGAGGCGCTGGTGCATCACGCAGGACTGCTTCCGGAAGGGCGGCTCGGCGAGTTTGCGGCGCTGCATGACGAGTTCGAGCGGCGCCGTGTTCGCATCGCCTTCTACGGCGAGGTGAAGGCCGGCAAGTCGACGCTGATCAACGCTCTGGCCGGGCGCGAGCTGTCGCCGTCGGCGTTCGATCCGATGACGACGCTTCCCATTCGCATCACTTATGGCCCGGCGACGGTCTGGCGAGTCGGCGGGCAGACCTTCGAATCGGTCGACGAGGTGGCGAGTCTGATGCGGGCGGGAAGCGTCCCGAGCGACGAGATCGTCGTCGAGACTCCGGTGGATCTGCTACGGCTCGGCGGCCAGGTCGACGTCCTCGACACGCCCGGGGTCGGCAGCGACGACCGCGCCGATCAGATCAGCGCCGACGTCCTGCGCTCGCTCGACGCGGTGGTGCTGGTGGTGCGCTACCCGGGGCTGTTCACCAAGCTGACCCGTCACATCATGGCGGGTCTCGAATCGGACATCGGCAAGCTGTTCGTCGTCTGGAATCTCGACGCCGATTGCGCCGAGCTGTCGGAGGAAGAGCGCCGGCGCCACGCCGAGCAGTTGCGAACCGACGTCGCGGGGGCGCACGAGTTGCACCTGGTCGACGCTCGCGAAGGTCTGCGCGCGCAGGCCGCCGGCGACGCGGCGGGCCTCGCTTCCTCGGGTCTCGACCGATTCATCTCGGCGCTCGGCCACTTCGCGTCGTCGAGCAAGCGCGAGGTGGCCGCTCTGCGCGAGGCCGCGAAGCGTGCTGACAAATGGTTTGCCGAGGCCGAGTCGGCTCTGGGCGAGCGGCGCGACTACCTGTCCGTCACGCTCGAAGAGGTGCGGACGCGGCTCAGCGACGTCGAAGCGGTGGCGCAAGCCGAAGAGAAGGCGGTGCACGACCAGTTCGCCAACTTCACGGCGGCGATCGAGCACGCGGAAGCGGACCGCGAGGCGGGAATGAACCGCTGTGCGGCGTACTTGCGCCGTTCGATCCGCACCGCGCGCCGCACCTGGGCGAGAAGCGGCGACGTCGAACCGTTGAGCGCGCAACTCGCCTCGGCGGCGAGCGCTTACGAGAACGGCGTCCTGACGGTCGGCCGCGATTTCACCATGGCGACGTCGCGGGCCGCCGCGGAGATGGGGTCGCAGTTTGCCGCCGAGGTGCCGCGCCGCGAGCTGCTCGCCGCCGCGCCGGTGGCGCCCGAGGATCGCCTCGACAAGTCGCGGCAGGGCCGGATGCAGCGACTGCGCCGTCTGATCTGGCGGCGCTGGTACCTGCCCGGCGTGACGGCTCTCGAGGGCGAGGGCATCGAGACCGACCTGGCGGCCCGCAAGATGTGGGCGGCCAGCGTGCGCGACGATGCCGACCGCGCCATGCGCGAGGTGCGCGACGAGCGCCTGGCCGGAATTGCCGAGCGGCGCGATGCCGAGTGCGCTCGCATCAAAGAGGCTACGAACTATGAGGCGGAAGTCGCCGAGCTCGCGGCGCTGGACGAGAACGTGCCCACCATCCGCGCGCGCCGCCAGGGCGTAGCGGAGATCAACCGCGAGGCCTGGAAGCTGTTCGGCTGAGGCAGTGGTACGGAGTCATTGGACGCTGCGGATTAGACTGACGAGCGAAGCCACACACCATCCCCTCTCCCGGATGCGACTGTCGGAGAACAAAGATTCGTAACCGTACACGTACTCGTACCCGTACTCGTACACGGAGTTTCCTGCAGATTCGGGCATTGATCGTGTACGCGTACGCGTACGAGTACGTGTACGCGAGAAAATCGACAGTCCCGGATGGGAGAGGGTCAGGGTGAGGGGATGAAATGGTTCGGGCCGGTCACATGAGCAGACGTCGCCTAGAGCGACCTCCAATCCCCCTCACCTCAGTCCTCTCCCATCCGGGAGAGGAGGTCGGGTCGCCGGTCTCCTGGTGACCGCATCGTTTGCCGAGACGCTCCTGCCGCTGGTGCCGGCGCCGCCCGGCGGCAAGGCGCCCGCCGAGCACGAGTCGCTCGCGCATCTCGCCTACGGCGATGAGCTCGCCATCAAGCAGGAGGGGTTGAAGCGCTTCTGGCGCGCCCATCGCCTCGGCGGCGCGCCCGAGGCGATCGTCGCGTCGCCGCGGCCGCGGCATTATCGCACTTCGTCGAAGCGGCGCGTCGCGGTGATCGACGGCCGTCCGGTTCTCTTCCTCGCCGAGCTGCGGCAGCGCGGGCAGCGCAGTAAGCTTCCGAGCTTCACCGCCTCGGCGCTCGAGCCGGAAGAGCACGCCGCTGTGTACCGGCGGGTGGTCGAGGGGCTGAGCGAGCCGGCGATGCGAATGCTGGTATCGCATCTGAACTACCTGATCATCCGCGGCAGCTACGAGGAGCGCGTTCTGGTCCTCAACGTCGACGAGCTCGACGGTGCGATCCTGCGTCGAATCAAGCAACTGACCGCCGACGCCGAGGCCTTGTCGCTGCGCGGCGTCTTCGTCTACTTCGATCCGACCCGCTCGAGCTACCACTTCGAGAGCCGGCGACCGGAAGCGCCCGTGACCTTCAAGCGCATCTGGGGAGTCGAGCAGTTGACGGCGAAGTACTGCGGCTGTCGCTACCGCTACCATCCGACGTCGTTCTCGCAGGTCAACGCTTCGATCGTGCCGGAGCTGCTGGTGCGGGCGCGCGAGATGCTGGCGCCGGCGGCGGGGCAGTCGCTGCTCGATCTGTACTGTGGCTACGGTCTCTTCAGTCACTACCTCGCGCCGTCATACGCGCGAGTGCTCGGTGTCGATGCCGAGGGGCCGGCAATCCGCGCCGCGGCGGCGAACGTGCGACTCAATCCGCGCGGTGCGCCGCGCCGCTTCATCGCCGCACGAATCGATCGCGACTTCGTGGCGGGTTCGCTGCCGCGCCCTCATGGCGGCGAGGTGATCCTGCTCGATCCACCGCGCAACGGGCCGCAGCACGGCGTCGTGACCGGCCTGGCGCAACGCCGGCCGGCGCGCGTGCTGCACGTGTTCTGCGAGGTCGATCAGATCCCGCCCTCGCTCGAGCGCTGGCGCGCCGCCGGTTATGCGCCGAAGCGGGTCGTTGCGCTCGACATGTTCCCCGGCTCGCCGAATCTCGAGGTGCTCGTCCTGCTGTCGCCGGCAGCGACGCGTGGGTAGCTGGAGTCAGTTGTTTCGATGTCGATCGAAGCAGAGCCACCAGCCTCAGCCCGAGCCCGAGCCTCGAGCCTGCGAGCGCAGCCAGTGCCAGCCGAACAACGGGTCGATTTCGATTTCGATTTGGATTTCGATTTCGCGCGATGTCGCGCAGCGGGGCATTGTCGTGAAGTAGTCGCGCTCGGGGGGAAGTCATGGAGACGAGCGAAGTCTGCGTCATAGGCGCCGGAGCGGCAGGTCTGAGTGCCGCGATCTTCGCGGCCGAGGGCGGAGCGCGGGTCGTCATCCTCGATGGAGCCGCCAAGATCGGCAAGAAGATCCTCATCTCGGGCGGCGGGCGCTGCAACGTCACCAACGAAGAGGTGACGGCGGATGACTTCAACACTTCGACGGGTTCGCGCAACGTCATCCGCAACGTCCTCGCCGGCTTCGACGTCGCCGCGACGCGGGCGTGGTTCGCACCGCTCGGTGTCGAGCTGAAGCCCGAGCCGGGCGGCAAACTGTTCCCCGTCGACGATCGCGCCGCCACCGTCCTCGCGGCGCTGGTAGGGCGTTGCGCCGCGCTGAA
>CADEER010000022.1:10358-24093 GCA_902826395.1 uncultured bacterium
GTGGCCGACCGCCGCACCGGCAGCCTGCTGTGGACGCACTTCGGGATCAGCGGGCCGGTGGTGCTCGACGCGAGCCGGCACTGGCTGGCGGCGCGCGGCGCCGGCCGCGCCATCGAGCTGAAAGCGAGCTTCCTGCCGGGCGAAAGCTTCGAGCAGGTCGAGGAGTGGCTGCGCTCCACCGCCGCCGAACGGCCGCGCCTGTCGCTCGGCCGCTGTCTCGCGCAGCGCTTGCCCGAGCGCGCCGCTCTGGCGCTTGGGCGCGCTGCGGGCGCCGATCCGGCGACGGCGCTCGGACAGTTGACGCGCGTCCAGCGGCGCGCCGTCACGCACGCCCTCACCGCGCTGCCGCTCGATGTCGCGCGCGACCGCGGCTGGGACTTTGCCGAGGTGACGGCGGGCGGCGTGCCGCTCGACGAGATCGATTACCGGACGATGCAG
Source organism: uncultured bacterium (assembly GCA_902826395.1). Taxonomy (GTDB): domain Bacteria; phylum Desulfobacterota; class Binatia; order HRBIN30; family CADEER01; genus CADEER01. Next base: position 10,797 of record CADEER010000022.1, read on the forward strand.
TCGCGCCTGGTGCCGGGCCTCCATCTGATCGGCGAGATGCTCGACTGCGACGGCCGCATCGGCGGCTTCAACTTCCAGTGGGCCTGGGCGACGGGGCGCCTGGCGGGCCGCGCTGTTGCCGGTTGAGGCGGCGTCGGCGAACGCCGCGCCACGATCGCGCTTCGTCCGCCGACGCCTGGGGGAGGCTCTTCTCAGCCGACGAACTTCTGCCCCGGCTTCCAGTCGGCGGCGCAGAGGCCGCCGCTCCGCAGGGCTTGCACGGTGCGCAGCACTTCGGCCGGGCTGCGGCCGACGGACAAATCGTTGATGCTCACCGAGCGGATGACGCCGCTGTCGTCGACGATCACCGTCGCGCGGTAGGCGATGCCCTGGTCTTCCTTGAGCACGCCGAAGGCGCGGCTCACCGCGTGATTGGTGTCGGCGAGCACCGGATGGGTGATCGCGTCGGAGAAGGTGGTGCGGTCGGCGAACCACGCCTTGTGGCTGAAGAAGGAGTCGGTGCTGACGCCGATGACGGCGGTCTCTTCGTCCTTGAACTCCGACCCCATCGCCTGAAACCCACGGATCTCGGTCGGGCAGACGAAGGTGAAGTCGAGCGGGTACCAGTAGAGAACGTGCCACTTGCCCTTGTAGTCGTCGCTCGAGACGACCTTCTCTTCGCCGTTGACGTAAGCGGCACAGCGCCACGCCGGTTCTTTCTGTCCAATCATGTTCATATCAAATCCTCCTGAGGGAATCGTTTGTCTTTGCGGGAGTTGCCGGAGCCATCGCTGCGCTCCGGCGGGGCGCCCGCTGTCGCGGTTTGCTCCGCACAGCGTACATAAGCCGCGGCGCGAAGTCGCCAGTGGGCGGCGCGGCGCCGGTACTGTGCGACGATCTCCGTCCGGCTCACGACTTCGCGGTGCTCGGCGAGGACGTCGTAGTGCAGCGAGATCAGACGGCACAAGGCAGGTGAGCAATTCGAGTCCGACTTCATCTCGAGCCAGGTCACGACGTCGAGCAACAGGCGCTCCGACTTCCGCTGCGCGAGAGCCCGCAGCGAGTCGCTCGGTCCGTCACTCTCGCAAACTTCGTCAACCTCGCCAGCTTCCCGATCGTCGCGCATGCCGCAGAGCTAACGATCTTGAGAATGAATGTCAATATCGTCGACAAGGAGCGGGCTTCGGCGCTGTTCGTGGCGCGGACGAACCACCGGGAAGCAGGGGAGATCCAAGAAGAGGGCTGCGGCGCGCACCGAGCAATCAAGCGACGACAGGTGGTTCGACAGCGATGCGACTGCGAGAGCGCTCACGACATCAAAATGACGCTCAATAGCGGACAATGTTGACAGTCGGGATTCCCCTGCGTTACGGCATCCCGGGCAGCGCCGCCGCCTGGCAGAGCTAAACATGGCTAATCCCACCCCGCCGCATTTCTTGCGCGACGAACGCGAGCTGCGCGGCCACTTGCCGCCGCCCAATCCGCGCATAGCGGTCAAGATCCGCCCGCAGTTGGACGCGGCGAGCCGGGCCTGGGTGGAGAACGCCGCCCTGGTCGGGATCGCGGTGCGGCGGCCCGACGGGTTGGTCGAAGTGCTCGTGCGGGCGCGGCCGTCCGGAGTTGCACGGGCATCGGGCGATTCGCTGATCGCGATCGACGAGGGCGCGGAAGCGGCCGTCGGCGAGATCGAAGGCAGTTTGGCGGCCAATCCGTTCGCCGGCGCGATCTTCATCGCGCCGGGCGAGAACAGCACCATCCGGGCCAACGGCCGGGCCGCCGCTTCGACCGCCGGGAGCGTCGAGTTGGAGGTAGCGGAAGTCTACATGCACTGCCCCAAGGCGTTCGTGCGCTCCGCGCTGTGGTCCGGGGCCGACCGCGCCGCCGCGCTCGGTGAGCTCGGCGCGAGCTCGGGCGACAGTTTGGGAGAGATCGAGAAGCGCTTCATCGAGGCGTCGCCGTTTCTGCTCTTGGGAACTTGCCTCGAAGACGGCGGCGGCGACGTCTCGCCGCGCGGCGATCCGGCCGGCTTCGTGCGCGTGATCGACTCGCGCACCCTTCTCATCCCCGAGCGGCGCGGCAACCAGATTGCGGACAGTCTGCGCAACATCCTCGCCAACCCCGTCGCCGGTCTGCTCTTCCTGGTGCCCGGCTCGAACTGGGTGCTGCGCGTCGCCGGCCGCGCCCGGGTCACCGCCGAGCGCGAGCTGCTGGAGCCGTTGGCCGTGCAGGGCAGGGCGCCGCAGCTCGGCATCTGGGTCGAGGTCTGTGAAGCCGTGCTGGAGCAGGCCCCAGCGCTGACGGCAGCCGGCATCTGGAACGGCGGCGTCGATCCCACGCGGACGGTTCCGAGCTTCGGCCGCACGATCATCGAACAAATCGAGCCGAGCGGCCGCTTCCACGCCGCCAAGGCTAAAGTGGTGGACTGGCTGATCGCCCGCGACGCGAAGAAGAACCTGTACTGATCGTGAACCGATCAGCGGTCGTATGCTGTACGCCGGACGCGATACGCCGTTCGCCATCGCGTTGAAGCGTGAACCGTGAACAGTGAACCGTGATCCGAACATCGGTTCCCGGTCCCCCGTACGCCGGACGCCGAACCCCGTACGCCGCCCCGCGCTTGATCGACCGCACTGCTTCCGGCAACGTCGTCGGTTCGAGGTTCGGCGCGGCACGGCTTTCCGCGTGCTGCCGACCGACGCAATCGCGAAGGACAGAATCCATGGCCGAGAAAGAGATTCCCCAGGAGCTCAAGTGGATGGCCGGCATGGGCGCCGGGCAGAAGTTGCTCGAGTCGCGCATCGTGCTGATCTGCGGCGAGATCGACTCGGACGTCGCCAACCGGGTCATGACCCAGCTACTCCTGCTCGCCAAGGAGTCGGACGAAGACATCACCGTCTACGTCCACTCGCCGGGCGGCCACGTCGAGTCGGCCGACACGATCTACGATATGATCAACTACGTGAAGCCGCGCGTGCGGATGATCGGCACCGGCTGGGTCGCCAGCGCCGGTGCCCACATCTACCTCTCGGTGCCGCGCGAAGATCGACTCAGTCTGCCCAACACCCGCTTCCTGCTGCACCAGCCGTGGGGCGGCGCGGGCGGCCGCGCCACCGACCTCGAGATCGAGGCCGAGGAGATCCTGCGTATGCGCGAGCGGCTGAACAAGATCATCGCCGAGAAGACGGGGCAGACCTTGAAGCGCGTCGAGAAGGACACGGAGCGCAACTTCTGGATGTCGGCGGAGCAGGCCAAGGACTACGGGCTGGTCGGCAGGATCGTCTCGTCGATGGCGGAGCTGGGTTGAGCAGTCCATTGCAGTCCGTTGAAATACTCACGAAAGCCCGACATCCGTCATTCCGGCGAAAGCCGGAATCCATCGACTTCGATGACGCATAGACCCCGGCTTGCGGGACTGTCGGAAAACAAAGATTGGTGACCGTACACGTACTCGTACCCGTACGCGTACACGGACTTTCCTGCAGAATTCGGGCATTGATCGTGTACGGGTACGCGTACGAGTACGTGTACGGGAGAAAACCGACAGTCTCTTGCGCCGGGGTGACGAGGGGCCATCAACGGAGGGTCGCTGCAGACGGCCCGCTGGGCGTCTTCCGTTTGCGGCACTCGGTTCGCACTGCGATAGGAACGCAGCTCTCCGTGGAGCGAGAATGTTCGGAGGACCGGTTGCACTGAACGCAGGCGATGGGGGTTCCGGCGCGCGGTTGGTCGCTGCGCTCCTGCTCCTGGTGCTCGCGCTCGCGGGGTGTTCGCGCGACGAAGCGGTCGAGATCGGCGCGACCGCGCACGCCAAACGCGGTCGTATCGAACGCCTGGTCGTCGCCACCGGCACCATCGAGCCGGAGAAGGAAGTCGAGGTGCGCGCGCGCATCTCCGGAATCGTCGACCGGGTCCTGGTCGAGACCAACGACGTCGTCGAAGCCGAGCAGCCGTTGGTAGAGATCGAGCGCGAGCTCCTCGAAGCCCAGGTCGCCGAAGCGCGGGCACGGCTGCAAGGCGCACGCGCCGAACAGGTGCGCGCCGCCTCCGAGCTGCGCCGTACGTCCAAGTTGCACCGCGACGGCACCGCGCCCGAGCGCGATCTCGACGAAGCGCGAGCGCGCAGCGATTCGGCGGTAGCAGCGGTGGCGAGCGGCGAGGCGGCGCTGGCATCGCTGGAAATCCAGCTCGGTTACACGACGGTGATCGCGCCGATGCGCGGCCACATCCTCGATGTCGACGTGGAGAAGGGTTCGGCGGTGGCGTCGGTTGCGTCGGTCACCGGTGGGACGCGCGTCTTGACCATCGCCGACGACGGCGAGCTGCATCTCGAGGGACTGGTCGACGAAAACGAGATCGCGCTGGTGAAGCTCGGACAGAAGGCGTCGATCCGCACCGAGGCCTATCCGGGGCGGGCGTTTGCCGGCGAGGTGCGCAAGATCAAGTCGCTCGGCGAACGGCAGCAGAACGTAACCTACTTCGAAGTCGAGGTGCGCGTGATCGATAGCGAAGGCGCGGAGCTGCGCCCGCGCATGTCGGCCGATGCCGACATCGTCGCCGAAGTCGTCGAAGATGCGCTGTTGGTGCCCGAGACGGCGCTTTCCTACGAAGGAGATCGCATCTACGTCGAGAAGGTGGCGACACGCGAGCCGCCGCGCGTCGAAGAGCAGACAGTGCGGATCGGAATCGTCGAGAAGGGCCAGGCGCAGATTCTCGAGGGCCTGGTCGAGGGCGACGAGGTGCTGCTCAAATGAGTGCGCCGCCGCCGGTCATCGAGCTGCGCGGCATCGAGAAGAAGTATCTCTCGGGGCGCTTTGCCGTCGAGGCGCTGCGCGGAATCGATCTGCGCGTCGACGGCGGCGAGCTGGTCGCGATCATGGGTCCGTCCGGCTCCGGCAAGACGACTCTGATGGAGATCCTCGGCTGTCTGCTGCAGCCGACCGGTGGCAAGTACCTGTTCAAGGGGCAACCGATCGAGTCGATTCCTCCCGACGGGTTGGCGCGGCTGCGCGGCGAGGAGATCGGCTTCGTGTTCCAGAGCTTCAACCTGTTGCCGCGGCTCAGCGCGGCCGAGAATGTCGAGCTGCCGCTCACCTATCGGTCGGTGGCGCGGCGCGAGCGACGCGAGCGGGCGGCGCGCGCTCTCGAACGCGTCGGTCTCGCGGCGCGCGCTCGCCATCGCCCCGCCGAGCTCTCGGGCGGCGAGCGCCAGCGCGTCGCCATCGCCCGCGCCCTGGTCAACACGCCGAGTCTGATTCTCGCCGACGAACCCACCGGCAATCTCGACACCCAGACCGGTGAGTCGGTGCTCGAGTTGCTCTTCTCGCTCGTGCGCGACGGCGCGACCGTCGTCATGGTGACGCACGATCCGCGCATCGGAGAGCGCGCCGAACGGCTGGTGACGATTCGCGACGGACTCATCGACGGCGACGGCGCCACCGGTGCGGCGGCGCCGCGACGAGGTGCGCCGTGAGACTGCGCGAAGCCGTGCGCGAGGCGCTGCGCACCCTGCGGGTGAGTTGGCTGCGCACGGTGCTGACCCTGTTCGGCATCGTCTGGGGTACCGCGTCGGTGATCTTCCTCCTCGCCTGGGGAATCGGCGTGCGCGACATGATCGAAGGCGCGTATCTGCGCGTCGGCCGCAACCTCGTGCAGGTATTCGCCGGCCAGGTAGGCGAAGACTTCACCCCGGCCGCGGATCGGCGCACGCTCTGGTTCACCCTCGACGACGTCGACGTGGTGCGGCAGCGGTCGCGCTACGCCAGCCTGGTGCTGCCGGAGTCGCACTTCTTTCGCGAGGTGTCGTACCGACAGACGGCGACCACCCTGAACGTGCGCGGTGTCACACCTGAGCACGTCTCCTTGCGCGGCGTCCGCGTCGCCGCCGGCCGCCCGATCCGCGGCGACGATCTGTCGCACCGTCGGCGCGTCGCCGTTCTCGGTGCCGAGGCGCGCCGCCGCCTGCTCGGCGCGCACGGAGGGATCGGCAGCATCATTCGCATCGGCGGTCAGAGCTTTACGGTGGTCGGACTGCTGGACGACGTCGGCATGCAACTGTGGCAGGACGGACCGACGCGTCTCGACGAGCAGGTGTGGATTCCGCTCACCACCCTCTTTCTCTTCGGACCGCGCTACGGGCGCGACGCGGAGGTGGTGGACAATATCCTTCTCGGGCTGCGCGACCGCCGTCTGCGCCACGAGGCGGAGCGCGAGGTGCGCGCCATCCTCGCCGAACGGTTGCGCGTCTCGCTCACCGACGAGGAGGCGATTCGAACCGCCAGCCCGCTCGCCTCGCTCGAGAAGCTGCCGCTCGACCAGATCGACGACCTGCTCTTCACGCTCGGGGTGACGACGCTGGCGATCGGCGGCGTCGGAATCCTGACGATGATGCTCGACGCCGTACAGGAGCGCCGCCAGGAGATCGGTGTGCGACTCGCCGTGGGGGCTCGCCGCCGCGACGTCCTGATCCAGTTCTTCCTCGAGACGTTTGTCATTGCCGGCGCCGGCGGACTGCTCGGCGCCGCTCTCGGGCTCGCCGGATGCGCGGCGCTCGCCGCGGTGGCGCACGGCGACCTCATCCCGGTGCCGGTGGTGCGCTGGGAGATCGTCGCCGTCGCGCTCTCGGTCATGAGCGCGGTCGGCTTCCTGTCGGGACTCTTTCCCGCATGGCGGGCCTCGCGGGTCGATCCGTCGGTGACGCTGCGCGCGGAGTGACGAATTGCGGGATCTGCTGCATACGACGCTGCGCAGTCTCCGCGCGCACTCGTTCCGCTTCGCTCTGACGTCGCTCGGTGTCCTCTGGGGTGCGGCGATGCTGACGTACCTGTCCGCGGCGGCGGACGGCTACGACGCTCACTTCGCGCGTCAGCTCGACAAGATCGGGCAGCGCATCGTCTTCTTGTTCCCCGGCGTCGTGACCAAGGCTCACATCGGCCAGCGCGGCGCCCGCCCGGTCGAGCTCGAAGAAGAAGACATCGCGGGTATCGGGGCGCTGCACGGCGTCGAGCGCGCGGCGCCCAACCAGTGGCTCGGTGCACGCGTTGTGCGCGCGGCGGGACACACGAAGTTGATATGGGTGTTCGGAGCGTCTGAGGACACGGCCGCGGTGCGAAACTTCGCCATCGAGCAGGGCCGCGGCCTCTCTCGCCGCGACATCGACCTCGGCCTCAACACGATCGTGCTCGGGGCCCGCGCGGCGGAGCGCCTCTTCGGCGCCGCCGCGGCCGTCGGGAGGCGCGTTCACGTCGAGGGCATCCCCTTCGAAGTCGTCGGTGTGGCGGCGCCCAAGGGCGACCAGTTGATCTACATGGGACCGCGCGACGACGAGATCGCCTTCATCCCGTACACCACCGCGCGCACCTGGTTCACGCGCCGCGACACCATCGACCAGGTGATCTTCTCGCCGGTCACACGCGAGGAGAGTTGGGACGCGGTAGAGCGCGTGCGCGCACTGCTGGGACGGCGCCACGGCTTCGCGGCGAACGACGACGCGGCGCTCGGCTACTTCAACATCCAGGAAGCGATCGACATGGTCCGCGGGTTGCTGCTGGCACTGCGCGCCTTTCTGAGCGCTACCAGCCTGATCACGCTCGGGGTCGGCGGTGTCGGGGTGATGAACATCATGCTGGCGATGGTCTCCGAGCGCACGCGCGAGATCGGCCTGCGCAAGGCGATCGGCGCGTCCAACCGCGCCATCTTCGCCGAGATCCTCGCCGAGACCGTGCTCGTCACCGTGGTCTCGGGTGCCCTCGGAATCGCCGTCGGCTGGCTGGGCGTCACCGCCAGCGCGGCCTCGATCGGCGAATCGACGATGCAATCGGCACCGGTCCTGCACGGCAGCCGAATCGCCGTCGTATTCGCCATCCTGGTGGCGACCGGCGTCGCCTCAGCCATCCTGCCGGCCCTGCGCGCCATGCGCGTCGACCCGGCGGTCGCATTGAGAGTCACGGGCTGAACGGTCATGCGCATTCGACACAACCAAATCCCCTCTCCCTCCGAGACTGTCGATTTTCTCCCGTACACGTACTCGTACACGATCAACGTCGGATTTCCGCAGGAAACTCCGTGTACGTGTACGGGTACGAGTACGTGTACGGTCGCGAATCTTCGTTTTCCGACAGTCTCCTCCGGGAGAGGGTTAGGGAGAGGGCAATCGAATGATTCTTCTCTGGCCCATGTCCCACACAGGCTCCGCGAGCCGCACAACGAGGCACCCTCTCCTTTAATCCTCGCCCGCGAGCAGTGCGGGAGAGGTGTTCAGTGCGCGCGTCGCGCGTCCATTGGTGAGAACTGACCGGCTCGGTACGAGAGCAGGTCAAAGTTCGAAAGATGAGCGAGCAACGCGCACAAATGACGGAGGAGTTGGTGTCGCGCAATTTGAGCGCGTATCTCGCGAGTCGGTTCTGCTCCGCCATGGCGATGACGATGCTGCGCGCGGCGATCGCCTGGCACGTCTTCGATCTCTCGGGTTCGGCGTTCCACCTTGGATTGGTCGGCCTCGTCCAGTTCCTGCCGGCGCTGTTCCTGACCCTCGTCGGCGGCGCGGTCGCCGACACGTACGACCGGCGGCGCGTCTGCATGATCGCGCAGAGCGTGCCGATCGCCTGTTGCGGCGTTCTCTTCGCGGCGACGCAGCGCGGCTCGATCACGCTCGAGCTGCTGTACGCGATGATTCTGATCGTCTCGATCGCGCAGACCTTCGGCAATCCGGCGCGCGCGGCGTTGTTGCCGTCGCTGGTGCCGCGCGCGGCGTTTCCGCGCGCCGTGACGCTTGCCTCGACGGTTCAAGCCCTGGCCTTCGTCAGCGGCCCTACCGCCTGCGGTTTCATCATCGCCGCCGCTGGCATCGGCGCCGTGTACGGTGCCTACGAGCTGCTCGCGCTCGGCTCTGTCGTCGGCCTCTTCTTTCTGCGTCCGGCTCCGGTCGAAGGACCGCGGCGCGCGATGAGCTGGGAAGCGGTGCGCAGCGGCCTCGACTATGTGCGCCGCCAGCCGGTGGTGCTCGGCTGCATGACGCTCGACATGTTCGCCGTAATCTTCGGCGGCGCGACGGCGCTGCTGCCGATTTACGCGACCGACATCCTGCAGGTCGGCGCCCTCGGCTACGGTGTCTTGTCGGCGGCGCTCGAAGCGGGCGCGCTGCTGTCGGCGGTCGTCATGCTGGCCCTACCGCCGGTCCGCCGGGCGGGTCGCGCATTGCTGGTCGCGGTCACCGTCTACGGTGCGGCGACCATCGTCTTCGGCCTGTCGCAGTGGTTCCCTCTGTCGGTGGCTGCCTACGCGCTGGTCGGCGTTGCCGATCAGGTGAGCGTCGTGATGCGCGGCACCGCGATCCAGCTCAATACGCCGGACGAGCTGCGCGGCCGGGTGAGCGCCGTGAACTTCCTCTTCATCGGCGCCTCCAACCAACTCGGCGCCGTCGAATCCGGCTTCGTCGCCGCGCTGACCAGCGCCCCCTTCGCAGTCGTCAGCGGCGGCATCGGCTGCCTGGTGGTGGTCGCCATCGTCACCTTGACACTGCCAGCGCTGCGCGACTATCGAGTCGACCACCCGGCGGCCTGATCGGTCGGGCGCACGCGGGGGGTACACTCATGGGTCGACGTAGGCGGAGCCTACTGATCTTGGTTGGTACGGCGCAGCTTTTCGGGTGCGGACCTGCCGTATTCGCTCCGCAGAATATCGCTTGGTTCATCAACAACCGCGACCAGATATGGCTCGAAGTCGATAAGGCCGATTTCCCTGGCAACGACGCGAGGGCCGGCTCGCCTTCGAGTGAAGGTTCGCAGCTCCTGCAATCCGCTGTCTTCATTCAGTCGTGTGTCGCCCGCGCAGTGGAGGACAACGGCATCCCCGATGGCATACGCGTATTCTGGACCGGCCGACAATCGTCGTCGGTCGAGCGAGTAGCGGTCTTCCATCTGGCCTATCTCGACCGCGGCACCGTGATCATCGTCGACCCAAACGAGCACCAGGACAAGTCGCGCCTCATGCCGCTCAACGATCCGCACGCGCTTGCGCAGATCCGCGCTGATCATCCGCGAAACACGCAGCTGGCGGTGGAGTTGTACGGACCGCCGCCCGCACCTTACGCGGTGCGTGCAATGCTCGACGAAGAGCGTACCGAGATCGATCCAGAGCTCGCGTTGCGGCTCGGCATCGAACAGTTGGCGCGAGTGATGCGTGTCGGTCGGACGCTGGTGATGCAGATTGACGAATCGACGATCCACCCATCGGCGTCACAACTATCGCCTGGATTCTCGAACAACTACATAACGGTACCGGTTACCCCCGAAAGCGCTCGGATGTTCGGCGACACGGCCAACAACCCCGGTCGCTACATCGCCTGGGTAGACCCGGCGAGTCCAGTCGCCGAGGTGCTCGAAGTGGGATGGCGGCTAGTTGCCATCAACGGCGATCCTCCCGAGCGATTCACGCCGGCGGCTCCAGGTGATACGGCCGAATACACTCTGCAGCGAGACGGCGTAACCAAAACCGTCACCGTTGCTCCGGAGCGCTGGCCGATGGCGGCGCGCTTCTTCGTGCTGCCGGAGTCGAATCGCACCGCGTTCGTCGGGCGCAGCCATGACGAGGTCCACGTCGGCATCGCTTCCCCGTTCCTCTCTCTGCTCACGTCCGACGATCTTCTCGCCGTTGCGCTAGCGCACGAGCTCGGCCACGCCGTGCAGGGACACCTGACGCCGCCATCAACCGGCGAGAAGGCCGCGCGCATCGGCTGGATGCTGACCGCGGGTGTTCTGATGACACCTCAGTTGGCGATGGGCATCGCCGACCGTTTCGACCGTGACAAGGAACGCAGCGCCGACCTGATGAGCCTTCGCCTGGCACACGAGGCCGGTTATAACGCGACCGCGGGCCTCGCGTTGATAGACCTGTTCGAAACGAAGTACGACGCCGGACCTGAGTTCCTCGGCAGCCACCCGCCCTACGACGAACGGCGCGGCGCAATGCAGAGCGAGCTCCAGCGCCTTGGTCGAGAGACACCCTCGAGCTCTCCGTCAAACTGAGATTCGTCCGTCACTTGCGTGGAGTGCGCCAGGCCGGCCGCACGCTGCTCGTCGCGGTGACGATCTGCGGTGTCCGACGATCGTCTTTGACCTGTCGAGCGGTACCCGCGGTCGGTGGCTGCCTATGCGCTTGTAGGCGTAGCGGACCAGGTGAGCGTCGTGATGCGCGGCACCGCGATCCAGCTCAATACGCCGGACGAGCTGCGCGGCCGGGTGAGCGCCGTGAACTTCCTCTTCATCGGCGCCTCCAACCAACTCGGCGCCGTCGAATCCGGCTTCGTCGCCGCGCTGACCAGCGCCCCCTTCGCAGTCGTCAGCGGCGGCATCGGCTGCCTGGTGGTGGTGGCGATTGTCGCCGCTACTCTGCCCGCCCTGCGCGCGTACAGGATCGATCACTCGACGGCGGGCTGAACGTAACAAGCCCGAGATCCGTACTTCCGCGTATTTGACAGTTGCGTGACCGGGCGCGGATGATCCCTGGCCTCAACTGATCGGTCGGGCAAACCGGGTTGAGGACGGACTGATTGGAACGGACGCGCCGCCGGTCTCCCCCGACGGTAAGCCTGCGAGGAGGTGGTCTTGGGGAGCGCTCCTCATTGGATCTGGCTCGGGCAGCTCGGGCTGTTGGTGGCTGGGGGTCTGCTCTACTTTTTCGTTCCGGGGTTCTGTCTCGCCGCTCTGACCGGGGTCGATCGCGCGGAGCTGTCGCGGCTCGCGGTCGATCAGTTGCGGATGTCGTCGCCGTATCTGCTCGGGCTCGGCGGTTTCACTTTGTTCGGCTTGATGACCTGGCGCACGGTGCTGCGGCCGCGTTGCGCCGGTGTCTTCGCCATGGCCTTCGCGGTTTGGGCGACGGTGCAGTGGATGGGCGTCAGTGCCGGACACTATGCGGCGCCGGGAGCGGCGGCGGCGGTGCTCGCGACGTTGCTGGCCATGGCCAATCTCTACTTTGCGCGGCAGCCGGCGCTGGAGCGGATCGTTCCGGAGGACGGCGGCGTCTGCGACACCAAGCCGGCGATGGCGTTCGTGTTCTGGACGCTGCAGGGTCTGGTCCTGAGCGGCGGCTCGCTGGCTTTTCTGTTCGCGCCGGCGCCGGTGCTGTCGCTGATCAGCGGCAACCCGATGGGTTCGGCGCCGATGACGGACCTGGCCACCGAACAGACGCGCCTCCTTGGCGCGCTGGCGACCGGCATGTCGGTGCTGAGCTTCGTCGCCATCAGCTCGCAGCGCAGCTTTGCGTGGCGCGGCTTCGCCTTCTTCTTCTCGTTCTTCCTGACCATCTGGGTGCTGTCGATCGCGTGGATTCTGCTCTGGGGCCACTACGCGCTGCCGGTGCTGACGGTGCTGGTGCCGGGTCTGGTGTTTCTGCCGATGAACGTCTGGCTCTACGGCGCGCAGGGCGAGTGGGATCCGGAGGGCGCGAGCCGAACGCCGGACGCCTGGTCGGTGCTCGATCTGGTCGCGGGACCGATCATGGGATTGTCGGTGCTGCTCACCCGGCGGCGCTCGTCGCATCTGGTCGGTGTGGCGGCGCGCGGCCGGTTTCACGCCGCGCCGTGGGAGGGCGTGCCGCCGCACCAGCTCTTCGCCGATGCAACACCGCGGCCGGTTCAGGTGCGCTTCGCCAATCTCACCGAGCTCGACGACGCATCGCTCGACGTGCGCGGCTGCGCCATCAAGTTCTCCGAGCACCGCCACGACAGTCCGTTCGATCTGCTGCTCAACACCGGCAGCTTCTGCCCGGCTTTCAACCTGTGGACCTTCACCGGCTTCGTCGCTTCGAAGTTCGTCCCCACCCGGGGATCGGAGCTGATCGTGCGCAGCAACCTCGTCGCGCGCGAAGGCGGCGTCGCCGGCCTGCGCCGCGCGCCCGACTGCTACTCGAGGCTCTATTACTACGGACAGATCATCCGTGACTGGGTGAGCTCGGACGGCCGGCACTACCTGGTGCGCTATCGCTGCGCGCCGTCCGACCTCGGCGCCGAGTCGGGCCTGCCGGACGACGCCGACGCGGCGCGGATCTGGGTGCGCGATCGCTTGCCGGGCGACGATCGGCCTGCCGACTACCTGCGGCTTCAGATGCGCGCGTTGCTCGAGCAGGGTCCCGTGCAGATGCGTTTGCAGGCGCAGTTTCACGAGCCGCAGCCGGGCGACTCCGACGAGTGGTACAACGCGTCGGTCGATTGGGATGCGGATCTCTGTCCGTGGCGCGATCTCGGGACGCTGGAGCTGACCGAGCCGATGAACGACGCCGATGCCGAAGTCCTGCAGTTCGATCCCGGCAATCACCCGCCGAC
>CADEER010000022.1:24193-50453 GCA_902826395.1 uncultured bacterium
GAGGCGTTCGACATCGAAACCAAGGCGCGGCTGCTCGGCCACAAGGCGGTGCTGCGGTTGCGTTCGCCTCTGATCAGCCAGCGCGTCGCGAAGCGTCCCGACAGCCAGCGCCAGTACGAGCGACTCTTGGGATGGCTGCGCCATCCGACGGCGGTCCGCACCTGGCGCAGCGATGCGGAGTTCGCCCGCCAGCGCCTCACGGGTACCAACCCGATGGCGCTGCGGCGCTGTCACGAGCTGCCGGGAGACGAGCTCGCCGCCGCGGCCGACCGCGTGCTCGGCGAGCACTACGACCTGCGACTCAACGCGGCGCTCGATGCCGGCCGCCTCTACCGCACCGACTACGGCGATCTGCTCGACGCTCGCATCCGACGCCAGGTGGCGCCCGGCGCCTGGCTCGGCGCGCCGAGCTGTCTCTTCGTGCTCGACGGGCGCGGTGAGCTCATGCCGCTGGCGATTCAGTTGGCGCCGCAGGGCGCGGACGGAGACGTGGTGGTCACGCCGCTCGATCCGCTGGGTCACTGGCTGTTGGCGCGGTTTCATGCGCAGGCCGCCGACGCGCACTACCACGAGGCGGTCTACCATCTGCTCGAGACGCACATGGTGTCGGAGGTGTTTGCGCTGTGCACGGCGCGCCAGCTGCACCCCGATCATCCGCTGCACCAACTGATCGGGCCGCATTTCGAGGGAACGCTGTCGATCAACTACATCGCCCGGCACGATCTGCTCAGTCCCGGCGGTCCGATCGATCTGGCGCTGGCGGCGGGCGTCGGCGGCGCGATGGATCTGGCGCGCCTGGTCTGGTCGAGATGGTCGTTCAGCGAGCGCCGACTCGATGCCGATCTCGCCGCGCGGGGCCTGGACGACCCGGCGACGCTGCCGGGGTTCTTTTACCGCGACGATGCGCGGGCGATCTGGAAGCTGCTGCACGACTATGTCGAGCGCATTCTCGGTGTTTGGTATCGCAGCGACCAGGACGTCCGCGACGACTTCGAGCTGCGCGCCTGGTGCGACGATCTGCGCAGAGAAGTCCCAGGCTTCCCGCGTGACATCGACACACGCGCGGCGCTGGGGCGCCTTGCGACCGACGTCATCTTTCGCGCCAGCGCTCAGCACTCGGCGGTGAACAACGGCCAGTTCCAGGCATACGGCTTCGTGCCCAACTCGCCGGGCGGTGTGTTCGCCGGACCGCCTCGTCTCGACGAGGCGCCGATGACGGAGCGCGAGCTGATGCTGTCGCTCGCCGACCGCGATCGCGGCGCCGCGCAGCTCGGCATGGCGTGGGTGCTGAGCGAGCCGACGCACCGCTCGCTGTTGACGACCGGAGCGAGTCCGGCGTTCACGCGCGACTTCTGTCCCGCCGCGTACGACGCGACACTGGCGCTCCGGCGACGGCTGGTCGAGCTCGGCGAGTCGATGGCGGCGCGCAACCGCAATGCCAGCGCCTACTACACGTACTTGAATCCGGATGACGTCGGTCGCAGCACCACCGTGTGAGGTCTGCAGCAGTCCGCTGCCGGCGGAGGTCCGCTTCTGTCCGCGTTGCGGACGCTCGCTCGCCGCCGAGGCGAGTGGCGCGGGCGAGCGGCGCCAGATCACGGTGATGTTCTGCGATCTCGTCGGATCGACGGCGCTGTCGCGCCGCGTCGATCCGGAGGATCTGCGCGAGGTGCTCGCCGCGTGTCAGAACACCGTCGGCCGCATCGTCGCCGAGCTGGAAGGTCAGGTCGCGCAGTATCTGGGGGACGGGATCCTCGTCTACTTCGGCTATCCGCGCGCCCACGAGGACGACGCGCTGCGCGCCGTCAGCGCGGCGGTGCGGATCCGCGATGCCCTGCCGGCGCTGCGGCGCGACGTCGCCGAACGTGTCCCGCAGATCGCCGGCGAGTCCATACAATTGCGCTTCGGCCTCTACACCGGACCGGTACTGGTCGGCCGCATGGGCGGCGAGGGGCGGCGCGAAGAGCTGGCTCTCGGCGATACGGTGAATCTCGCCGCGCGTCTGCAGAGCCACGCCGCGCCGGACGAGATCCTCATCAGCGATACCACCTTCCGCCTCATCGGCAGCGCCTTCGTCGCCGAATCGGTCGAGCTCGAATCGCTGAAGGGAGTCGATGAGCGGGTGTCGGCGTGGCGGGTGACGCACGCCGCGAGCCCGCGCGAGCGGCTCGCCCGAAGCAGTTCCGTTCGCGTCGCGAAGTTGGTCGGTCGATCCTCCGAGGTCGCGGGCCTGCTGGCGCGCTGGGAGCGGATCGGGCACGGCCACGGCCAGGCACTGCTGATCACTGGCGAGGCTGGAGTCGGCAAATCGCGGCTGTTGCACGCGCTGCGCGAGCGGCTCGGCGATGCCGTGACGACGTGGATCGAGTGTCAGGGATCGGCGCTGCATCGGAACAGCGCGTTCCATCCGGTCGTCGCTCTGCTCGAGCAGATCGTCGACCTGCGGCGCGACGAACCTCTCACGGAGCAGATCGCGCGCGTTGAGCGCACCGTCGAGGATTCGGGACTCGCCTTGCGGCAGGTGATGCCGTTGATCGCGCGATTGCTCGCGCTGCCGCTGCCGCACGGCTATCCGGCCGAACCGGTCGGCGCCGAGGAGATGCGCGAGCGGACTCTCTCATGTCTGGTCGACTGGCTGCTGCGGGTTGCGGCGCGCGGTCCGGCAGTGCTGGCCGTCGAGGACGTGCACTGGGTGGACGTTTCGACGATCGAGCTGCTCGGCCGTCTGGCGCAGCGCGTCGGCCGCGAGCCGCTGTTGCTGGTAATGACCGCGCGCCCGGACTTCGAGCCGCCGTGGCAGCGGCTCGATCGCATGCTGCTGGCGCCTCTGCGGCCGGCGCAGGCCGAGGAGCTGGTTCGGCATGTCGCCGCCGGCCGCGACCTGCCGGCGGCCGTGGTCGAGAAGCTGGTGGAGCGAACCGATGGCGTGCCGCTCTTCGTCGAGGAGCTGACGCGCGCCGTCGTCGAGGAGGCGGCGGACGGTGGCGAGACCTCGGAGGAGATCGTGCCGTTCACGTTGCAGGGTTCGCTGATGGCGAGGATCGACCGGCTCGGGCCTGCCAAGGAGCTGGCGCAGATCGCCGCGGTGCTCGGCCGCGAGTTCTCGCAGAGTCTGCTCGTCGCCGTTTCGGCGCTGGGGCCGGCGACGGTCGAGGACAGACTCGATTTGATCGTCGAGGCCGGACTGGCGCACTGCCGCGACGCGGCGCGCGGTGTGTTCGCCTTCCGACACGCGCTCATCCGCGACGTCGCGTACCAATCGCTGTTGCGCAGCAGCCGCCGCCGCTACCACGGTCGCGTCGCCGAGATCCTCGGTGGAGAGGCGCCGCTCGAGCACGCGGCCCCGGAGGTTATCGCCCTACACTGCGAGGAAGGCGGTATGCTCGATCGAGCGGTCGTGCACTATGCCATGGCCGGCAAGGCGGCGGTGCGACACTCGGCGCACGTCGAGGCGATCCGCCACCTGCGCCGCGCCATCGAGCTGCTGCACCGCCTGCCGGCGGAGCGCGAGCGCGACCGGCGCGAGTTCGACCTGCAGATCGGACTTGGTCCGTCGCTGATCGCGATCAACGGCTACGCAGATGCCGAGGCCGAGCGCGCCTTCGCGCGCGCCCGCGAGCTCAGCGGCGAGATCGACGCGGGACCGCAGCGCCTGACGGCGATCTATGGACTGTCGACCTACTACCAGGCGCGCGCCGATCTGAAGACGTCGATCGAGCTGGGTGAGGAGTGCCTCCAACTCGCTGAGGCCATCGGCGACGCCGGTCCGCGCATGCTCGGCCACCTGCGCCTCGGCCTGTCCTTCTACTACGCGGGTGATCACGCGCGTGCGCACGCGCACCACGACAAGGCGGCAGCGCTCTACCGCCCGGCCGAGCATCGCCAGCTCGCGTACGTGCACGGCCAGGATCTCGGCGCTCTCGCCGCCATCTATTCCGCGCTGGCGCTGTGGGCGATGGGACACGCGGCGCGCGCCAGGGCGCGCTGCGAGGAGGCGCAGCGACTCGCCGAAGAGAGCGAGCATCCGCATACGCGCGCGTTCGTGGCCGCGTTCTCCGGCGCCTTCCACCAGATGATGCGCGAGCCGGAGCGCGTCGACTCGCTGGCCGGGCAAGCCGTCGCGCTCGGCGCGGAGCGCGGCTTCGCTCTGTGGATGGGATTCGGCGCCGTCCTGCGCGGCTGGGCCGGCGCGCTGCAGGGCCACGGCGGCGACGAGGCCGTGCAGTCGATCCGTGCCGCGCTCGAAGGCCTGACCAGGATCGGCATGGTCGTCGGGCGGACGTACTTCCTCGGCATGTTGGCGGAGGCGCAGTTGGCGGCCGGCGACGACGACGGCGCGCTCGCGTCGCTCGACGCGGCGCTGGCGTCGGCCGAGTCGACGGGAATCCGCTACTGGCAGCCGGAGCTGCTGCGACTGCGCGCCGAGCGGCTCGGCGACTGCGATCCGGTGGAGGCGCTCAGCGGTCTCGGCCGCGCGCTGGAAGTCGCGCGCGCCCAGGGAGCGCGCGCGCTCGAGCTGCGCATCGCCCTCTCGGCGAGCCGTGTGCTGCAGCGTCTCGACCGCGCGGCCGAAGCGCGCGCACTCCTCGAACCGCTCTATCGGCAGCTCGAGTCGGAAGGCGAGACGCGCGATCTGCTGGAGGCGCGCGACATGCTCGCGTCCCTGCAGCCGGGCGGTTGAGATCGAATCGCGCGTTCGCAGAGAGGAGACTTTGGGCGTGCAGCGATCACAAAACTGAATCGGGGTCGGTATCGGAATCGGTATCGGTATCGACGCAGGATTCGATACCGATACCGAAAGCGATACCGACCCCGAGGCAATCTGCCGACCCGGGAGATCGAGATGACCGACAACGTGGCGGATCAATCGGACGTCTTGCGCGACGAGCTCGAAGCGCTCCGGGAAAAGCACGCGCCGAACGCCGACGAACCGCTTTCCGCGCTGTGCATCTCCGGTGGCGGCATTCGCAGCGCCACGTTCGGACTGGGCGTGCTGCAGGGCCTGGCCGAGCTGAAGCTGCTGCCGCGCTTCGACTACCTGTCGACGGTGTCGGGTGGCGGATACATCGGCAGTTGGCTCACCGCCTGGGCGTCTCGCTGCGGCGGTATCGATGCCGTCGCTTCGCGGCTGCAGCCGGAGCAGGCGAACCAGCCGCCGCGCGACGGCGGTCCCGATCCGATCCGCCACTTGCGCGAGTACAACAACTACCTGACACCGCGCGCCGGCACCTTCACCACCGACACCTGGACACTCATTGCCGCGGTGACGCGCAACATCGGCCTCAACTGGTGCGTCCTCGTGCCGCTCCTTCTCGCGGTGCTGATGATCCCGCGGCTCTACCTGTCGCTGCTGGCGCTACCTGAGAGGATGACCGCGCCGGGCACAAACCCGGACTACGGCAACCCGGTGTTCGACGCGATCAGCGGCTCGCTCCTCGTCGCCTGGATCTTGCCGTTGGTGTGCATGTTGCTCCTCGCGGCGACGCTCTTCAGCACGCTGCGCTTTCTGCCCGGAGTCGGAGGTCGCGAGAACGATCGCCCGACCTACATCAAGTTGGTGCTCGCACCGCTGATCGGTGCGGTCTTGGCATTCCTTCTCTTCGACTCTCTCTACTACCTGGGCAGTCGCTACGAAGCGGAGAGCTCGCTGTCGGTCCTTGCCGGTGCCGCGCTCTTCGCCTCCGGTGTCGCGTGGACGCTCTTCATCGTGCGTGGGCAAAGACCCGGCGACAGACTCAGCCGCATCGCGGGACCGATGTCACTGGCGGTCGCGGCGATGGCGGCGGGCACCGGCATCGCCAGTTGGGGAATCACCAACAAGCTGCTGTGGAGTCCGGATCCGGCGCGCGCGCCGTCGTGGGAGGAGTACGCGACCTTTGGACCGCCGCTCATCCTGCTCGGCTACTGCGCGGCGACGGTGCTGTTCGTCGGCCTATCGAGCCGCGTCTTGAGCGACGACGATCGCGAGTGGATGTCGCGCGCGGTGGCGGCGCCGCTGGTTGCGTGCGTGGCCTGGACCGCGCTGTGCGCCGTCGTGCTGTTGCTGCCCGAGGTGGCGCTCGGCTGGGGTCGCTGGGGCAATGCGGTCGCCTTCGTCGCCACCGGAGCGAGCGCCTGGCTGACCAGGATCTCGGAGTGGTGGCGCGCGAGTCGGGAGCGAGAGGCGGTGAAGAGCAGGGGCGATGGCACCGTCGGCATCGCTCTGGCGGCGGCGCCGTTCGTGTTCATCGTGCTGTTTTCGGTCGGGCTTTCGATCGCCGTCGACGTCGCGCTCGGCCACCTGCAGGGGATCGATTGGCGGGACCACGACGCGGTGTTGCGGCGCACGCCCGTATCGCTCCTGGCCGGCGTGTCGATCGTCCTGGTGGCGGTCAGTTGGGTGATGGGGCGTTACGTCAACATCAACACCTTCTCCCTGCACGGCATCTACCGCGATCGCCTGGTGCGCGCTTACCTCGGCGCTTCGAATTGCAACCGCCGTCCGAATCCCTTCACCGGTTTCGACGGCCACGACGATCTGCCGGTCGCCGATCTCGCCGCTACGCGGCCGTTTCACGTACTCAACCTCACCCTCGATCTCGTGCGCGCCGAGCAGCTCGCCTGGCAGGAGCGCAAAGCGGCACCCTTCGTCGTGACGCCGCTGTACGCCGGCAGCTCGGATCTCGGTTACCGACCGTCGCGCCAGTTCGCCGGCGGCATCTCGCTCGGCACCGCGGTGGCGATCTCCGGCGCCGCGGCCAGCCCCAGCATGGGCTATCGATCGACGGCGCTCGGCGGTTTCATCATGACCCTGTTCGACGCCCGGCAGGGCGTGTGGTTGGGCAACACGGGCCCCGCTGGCGACAAGACCTGGCGCGAACCGTCACCGCGTTCGGCCGTGCGCCTCATCGTGAAGGAGGCGCTCGGGCTGACCTCGGATCGCAGCGAGTACGTCTATCTCTCCGACGGCGGACACTTCGAGAACCTGGGACTGTACGAGATGGTGCGCCGGGGCTGCCGCCTGGTCGTCGTTCTCGACTCCGGTTGCGACCCGGAGTTCGTCTTCGAGGATCTCGGCAACGCGCTGCGCAAGATCCGCATCGATTTCGGAATCTCGATCGACTTCGACGAAGGGCATTTCGCCGCGCTGCGCGAGCGCAAACGCCGCTCCGCCGAGGCGACGATTCGCTACAGCGACGTCGACGCGGACGCCGTCGACGGCCGGCTGCTCTACATCAAGCCGATGCTGCTTGGCGACGAGCCGCCCGACGTCCGCAGCTACGCCGCCGCGCACGACACCTTTCCGCACGAGTCGACCACGGATCAGTGGTTCTCGGAGTCGCAGACCGAGAGCTACCGCGAGCTCGGCCTGCAGACGATCCGCGAAGTAGCACGCGGCTGCTCCGGCGATTCCCTCGCCGGTTTGTTCGAGCATCTCGCAGCGCCGCGCGCGAATCGGCGCGGCGCTGCTCAGCGATGACGTACGGGTAGCGTCAATCACCACGAAGGCACGAAGGTCACGAAGTTTGCTGATCAGCTCTTCGTGTCCTTCGTGCCTTCGTGGTTCATTTGAACCCGGCGATCTAACGTTCGAGTTCGTGGTGTTTCGCTGCGCGAAATCATCTCATCAACCCTCACCCGCGCTGCGCGCGGCCTCTCCCGTTGGAGAGGCGATCTATCGCGGTACTGCTTGATCAATCAATTCTCCGGCGGGGACGGGGCCCAGACGCTGACCGACGGCTCGACGACCGGGCTGCCTTTCACGGTTTCGTAGTTCAGGGAGTAGAGGCCGCGGAACTTGTCGACGACGATGCGGCCGACGGCGATGCCGGTGTTGCGCACGATGTGCTCGCCGGTGCCGGCGTCGTAGACGTCGAGGCGGAAGTCGGAGCGCTGCGTCCCGGAGCCCGTGTGCGACAGGATGTAGAGCAGGTTGGTCGGGTCGATGCTGATGTCGAGCCAGGTCACCTCGGTGCTGTCCTGGGCGAGCGACAAGGTGCTGGAGGTCTCGCCGGAGAAGAACTTCCACGGCTTGCCGTCGAAGTCGAAAGCCTTGATGCGCTTGGCGACGCCGCCCTGCAGGATCAGGATGGCGCCGCTGTCGGCGATGGTCACCGCGATCGGATTGAGGATCAGGCCGTCGTTGTTCTCGCCCTGGCCGGACATCACCTTGGCGTTGTTGGCGAAGTCGTCGCCGACGTAGGCCTGCGTTGGGATCTCGAGCACCGATAGCTTGTGGAAGCGCGTCGAGATGCCGACCACCTTCGGCTGCATGCCCTTCGAATACACGGCGATGCGGTCCATCGGGATGCGGAAGCGGCCCCAGCTCTCGCTGGTGTTGGGCACGATCGGCGTCGAGTTGTCGAGCACCAGGCGGCGCAGGTGGTACTCGGGATCGAGGTCGCTGATGCGCACCGGGTCGAGGTAGAAGTGCCAGCCCTCGTCGCCGACCGGGACGCGCTGGTCGTAGGTGACCGGCGTGCCGCCGGGGAAACCGCAGCCGGGCGTCTTGCGGCCGACGTTGGGATCGTTCTTCAAGCTGAGGTTCTGGAAGTTGTAGAGCTCGCCGCGCGCGCCGGTCCGGCAGTCGGCGAGCGACGGCGAGTTCGCCAGCCACGAGTAGCCGATCATCCCGCCCGGCACCCACACCGTCACGTTGCCGAGGTCGCACAGACCCGTGCCGCCGCAGACGGGTGCTTCGAGCGCGGGCGGCGACGTCGTGTAGTTCCAGTGATACTGGCCGTTCGCGTACTCGAGCTTGTGGTGGTGCGTGTAGACGGTCTGCGCGTCGATCGGCACCGGGTTCTCGACGATCGGCACCTGGACGACGATCTGGCCGTTGGCGTCCAGCTTGTTGAGGAAGGTGATGTCGCCGGGAATCCGGTTGCCGTTGTCGTCGAGGATCGGCACGCCGTTGTCGTCGACCGCGGCGCTGTGCGCGATTGGGTAGCCGTTTTCGGCGAGGAAGATCACCGTCACCGTCGCCGGCGCGCCGGTGGTCGGGACGTTCTCCACCACCGCCGTCAGCGTGTCGTTGGAGCGCTCCTCGTCGCTGATCGGCACGATGAGGGGCGGCTCCATCGCCTTGGAGCCGGCGGTGATCTGCACCATGTAGTGGGTCGCGATCAGCGGGAACTCGAAATCCTCCGGGTCGTGACTGACGACGACGGTGACTGGAGCCGTGAACGACACCGTGTTGCTGATCGTCGCCGGGTTGGTGCAGATCTCGGCGAGGCTGGCCTGGATGTCGCCGGTGGTGCCGAGGATGGCGATGATGCGCATCACCCAGCCGACGAACGGCGTCGACTCGACGGCTTCCGCCTCGGCTTCCTGCTCGAGCATCCAGTCCCACAGCTCGGGAATCGCCGACTCGAAGTTGAAGTAGAAGGCGACGTCCTGCAGCAGCGACGTGAACAAGCTGATCAGCGACCCCTCGACGCCGAAGTCGTTGGTGTTGCTGTCGGTGCCTTCGGCGATGATCTGCGAGAAGAGCAGCAGCGTCTTCAGAATGATGCCCGGCTGCTTGAACAGATCGGTCAGCGTCTTGGTCTCGACCTCGCCGGTCGCGTTGTAGACGAAGTACATCGGCACGGCGAAGTTCAGGACCGCGGTCAGCGCGATGCCCGGCAGCAGCGACAGGCCGTGATCGACGGAGCCGTTGGCGCCCGGGCCGATCAGGCTCAAGCGACACTGCGAGGCGCCGTCGGGGAGCTGGACGCTGATCTGGTACGGGTAGGGCGCGGGGACGCCGAAGAACGTCGCAGGCGCCGACACGACGTCCCAGAACTTGAGCGTGTCGGTCTCGCAGTCGAAGCCGCTCGCCAACAGGTCGTTGAGAATACTGCTGCGCGTCGGATTCGAGATCGGGTTGCCGTCGGCGTCGAGGTACTCGAGGTAGAGGCCGTACCAGATGAAGTTGAGATTGAGGATCTTGATGCTGAAGCGGCGGTCGGAGACCGAGTAGCTGGCGTCGTAGAACAGCACGTTGTGGTGATAGCCGGTGGTGCTGAAGGTCACGCCGGCGCCTTCTCCGAGCAGGCCGCTGCGCGTCGCCAGCGCCACCTGGTTCTCGTCGTTGAGCTGCGTCGGGTTCGCCTCCGGCAGCGCGTCTTCGTCGACCGGGTCGCCGTGGTAGATGATGTCGTACTGCTCGCCATCGAGGCTGGGATCGTTCTTGATCGAGGCGAGGAGCGCGTCGATCGCCGGCTTCATGTCGACGCTGGTCTGATCGCTGAACGCGTAGTCGTAGACCTGCTCGTTGTGGTCGTCGAGCAGCGGGCTGCCGTCGTCGTTGGTCATCGGCACGAGTACGCACCAGCCGTCGACGTAGTTCGGGTCGTGCTCGTAGGCCGGACCCTGGTTGCAGATCGAGATGGTGAAGTTGTCGACCGCCGCCGCCTGGTCGCCGTCCATGTGCGTCTCGATCGCCGCCGCGACGTCGGGATCCGAGGCGATCAGGTCGGGGTGGTGGGTCATGATCGACTTCGCCGCGCTGCGGCCGTTGATGTAGTCGTCCTCGACCTGATCCTCGATGCCGCAGTTGACGCCGCCGCCCGAGCCCGACGATGTCGTCAGGCCGCGCTGGCGCCGCTGCCGGATGCGCGCTTCGGTGGGAATGTAGATGGAAACCAGAGCCAGACCTGGGCCGCGCACCGGATCGTTCGTCCGCACCTGCAGGCGATGTGCCTTCACGGTGCTCACCTGCACGTCCTCGGCGTAGTGGGTCAGCAGCGCGTCGGGCACGTTGCGCAGGCCGGGTCGCTCCAGGCGCGCCGCTTCGCGCGTCGCCTCCGTGTGGCGCTGCACTGGGTAGCGCGTGCCGCCGCAGTGCAGCGTGTTGGTGGAGTCGGGGCCGGTGGAGGAGAGGTCGAAGTGCAGCGTCTTGCGCTCGCCGAATTCGGTCGTGCCGCTGTCGTCGTCGCCGTCGCCGCATCCGCTCAGCAGTCGTGCGCCGGCCAGGGACAATCCGAGGCCGAGCGCGCTTTGGTTGAATCGCCGTCGAGTGATCTTCATCGCTTGCCCTTTCCCTTCGCAGCTCGCGCCGCGGTGTTGGAGCTTTCGGCTGGCGGCGCCAGATGGCGGCTCATGAACGCAACCGCCTCTTCGAGTGAGGTGAACGGCTCGCTGTCGCCGGTGACGACGTGCTCGATGCGGCCGTGAACGCGGCGCCGGCCGAAATCGCTGCCGGCGCGCAATTGAATGACGAACGTGCGCTCGGGTGCGAGCTTGCCCGGCGCGGTGTCGCTTTCGGTGGACTCTATCATCAGATGCGGAGTGCGATACGGAGCACGGCTGCTCAACCGCCGGTGGGGTGGCGCGACGACGAGCAGGTAATCGCGATCACGTTGCCCTCCGAGTCGTATCCCGTAGGCATGCAATCGGTCGGTTCTTTTGGCGGATTCTGCGCGACCCAGGCGGCAGTCGTGATCGCCCCACACGGGCCGTGGGCGCCGCTCGGACAGGTAGCCGAATCGGTGACCGCGGCAGTGTTGGTGCCGCCCAGATTGGTGGCCTGCCGGTTGACGGCGAAGTATTGGTACTCGGCCGCTTTTTGAAAGTGGTCCGGATCCTTGAGTACTTCGATGTAGATCTCGTTGGCCGACTGCGGGTCGGCCTTGGCGTTCTGCAGGTTGGCGTACGACAGGTTCGCGCTGGTGAGATTGGTGCCAGCCAGATTGGCGGTCGAGAGATTGGACGCCACCGAGCCGTCGCGCTCCATGTGCGCTCCCGTGAGGTTGGCACCGATGAGCTGTGTATTGGTGAAGGTGGTGCCCTGCAGGTAGGCGTTGCTCAGGTCGAGGCCGGGCAGATCGGCGAGATTGAAGCTCGCGCCGTTGAGCAGCGCACCGGCGCCGGTAGCGATCGGCGCGAGAGGGTTGACGTTGTACCAGGAGACGCCGTCGAGCACGGCGTCGGTCAGATGAGCGCCGTTCAGCTTGGTGTTGAGCATGTACGAGTCGGCGAGCGTGACGCGGCCGAACTGTCCATCCGGATCCGCTTCCATCCACGCGCCGGAGAGATCGGCGCCGCCGAGGTTGGTCGGGCTCATGACCGCGCCGCGAAAGAACGACCCCGACAACTGGGCGTTCTTGAACGATGCGTACGTCAGAATCGCTCCGTTGAAGAACGCCGGCAAGCTGGCGCTGGCGCTGACCGAATCGAAGACCGCGCGCGCCAGGTCGGCATTGGTGAAGTCGGCGTGATTCAGCACCGCATTGGTGAAGATCGCCGAGTCGGCGGTGATGCCGGTGAGTACGGCGTTGTCGAGCCGCGCGTTGGTCAGATTGGCCGACGACAGATTGGCGGACGGATACTGAGCACCGTCGTTGTGGAAGTAGGCCTGCGTCAGCGTCGCGCCGGTCAGGTTCGTGCCGATCAAGGTAGCGCTGGCGAACACGGCGCGCGATGCGTCGGCGCCGCTCAGGTTGGCGTTGGTGAGGTCGGCGTGTGCCAGGTTGGCGTCCTGCAGCGCCACGTTGCGCAGGTCGAGGCCCGAGAGATTTGCCCCCTGCAGGTCGCAGTTCCTGCAGGCGCGTGTCGACTGCAGCGTCGCAATGTTGCTGCTCGGCGTGCCGACCAGCACGAGCAGTGAGCGCATCTGCGGATAGCCGCTGCCGTTGTAGTCGAATTCGGTCCACGGCACCGGCGAGTAGTCACCGTGCGTGCCGCGGAAGCCGGTCTCGGTGAAGATGCGGATCTTGGTGTTCGGCGGCGGCGAAGGGAAGGCGTAGGTCTGGAACCAGGTCGGCGAGATCGGCACCGGCTTGCAGCCCGGCGCCGGGTAGACGCAGTCGCCGATGTCATTGAGGAGCTGGGTGTCGGCACAGGAGCCGGTGGCGATGACGCCGTAGCTCGGGTTGCCGCGATAGACGAGCACCTGGCCCTGCGTGTGAGGCGACATCGGCCCGTTGTAGTTCGGCGCCTGTGCGCAGGGCGGCACCGGCGCGGGATCGGCGCCGAGAAGCGGGTCGGAGTCGTCACTGCCGTCGCCGCAGGCGGCGAGAGCGACGATCGCCGCTGCGAGCAGGATGCTGATCGAGAGCCGGGCGGCAGTGAGGGCGTTTCTCATGGCCCCAGGGCATAGCCCGCGGCGGCCGCTGGAGTCCTGACAGAACCCTGTAATTTCCGTGTAACCGGCTGCGCAGGGAGCAATTTCAGGCGTGCCAAAAGGTGGAGATTTGCGCTAGAAGCAGCCGCCACATGGCTTCGAGCCGGCCCGCACAGAGCGTCCTCACCTTCCTCGGCTACAGTCTCGACGCCGACGACGCACAGCTCCGAAATGGCC
This sequence comes from uncultured bacterium, assembly GCA_902826395.1. Taxonomy (GTDB): domain Bacteria; phylum Desulfobacterota; class Binatia; order HRBIN30; family CADEER01; genus CADEER01. Next base: position 37,458 of record CADEER010000022.1, read on the forward strand.
GCGAAGTCGTGCCCTTGCGACCGAAGACGCTGGCTGTGCTGACCCATCTGATCGGCAATCCGGGCCGGCTGGTGACGAAGTCCGAGCTGCTCGACGCCGTGTGGCCCGGCACGGCGGTCAGCGAGTCGGTGCTGACCAGTTGCATCAAGGAGCTGCGCCAGGCGCTCGACGACGACCCGCGCCGGCCGCGCGCCATCGAGACCGCGCACCGGCGCGGCTATCGGTTCATCGCCCCGATCGACCCGATCGCGGCGCCAGCCGTGCCCCGGCCCGCGACCATAGCGGCGGCGCACGAGCCGTCGCACCTGCTCGGGCGGGCCGCCGAGGTCGGCGAGCTGGAGAGCTGGTTGGAGGCGGCGCTCCGCGGCGTGCGGCAGATGGGATTCGTCGTCGGCGAGCCGGGGATCGGCAAGACAGCGCTGGTGGAATCCCTTCTCGAGAGAATCGCGGCGCGCGATGGCGAACGGCAGATGCTGATCGCGCGCGGTCAGTGCGTCGAGCTGCATGGCTCCGGCGAGCCCTATTTGCCGGTGCTCGACGCACTCGAGCGATTGTGCGGCGGTGCGAGCGGTGCGCCGCTCGTCGAGCTGTTGCGCCGCCACGCGCCCACCTGGTTGTTGCAGTTGCCGTCGCTGCTCGGCACCGAGGACGTCGCCGCTCTCGAGCGCAGCGCCGCCGGGAGCTCGGGCGCGCGCATGCCGCGCGAGCTCGCGGCGTTCATCGAGGCGTTGCCGGTGCCTTTGATTCTGTTACTCGAAGATCTGCACTGGAGCGATCACGCCACCGTCGATCTGCTGTCGATTCTGGCGCGCCGTCGCGATCCGGCGCGGTTGCTCGTCGTCGGGACGTATCGACCGGTCGACATCGTGGTGAGCGATCATCCGCTGAAACGCTTGAACCAGCAGCTCCGCGAACGCAGCCTTTGCCGCGATCTGTGGCTGCAGCCGCTCGGCGAGAGGGATATCGCCGACTACGTCGACGCGCGCTGGCCGGGCATCGACGGGACGGCGCTCGTCCGCATTTTGTACGAGCGCACCGACGGCAATCCGCTCTTCCTGGTGAATGTGGCCGAGTACCTCGTCGCTACCGGGGCGATCGCGCGCGGCGACGGCGGCTGGGCGATGCATTCCGCGGCGGCGGTGGGTACGACCGTACCGCTCGGCTTGCGGCAGATGATCGCGGCACAGCTCGATCGTGTCGAAGCGCCGGCGCGCGAAGTACTCGAGGCCGGCAGTCTCGCCGGGCGGTCGTTCTCGGCTGCGCTGGTCGCCGCGGCGCTCGAGCGCGACGTGGTCGAGGTCGAAGGAGGGCTCTCGCGATTGGCCGAGCGGGAGCACTTCGTCCGTGCCGCCGGACTCTGTGAATGGCCGGACGGCACGGCCGCGGGCCAGTACGAGCTCACCCACTTCTTGTACCGCAGCGTGCTCGGCGCCGGCGTGCCGCCGGCGCGCGCCCGCCAGCTACACGCGCGCCTGGCGGCGCGGCTAGAGGAGGCCTACGGCCCGCGCGCCGTGGAGATCGGCGGCGAGTTGGCGTTTCACTTCGAGCGCAGCGGTCAGGTCGATCGCGCCTCGCCCTATCTCGAGGCGATCGCGGCCCGCGCCGTGCGGCGCGGCGCGGCGCGCGAGGCGGTCGAGACCTTGCGGCATGCGCTGTCGCTGCTCGAAGCCGCGCCGCCCAGCCAGGCGCGCGCGCAGAACATGATCAGCGCGTCGATCGCGCTGGGCGCCGCGCTGCCGGCACTGAACGGCTTTGCCGATTTGGAGATCGAGCACGCGTTTCTGCGCGCGCGCGAGCTGAGCGAGGAGATCGGCGATCGCTTCCGGCTCTTCCAGTCGCTGATCGCGCTGACGGCGAACTACATCTCGCGAGCGCGCCTCATGGATGCGCGCGACAGCGCTGCCGCGATCGAGCGGCTGATGGAGGAGCTGTCGGTGCCGATGTTGACGTTCGGCGGAAGCCTCATCGTCGGCATGGAGCGCTTCCACGCCGGCAGCCTCGCCGATGCACGATGCCATCTGGAGCGCGCCGCGGAGCTCAGCGGGGTTCCGACCCCGGCTCTCAGTCTGGACATGGTCGTCCTCGTTCTCGACTACCTGGCGCTGACACTGCTGCATCAAGGCTACCCCGACCAGGCGCGGGTGATGTGCGAGCGGGCGGCGGCGCGAGCCGCCGAAGTCGGACGCCCGTTCGATCGCGGCTCGGCGGCGCAGATCGCGTGTTTCGCCTTCCTGATGTTGCGCGATTTCCCATCGCTTGCGCGCGCCGCCGATGCGGCGATCTGGGAAGGAACCGAGCACTCGCTACCGGCGATCCGGGCCATCGGCGAGATTGCTCGCGGCCGCGTGCAAGCCGCCGCTGGCGAGAGCGCCGAGGGCATCGCGGCGATGCACCGCGGCATCGAGGCCTATGCCGCCACCGGCCAGCGCATCGCCCTGCCGTCGACGCTCGCCGCGCTCGCGGCGGCGCTGTTGGAAGCGGGAGAGGCCGACCGCGCACGAGAGGTGATCGCCGAAGCGCAGGATCTGGTCGAGTCGACCGGCGAACGCCGCCTGGCCCCAGAGCTGTACCGTCTGGAAGGCGAGATGCGGAGAATGCGCGGCGATGCAGTCGCCGCCGAGCGCAGCTTGCGCCGCGCCGTCGAGCTTGCGAACGCCGAGGGCGCGCGCTGGCTCGGCTTGCGCGCCACAACCGGCCTGGCACGCCTGTTGCGCGACGCCGGCAAGCACACGCAAGCGCTCGAGCTGCTGGCGCCGGTCTGCGCCGCCTTCGACGAGGGCGCCGACACGGCCGACCTCATCGACGCGCGAACTCTGCTGGCGGAGCTGGAGCGAGAACGGTGAAACGCGATCGGGCTCCCGTACACGTACTCGTACACGTACCCGTGCACGGTCAGTGTACCGGAGTCGTGTACGTGTACGAGTACGTGTAGGTGTACGGCTGGCTACCCCGTCTCCGTGTCTCTGTGTCTCTGTGGTGAAGAGCCCGCGCAGTATTCGCGAATATGCGCGACGAAACCGCCGCCCAGGTCCTGTAACTTCTTCTCGCCGACGCCGCGCACGCCGGCGAAGTCTTCGAGCGTCGTCGGCTTCAGCCGTGCCAGCTCGCGCAGGGTGGCGTCGCCGAAGATGACGTAGGCGGGCACGCCGCGTTGCATGGCGAGCTCGCGGCGCAGCTCGCGCAAGCTCTCGAAGAGAGCGCGATCGACGCCTTCCCACGACTCGCTGTCGGCGCGCGTGCGGGCGACGCGATCGCCGCCGCGCGGTTGCTGGAGCTGTACCTTGCGCTCGCCGCGCATCACTTCCCACGACAGGGAGTTGAGCTCGAGGATCGGTCGCTCGCCGTCGCTGCGGTCGACCAGTCCCTGGTCGACGAGCTGGTAGACCAGGTTTAGCACCGACTTGCGCGGCAAGTCCGCCAGCAGACCGTAGGTCGTCAGCTTGTCGTGCTTCCATTGGCGGATCCGTGCGTTGGCCGAGCCGACCAGCACATCCGCGATGTGAGCGGCGCCGAAGCGCTGATCGGTGCGCGCGATGCACGACAGGATCTTCTGCGCCGTGACCGTGCCGTCCTCGACGCCGGCGACCTCGTCGAGGCAGACGTCGCAGGCGCCGCATTGGTCGGCCTCGTAACGCTGGCCGAAGTATTCGGAGAGAGCAGCGTGCCGGCAGCGCAGGCTCGATGCATAGGAGCGCATCTGCTGCAGGAGGCGCATGCTGGTCTCTAGCACTTGCGGCAGTGCCTGCGCCTCGGCGGCGCTGCGTTCGATGAGGCTCTGCAGGCGCATGGCATCGGCGCCGGAATAGAGGAGCACGCATTCTGCCGGGAGGCCGTCCCGACCGGCGCGGCCTGCTTCCTGCTGGTAGTGCTCGATCGACTTTGGCATCGCGGTGTGGATCACGCAGCGCACGTCGCTGCGGTCGATGCCCATGCCGAAGGCGACGGTGGCGACGACGACGTCGAGGCGTTCGGCCATGAACTCCTCCTGCGTGCGCCGCCGCCGCTCGGGGTCCATGCCGGCGTGGTAGTGCGCGGCGCGGAGTCCGTGTGCCGCCAGGGCCGCGGCGAGCTCCTCGGTCTCGCGCCGGCTCAGGCAGTAGACGATCGCCGCCTCGCCGCGGTGCCGGTTGAGAATCTCGAGCGTCTGCGCGTGGGCGTCGGTGCGCGGCAGCACGCGATAGACGAGATTCGGCCGATCGAAGCTGCCGATCAGCTCCACCGGATCTCGCAGTCGCAACTGCGCGATGATGTCGTCGCGCACCCGCACCGTCGCGGTCGCCGTGAAAGCGTGCAGGCTGACCGCCGGCAGGCGATGCTTGAGCTCGGCGAGCTGCCGGTACTCGGGGCGGAAGTCGTGTCCCCAGTGGCTGATGCAGTGCGCCTCGTCGACCGCGAAGTTGCGGATCTCGGCGTTGGCGAGCCACTGCAGGAAGCGCGGCGACACCAGGCGCTCGGGGGCGGCGAAAATGAGCCGATAGCTGCCCTCCGCCATGCCGCTTTCGACTTCGCGCTGCGAGTCCGGGTCGAGACCGCTGTGCAGCGCCGCCGCCGGATAGCCGCTCTGGCGCAGACCGTCGACCTGATCCTTCATCAACGCGATGAGCGGCGAGACGACGACGTCGGTGCGGCGCGCGACGATCGGCGGCACCTGGTAGCACAGCGACTTGCCGCCGCCCGTCGGCATGACGACCAGCGAGTCCCGCCCCTCGATGCCGGCGCGAATAGCGGCCTCCTGCAGCGGCCGCAGCGTGTCGAAGCCCCAGAACTTCTTCAGTGTCGCCTGGATCTGGGAATCGACCGCGTCCATACCGTGACGTCCACAACTCCCTTGTGAGGTTGGTGGTGTCAATGTGGGCGATCGATGTTGCGCGGCTGCGCCGCGCGTGATCGCTACGCGACCTCCCCCAACCCCTCCTTGGCAAGCAGGGAGACCGCCAGGCTGCAGTCCCCCTCCTTTCGAGACTGTCGATTTTCTCTCGGTGTGCTTCAGAATCGGAATCGGGGTCGGTATCGGTATCGGTATCGACCCGGACTTCGATACCGATACCGAAAGCGATACCGACCCCGAAGCACATCGAGAGAAAGTCGACAGTCTCTCGGGGGAGAGGCGATCGCCTACTTGTCCTTCTCAGCTCCGCGCTTCGACTTCGTTTGCTTCGCTCGAACACCGGTGGCATCGAGATGCATTGTCCGCGCAGGGAGGATTGCAGATGCAAGGAGCCGAGAACGCCGCGCCGATGGTCGCCTTTGCGCGCGACGAGGCGCTGCCGTGGGTCGACGCCGGTGAAGGCGTCGAGCTGAAGGTCATCCGCGTCGTCGATCACGCCGCGATTTGGGTCGTGCGCAATCGCTTCGCGCCGGGCGTGCAGATTCCCAGACACAAGCACACCGGCGAGATCCACGCCTTCACGACGCGCGGTTGCTGGCACTATGCCGAGTACGGCATCGACTACCCGGCGGGCACGTACGTGTACGAGCCGGCCGGTTCGGTGCACACGCTGACCGTGAATCGCGACAACGACGGTCCGACCGAGGCGTTGTTCGTGATGCAGGGGGTGAACCTCAACCTCGGCCCCAACGGCGAGATCGAGCGCGTCGACGACGGGCCGACCGCGCTCGCCTTCTACCTCGCGATGTGTGAGGCGATGGGCGTGCCGAATCCGCCGGTGCTGCGCGAGTGAACGAGGCCGTCCCAAGCGATCGCGACGCGCGTCCGATCCGCGCCCTGGTGCTCGCCAACGCGCTCGACCGCTCCGAGCGCCACATCCTGGCCGGCCTGCACGATCGCGGCGTGGCGCTGAGGGTCATGATGGACACGCGCCACGAGGAGGAGGCCGAGTTCATGCGCGGTCGGGGTGTCCCGGTCGAGCACCTGGTGTGTCGCAGCCGCGTCGACCCGGCGGCAGCGCGGCGCATCCGCGAGGTTCTGCGCGCGGGATCGTTCGATCTCATGCACGCCCTCATCAACCGGCCGCTCGCCAACGGCCTGTGGGCGGCGTGGGGCATGAAGGACCTGCGCCGCGTCGCCTACCGCGGCACCGAAGGACACATCAGCCGATTCGACCCCGCCGCGTGGATGACCTATCTGCATCCGCGCCTCGACAGCATCGTCTGCGTTTCGGACGGCGTGGCGCGCTACCTGAGCGGCTTCGGCATTCCGGCGAGCAAGCTGGTGGTGATCCACAAGGGGCACGACCCGCGCTGGTATGCGCCGGCCGAGCGCTCGCGTTTCGAGGAACTTGGCATCCCGCGCGATGCGTTCGTCGTCTGCTGCGTCGCCAACGTGCGCCCGGTGAAGGGCGTCGAGTATCTGGTCGAGGCTTTCGAGCGCCTGCCGGCCGACAGCGCCGCGCATCTGCTGCTGATCGGCGAGGTGCGCGATCAGAAAGTCGAGCGGCTACTCGCCACGTCGCCGCGCCGCGACCGGCTGCACGCCGTTGGCTTTCGCCGCGACGCGTCGGCGCTGACGGGGGCGTGCGATCTGGCAGTGATGGTCAGTGTCGATCGCGAGGGGTTGCCGCGCGCCATCATGGAGGCGCAGGCGCAGGGTGTCGCATCGCTGGTGACGCGCGTCGGAGGCATGCCCGACGTGGTGATCGACGGCCTCAACGGCTACGTCATCGAGCCACGCGACGCGGCGGCGATCGCCGCCGTGATCACGCGCGCGATGACCGACCGCGAAGAGCTGGCGCGCTTCGGCCACAACGCCCGCGAGCGCTTCGCCCGCGAGTTCAGCATCGAAGCGACGATCGACAAGACGTTGGCTCTTTACGAACGCCTCGTGCCGGTACACCGCTGAGAACCCGAGTGGACCCGCCGTTGCGGGGACGATTGGCACTTCCCCGCGCCCTGCACGAGCGATAGGGGCTGCGCATGAGCCACGAGATGAGCGAGACGAGATCGCGGTCGGACGAGGCGGCGGAGCTGGCAAGTCGGTTCACCGCGGCATGGGCCAATCCCGACGTCGATCGCTTCGTCAGCTTGCTGGCCGACGACGTGCGCCTGATGCAACCCGTGACGCCGGTCGTCGTCGGACGCGCCGCGGCGCGGCGCGAGTTCGCGCGGCTGCTGCAGTGGCTGCCCGATCTGCACGGCATCGTCGACGCATGGAGCGCGACAGGCAACACGCTGCTGATCGCCTGGCGCTTGCGGTTCACTCTCGGGCGAGGTCCCTACGAGTTGCGCATCGTCGATCGCATCGTGTTTCGCGACGGTGTGATCGCCGAGCGCGAGGCGTACTTCGATTCGCTGCGATTCTTACTGACGACCCTGTCCCGCCCGAGTGCCTGGCCCGGCTACCTGCGCTACCGCGGCTACCTGCCCGGCGCCGCCTCGCGTTGAGCTCAATCTCAACACCAAGGCACGAAGGCACTAAGACACAAAGAGGTCGGGTGGGCAGATGATCACGCGTGCCGCCGAGTCCCCTTGGTGTTGAATCGCGGCAGTTGACCTCGATGTGACAAGAGCAACCGCAGATGAACGCAGATTAACGCAGATAGGGAAGGTTCGGGGACCCCGGCAACGCTAGTTCACCAACCCCATTTCCAAATGTAGTTGAGAGATGGCGAGGCCGAGACGACGCTTGTTCGAGAGGGTCACGGCAAATCGGCATCTGCGTTCATCTGCGGTTCCAGTTTTTTGTCACATCGAGGTTGAGTGAGGGCTTTTTCAACTCGTCGGCTTCTCACTCGTTGATTCGGCCAGTGAGCTTGGTTGCTACGACGATTCCCGACGACCAGTCGAGGCGGACGATGTGCAGGTCGGGGCGCGACTCGAGCTCGGCGAGCAGACGCTGCACGTTGGCGCCGTGGCCGTCGGGCCAGTTGGGCTGCGGCAGCAGATCGTCGATGACGTAGAGGCCGCCCGGTGCGAGCAGCTCGATGACGCGATCGAGCTGAGCGAACTTGCCCGGCCAGGCGTCGGCGAAGACGAGGTCGAACGGCGCATCGAGCTCGCCGAGAATCGCGCTCGCGTCGCCGACCCGGAAGTCGATGCGCGCGTCGTGTCCGAGATGACGGCGCGCGACCGCCACGACCGCATCATCGCTATCGATGGTCGTCAGTCGCGCTTCGGCGCTCATGCCGGCGGCGATCCAGGCAGTCGCCAGGCCGGTGCCGGTGCCGATCTCGAGCATGCGCCCACCCGGCTTCGACGCCGCCAGCGCTCGCAGCAGCGCGCCGGTCTCGCGATCCGACGCCATGTCGAAGCCGACGGCGCGCGTATCGCTCTCCAGCGCCGATGACGCTGTTGGCACTCGCTCGGGCGCGCCGAGTGTCGGCGATGTCGGCCAGCCGCGCGCGCAGGCGAGCGCGCTCTCGAGGCGATCGTTGCCCCAGAACAGCTCTTCGCCGACGATGAACGACGGCGCGCCGAAAATTCCCTTGGCGATCGCCTCTTCGGTCTGTTGTCGCAGCCGCGCCTTGCCGGCGTCGCCGAGTGCCGCAGCGAGCACCGGATCGGCGTCGACGCCCGCGTCGATCAGACAGGCGCGCACGACGGCCGCGTCGGCGATGTCCCGGTCCTCGGCGAAGTTGGCGCGGTAGACGCGCTCGACGAAGGCGGGCAGCCACTCTTCATCTTGAAACAGCGCCGCGACGCGCGCCGCAGCCAAGCCGCTGCGCGGAAACTGCGACGGCCGTTGCAGCACCAGGCCGAGCTGGTCGCAGATGCGTGCGAGGTCCCGCCACATGTACACGCCCTTGGCCGGCTGAAGGTTGAAGGGCGAATCGTTCCACCCCAGCTCCTTGAAGATCGGCCCGAGCAGGAACGCCTTCCAGCGCAGGGCGACGCGCGCCTGTGCGGCGGCGGCGCGGATCCGCATCACGGCGGGGTAGGAGTAGGTGCTGGCGAATTCGAACCAGACCTCGATCTCGCCGCGCGGCGGCTGTGGCGACGCGTGCGGCATCGGTCCTCAGTCCGGCGCCGGCGCCAGCAGATCGAAGTGGCTGCCGAGGCGCGGCACGACAGCGCGGATCGACAACTCCTTCTCGATCAGCGCGGCCAGCGCTTGCGAGGCCTCCGGCTCGCCGTGGACGACGAAGACGGTTTTGGGCAGGCCCTCCCCGGACTTGAGCCAGCGGATCAGGCCGCGGCGGTCGGCGTGGGCCGAGAGACCGTGCACGGACATGAACTGCGCCTCGACCGGGACCATCTCTCCGTGCATCTTCAATTGGCGGGCGCCTTCCAAAAGAGCCCGGCCGCGCGTGCCGGCGGCCTGAAAGCCGACCAGGACGATGAGGTTGTTGGCGTCCGGCAGCAGGCGCTTCAAGTGGTGCAGGACGCGACCGCCGGTGAGCATGCCGCTCGACGAGATGACGATGCGCGGTCCGGTTTGCTCGTTGAGTGCGCGCGACTCGCCGACGGTGCGATGGAAGTGGACTTCTTCGGGGAACAGGCGATCCTTTCCCTCGCCGACGATCTCGGCGTCGAGGTTCTCGTCGTTGAGGTACTTGCCGTAGAGTTGCGTGGTGTTGACCGCCATCGGGCTGTCGACGTGGATCGGCACGGTGGGAATGTCGCCGTTGTCCATCGCCTCGCGCAGCAGCAGCGTGACCAGTTGCGCGCGCGCGACGGCGAAGGACGGGATCAGGACCGTTCCACCGCGCTCGATCGTCTGGCGCAGCGGCTTCTTCAACTGCTCGATGAACGGCATCGGATCGTGGTCGCGATCGCCGTAGGTCGATTCGATGACCAGGAAGTCGCAAGCCGGCGGCGGCGTAGGATCGGGGTGCAGCGGCATGTCGTAGCGGCCGACGTCGCCGCTGAAGACCACCGTGAGCCGATCGCTTCCCGAGCGCGCCCGCACCTCGACGTGCGCCGAGCCGAGGATGTGGCCAGCGTTGAAGAAACGCGCTTCGAGATGAGCATCGAGGCGCAGCCACGTGTCGTAGGCGACCGGTCGCAGGCGTTCGAACGCCGCCTGCGCGTCGTCGGTGTCGTAGAGCGGCAGGGCGGGGTGGTGCTTGGAGAACTTCTTTCGGTTGGCGTAGCGCGCGTCCTCTTCCTGGATCTTCGCCGAATCGAGCAACAGGATGCCGGCGAGATCGCGGGTCGCCGGCGTGCAATGAACCACGCCGCCGTAGCCGAGCTTCACCAGGCGGGGCAGATAGCCGGCGTGGTCGATGTGCGCGTGCGTCAGCAGCAGGTGGTCGATCGCGTCGATATCGAAGCTCCGCTTCTCCCAGTTCATGAGCCGCAGCTCCTTCAGTCCCTGGAAGAGGCCGCAATCGACGAGCACGGACGAGCCGCCGGCGGTCAGGAGATGACGCGATCCGGTGACCGTTCCGGCGCCGCCGTGAAACGAGAGCTCGATGGACATGCCGCTGCCATCTCACACGCAACGCAGCCGGCGCAATGCCCTTCCGTCCGTGCTGCTTCTCGCTGGTGCTGGCTTGGAGTCAGCGCCCGTAGGAGCCGCCGATGTGGTCATAGGGGTCGGAGCCCTCGCCGATCTCCTGGCTGTAGGACGACTCTTGAATGAAGCGTTCGAGGCCCTCGACCAGGAAGCCGAGGAAATCGCGCGTGGACAGGATGCCCACCGGCTTGCCGCCGCGCAGGATCGGGATGTGGCGGATGTGTTGCTCGCGGAAGATCCGCAGCACTTCCTTGATCGGCGTGTCGACCTCGGCCGTGACGATTTCTGTGGTCATCACGGTCTCGACGTTGGTGGCATTCGGGTCGCGGCCCTCGCCGACCACCCGCGTCAGCAAATCGCGCTCCGAGAAGACACCGCGCAGTGTGCCGCCCTGGCGCACCAGCAGGACTCCCACCTGATTCTCGGCCATGCGGTTGGCGACGCCGGCGACGGTTTCTCCCACCTCGGCGTCGATCAGATTGGTCTTCATCAGGGTTTCGATGGCGTTCATGAGATCCTCCTGTCTGGGCGAACGTCCTGGTTCCATCCTCGTTCGTAGGCACGAGGCGCGCCAACCGGCCGCGGGACGGCGATATGGCATTTTCGGCGTCCGCGTATCCGATCGTGAGAAAAACGAGAAGAAGCACCGGCCGCGATGATTCCGAGGCCGCGTGCCAGTGTGCGCCTGCGATCGATCAGGAAGCGACGAAGACGCCGTCGAGGTCGCGGCCCGGCAGCAACTCGGCGAAGGCGGAGCGCGCATCCGGGGGCAGCGCCGGCCATTCGGCGCAGAGGTCGCGCCAGGTGCGGACCTGAAACGCCTTGGCCACCGAGCGATACGGTCGGCCGAGCAGCTCGCCGTCGTACAGACACTCGTCGGCGTCGAAAGCGCTCTCGTTGAAGCGGGTCGCGCCGGTTTGCACGGCCTTCTCCCAGGCGCGTCGATTGGCCTGCATGAGAGGCGGAAACACGTCTGCAATCGCGGTCAGTAGCGGTGTGAGATTGCGCGAGAGGCGGAGCTCGCCGCGTGCCGATGCGTGCTTGCCGTCGCGGATCGACAGCAGCCAATCGAATGTGATCGGCGAACGCTCGCGCAGCGCCCGCGTTGCGGCCGGGTCGGTGAGGTTCATCGACAACTGGCCGTAGGCACTGGCGTCGGCGACCGTGAATCGATCGCCGAGCAGGAACGGCTGCGCGCGCAAGATCGCGTCGCAGCCGTCGACCCAGCGCCGCCAGATCTCTTCGAGTAGGTCGTGGGTGGGCGGGAATCCGTCGCGGCTGGGCGGCGTCATCGCCGCGGTGAGTCCGTCGACGCGATAGCCGTCGGGTGCGACGCTGAACAGGTACGGCAGGCGGCGCACCTGGCGGCGCTCGAACCACGCCCCGAATACGCGCCCGGTGCCGGGCGGCAGATGCCGCGCATACTCGCGCGCCAGGCGCAGGCCGGGGCGGTCGTTGTCGGTCGCCGCCAGCTTCCAGCGGTTGTGGTGGACGAGGTAGAGACCGACTTCATCGAACGCCTCGTCGACCAGCCGCGCGGCGAAGCGCAGCGCCGGATCCTCGGGCACCAGCGGGCCGTATGCCGCTGGATGATTGTCGTCGAGCCAGGCGGCGAGGGCCGATGAGTCGAACAGCACCTCGCGCGCCGGCGTGATCAGGTACGGAACCAGCGGATAGTCGTCGAGCGGGTCGGTCACCGGCGGCCGGCGCGCCGTCCCGTCGCGCTTGGCGCGCTCCACCAGAGCGGCGATGCGCGCATTCTCGATGCGCCCGCCGTCGCGCGGCAGGCGGCGGAAGGGCACACCCGCACTGCGCAACATCGATTCGAGCTTCAGAACGAAGGGCGACAGCTCGACGCCCCACACGACGTGCGCCGCGCCGGGGGAGTCTACTGCCCCCACGACTCCGCTCCCTCGGCGAGAAACTGCTCCTCCTCGCGTGTGTTGGATCGCCCGAGGGCGGCGTTGCGATGTGGGAAGCGGCCGAAGCGAGCGACGACGTTGTGGTGGTCGCGCGCGAACTCACGCGACTGTTCCAGCAGCGGCTTCCATTCCGCGGTCGCCGAGTCGACGCAGCGGTCGAGCAGCTCGAGCGCCTTCTCCTGGTCGCCGAGATCCTCCGAGTGTCCAAAGGGCAACAGCGCGAATACCTGCTCCGGCGGCGTCAGATCGAAGAGCCCTCGCTCGACCAACTGACGCGCGACGGCGCGCGCGTGTTCGTCGCCGGAGAAGGCCCGCGCGGTTCCCCGATAGATGCTGCGCGTGAACTGGTCGAGGAGCAGGATCAGCGCCAATCGGCCTCGCGCCGAGCTTCTCCACGAGTCGAGCTCGCCGTTTGCCGCCGCATCGACCCAGCTCTCGAAGCGATCGCGGATCTCGTCGTCCAGCGCCTCACCGCCGGCGAACCACATTCCGTTCAACTCTTCGGCTCGCCGCGGATCGGCGCGACAGTCGCGGAACCAGAACTCCAGCACCTCTTCCGACGAGCGTTCGACCGGCAACATGGGCTCAGGTGTTTTCGAGAAATCGAATCAGGGAATCAACCGAGGGTGTCGCCAACATACCGGGGACGATAAAACCACGAAGGCACGAAGAGCACGAAGGGGTTAAGCGGGGAAGCTCTTCGTGCCCTTCGTGCCTTCG
>CADEER010000023.1 GCA_902826395.1 uncultured bacterium
GCGGTATCCCGACATCGGCGTGATCTCTGTGTCCTCTGTGCCTCTGTGGTGAATTCAGTCCTTTTCTTCGGCGCGTTGGCGACTGCCTTCTTGGGGCAGTATCTGCTGACGCCGTTTGGTGAGACGCGGGCTTTTGCGAAGCTTCCCGTCGAGCAGGCGCCGTTTGGCTTTGCGCTGCTCGTCATCGCGGGATTGGCGGCGGCGTGGGTGGTCTGGCGCTGTGACGAGCGCGCTGACGACGCGCCGTCGCGCGCTCTACCGGTCTTGCGGCGGGGGTGGCTGAACGCCGCCGTGGTGCTGGTCGCGGTGGCGGTGTCGGCGGTGCTGTACGACGCCGGCACCACCTGGGCGATCTGTCCGTGGGCTCTCGGCATACTGTTCCTCGTAGTGGCCGCGGCCGGCGACGCGGTGGCGCCGCGCGCATCGGCCGTCGAATGGCTCGGTGTGGCGCTGGTCGTCGCGGTGGCGATTCTCTACCGGCTGCCCGGGCTGGAGAGCATTCCGCCGATGGTGCACGGCGACGAGGCTGCGTGTGGGATCGAGGCACGGCGCATCCTGCGCGGCGAGGTGTCCAACCTGCTCGGGATCGGTTGGTACGACATCCCGCAACTGAGCTTCGCGCTGTCGGCGTTCTTCATGCGCATCTTCGGCGACGATCTGTTCGGTTTGCGCATGGGGTCGGTGGTGCTGGGCATCGCGTCGGTGCCGCTGCTCTACGGCGTGGTGCGTGGCTTGTACGGCGCCGCGACGGCGTTCGTCGCCGCCTTTCTGCTCGCGGTGTCGCACTGGCACGTCCACTTCAGCCGTATCGGCACCGATTACATGCAGGCGGGCTTCGCCGTGTTGCTGGTTCTGCTGTTCTTCTTGCGCGGTCGGCGGCACGGGCGAGCGCTCGACTGGGTTCTGGCGGGTTTGTCGATCGGGTTGGCCTGCAGCGTGTATTACGCGGGACGGGCGAGCATCGTGATCGTTGCAGCGATCCTGATCTGCGACTGGTCCATCGATCGCGAGGCCGCGCGCCGGTACGTGCGCGGTGCGACACTGATGTTGCTCGCGACCGTGCTCTTCGTCGCGCCGATCGTGGCGGCGATGGCGTGGTCGCCGTCGTCGCTGCTCGATCGATCGAGCGGGGTCTTCGTGCTGGCGCCGCACAATCTCGAGCACGTGGGGGCAACCGCCGACGCGCCCGGTATCGCGCGAGTGATGCTCATGCAGGCGGCGAACTCCCTTGCCGCTTTCAACTGGAAGGGAGAGACCAGCGAGCAGCACGCGCATCCGGCGCCGCTCCTCGACTTCTGGACCGGTGCGGTTTTTGCCGTCGGACTGATCGCGTACACGATCGCGGCGTTGCGACGGCCGCGGCATCGCGTCGTTGTCGCGTGGTTCTGGATCAATCTGGTCCTCGGCTCGCTGCTCACCGTCGACGCGATGTTCTCGCCGCGCATGATCGCCGCAGTGCCGGCGATCTTCGTCTTCGCCGCCCTGGTGTTGGATCTCCATCGCGAGCTCGCCGCCCGAACATTCGGCGGCGCGATCGCGGGCGTGTCGGTGGCCGTTTTTCTGGTCGCGACCGCCGTGGCCAACTACGAAGACTACTTCGAGCTGCACGTCCGCGATCTGCAGCCGGCCGCCGCGCCCACCATCCTGGCGCGCTTCCTCGCGGGAAACGCCGATGCACCGCCGATCTACGTCTACGGTACACAGTCGGTGCGCTACGACACGGCGCTCTTTCTGGTGCCCGAAACGACGGCGACCGATCTCGACGACGACAGCCCGCTGCCGCGCCCCGATCCCGCGGCGCTGGTAGTCGTCGATCTCGATTGGTCCGGCGCGTCCGACGTCGCCGCGCGGATCGCGGCCGAGTATCCGGCGGCGACGCGCACGTCACTGGTCATGTCGAACGGCAGGACGGTCTTCGACGTCTACCGTTTGGAACGCCGATAGCGGGCGGGTTCTGTAACCGCCGAGCTGCGTAGCGGTCTGCCGTCAGCCGGACAACTGAAACGATGCGCGTGGCGACGATGTAACAGTTGGCGCTTTTGTGCATGTTGCGCATCGCACGGCGTCCGCCACGGCAACCGCTTGAATCCATTGAGTTTTTTGCTGCCGAGGAGTGGATTTCCTGTGGAAAGAGTGTGGAACCGGTGATTTGGTATGGGCTTCCGCTCGCGAGGTGATGGGTTTGCGCAACCAATTCGAACAGGGCCGTCCAACTTGTCATGTGCAAGTCAAACTTCGGTATCTGAGCAATAGCGGGTCCAGTCTGCCGGAAGTGATGACGACGGTCGGCGTCGTCGCGGTCCTGATGGCGATTGCCGCGCTCGGGCTGACCCGCCGCTACGTGGACCTGGAGTCCAGTCACCAGGAGCTGGTCAGTTCGGTTCGCGAGCTGCGGCTGCGCGCCACTCTCAAGGGTGCGCATTATCGGCTGACACCTTCTTCCTCCGCGTACGAGATACAGCGATTGCGCGACGACGACGGGGATGGGCTGTGGATCCCCGATCCGGATTCGCCGGCGCGCGTCGTCGAGCTGCCGCCCGGAGTGGCGATCGCGGCCGAAAAGCTGTCCGGCGATGCGGCGGCCGTCGAGTTCGATACGCGCGGTGTCATGGTCGATCCGGACGGCGCGGCCGCCGAAGTCGTGCGCATCGCGCTGACCGATGCAGACGGCGACCGGCGTGTCGTCGAAGTGTGGCCGAGCGGTCAGGTGCAGGGGCAGATCATTGTTGGAGTACTGCGCTGATGCGCGTGGCCGGGGTGCTGCAATGATGCGCGAGGCGAACGCCGGATTCACCCTAATGGAAGTTCTCATCGGTATGGTCGTCGTCGGCCTCGCCGCGTCGGCGACGGCGGTTGCGATGCAGTCGGCGGCGAACTTCGTCGGCGAGAACGCGACCCATATCGAGGCGATCGCTCTCGCCCAGGAGGCGATCGAGGATCTGCGCGCTCTGCCCTACGAGGAGATCGAGAGCGGCGATCGGCAGAGCGACGACGGCCGCATTGCCCTCACCTGGGAGGTCGAGGCCGACAGCCCGGAGGTGGGAACGAAATCGGTAGCAGTCGCTGCCGGCTGGACGTGGAAAGGGGAGCCGCGTCGGTATGTCCTCAAGACGGTGTATTCGCGCATCGGCCGCAACTGATCAGCGCGGCTTCTCGCTGGTCGAGACGCTGGTGGCGCTCGTCCTCACGGGCATCGTCATGGCCGTCTTCGTTCGCGACTTCGGCTTCACGGTGCAGACCCGCCGCGAAATGGACCTCGCGTCCGAAACCCAGCAGGCGCTCCACGCGGCGCACACCTTCATCAGCCAGGAGCTGCGACAGGCGGGTGCGTGTCTACCCGAGAACGGCGAGTTCATCGCACTGGCGGGCAAAGACGGCGGCTCGCAGGACGAGCTCACCCTGCGCATCGGCATCGCCGACCGGGCGACGTTGACTTGCACGACGACGCTGCTCAGCGCCGACAAGGCGGCCGGCGAGCGGACCCTCGACGTGCAGGATGCCGCGGGCTTCCAGAAGGGGCAGTGGATCTACGTCACCCGCCTCGGCGGTCAGGGGGGCACGTTTCGCATCGCCTCGGCCGGCGCGGGACAGATCGAGATCGAGGGCGGCCTCGACGCCGACTACGTCGCCGGCGGCGGTGTGTACGCCGTCGAGGAACGCGTCTACGCGGTTCTCAACCTTGGCGACGTGCCGGTTCTGACCGTGGCGATCGACGGCGCCGATCCGCAGCCGCTGGTCGCGGGAGTCGAGGAGCTCGACGTCAGTTATAAGCTCGATCCCTGCCCGCCGTGTGCCCCGGTGGACGAGCCGGTGAGCACATCCGAATGGCGCCGGGTGCGCGAGGTCGTCCTGCGGGTGACGGCGCGCTCGGTCTCACCGCGGCCGCAGGGCGGCGGCTACGTCCGCTCCGAAGGCTCGACCGCGGTGCGCCCGCGCAACCTTCTCTAAGGACTTCTTCACCACAGAGGCACAGAGGACACAGAGATCTCGTTTGCGGGATGCGCTCTGCTGATGGCTCGCGACACTTTCAAGCCGTTTGGTCGATTGCTTCGCCTAGTGCTGCTGAGGTCGTGCTTCCGCCTGCGCAATCAGCGCGGCGCGGCGCTTCTCAGCGCGATCATGATTCTCGGCGCGCTCGGTGCCATCGCCGCGGTGCACGCCCTGAACGTGCGCGCGGCGCTGCGCATTCGCGGCGCCGGCGCCGAACGGCAGGTGGGCTACTACGCTGCCGAGGGCGGGCTCAATGTCGGCATCTCTCGCTTTGCGAACATCTTTCGCGAAGGCGGCAAGCCTCAGGCGGAGGACTTTGCGCAGACGTTCGCGCTCGACGATTACGAGGTCGCGGTCTCGCTGCGCGAATCGCCGGGCTGTGCCCCGTGCGCGGCGACGCGGATCGCGATCGGAGAGGTATTCGCCGGCCTCAACACCATCCCGTACCGCTACACCATCCACGCCGAGTCCGGCCGCGCAGCTGGCGAGACGGCGGCACACGTCGCGGGCGAGTTCGACATCCACAATGTTCCGGTCTTCCAGTTTCTGGCGTTCGTCGACGCGCCGCTGTTCGCCATGCCGTTGCACGACATGACGCTGCACGGGCGCATCCACACCAACGGTGACTTGTACGTGCAGCCGGACGCCGTGCTGCGCGTCGAGGATCTGCCGGGCCTGATCAACGACGTCCACGTCACCGCGGTCGGCGACATCTATCGCGGCGGCCGCAAGTACGACGCGAGCTGGCGGTGCTCCGGAGATGTCTCGATCGACAAGTTGGAGGACGAGGCGGCGCCGCCGGGTGACCTCGATCCGCTGGCGATGTCGTGTTCGTCGTCGGCGCCGCTGTCGGAAAGCGCGCTGGGCGCCTGGCACGGATCGGTGCGCGCGGGAGTGCGCAACGTGGTCGCGCCGTCGATGGACATCCTGGCGCGCGGCTCCGGCGCGTATTGGCAAAACGCCGACCTGCGCATCGTTCTGCGCCTCGACGAGGTCGGTGCGCCGGTCGATTTCGGGGCGCTCGATCTCTGTCCGGGTGCGCCGCCGTCGCCGCCGGGGTTGCATCCGATCGAGGTGCAGGATGCCGCGGGAGCGCGCGACGCGGTGCGCAGCCGCCGACTCCTGCGTTTCCTCTGCGAGCGTCGCGGCGCGCTCTTCTACAACGACGTGCCGATCGCGCCGCCGATCCCGCCCGACGCGGGCATCGCCGCCCAGCCGGGCAGCTACGCGCCCGCCTTCGCTGCCGCCGATCGCGTCTACCGCCGCGCCGGCGAGGACACGTCGGGCGACGGCGTCGTCGGCGGCAGCGACGACAACGCCGATGTCTGTCCGTCGGGCGCCGGTGCGGCGCCGCCGTGGTTCAACGCGGCGACTTGCCCGCCGTTCAACGATCCCCCGGCTGCCAATCGCTGGTTCCTCGACACCGATTACCGCCGCGGCGGATTCTTCAATCACCGCGAGCAGGAATGGATGTACCTGCTCAATTTGAATCTGCGCGCCCTGATCGAGTGGAACGCGCTGAACGGCGACGCGTTGTTCGCGCGCGGCGACACCAGCGACGAGGGGCTGGTGATCTACCTCGGAGTGCAGGGGCCGGACTCGGAAGGCATGAACAACTACGGCGTGCGCATCTTCGACTCGGCCGATCTCGACGGGACGAACGCGACGTTTCCGCCCGGCGTCGCCGACCCAACCGGCGTCTCGGTAGTCTCCGATCAACTCGCCATCGTCGAGGGCAACTTCAACATCCGCGACAAGGCGCCCGCCGCGGTGCTCGCCGATGCCGTCTACCTGCTGTCGCAGGGATGGGAGGTGCCGGCCGGCGTCGTCGCCAACGATCTGAAGAGCGCTTTCGACCTGGCCAGCAACACGCGCGACGTGCCGGCGGCCGACTGGCCCGGCGGCACCGCCTTCACGGCGCCGGGTGCGCTCGGCGTCAACGCGGCGCTGCTCGGCGGCATCGGGCCGAGCACCCTCGACCCAGATTGGTACAACGGCGGCATCGAGAACTTCGCCCGCCTGCTCGAAAGCTGGAGCGGCCGCTCGCTGACCTACCGCGGCTCCTTCGTCAGCCTCGGCGAGCCGCGCCACAGGCTGAACCACTGGCACTGCGGCTCCGGCAACGCGTGCAACATCTACGACCCGCCGCTGCGCATGTTCGACTACGACACCGACTTCGACCGCGTGGAGAACCTACCCCCGATGACCCCGCGCTTCGTGTACCTGCAGCAGCGCATGTACACCCGCTTCTATCAGTAGCGCCGAAGCTCACGGGCGCCACCCTCGACGGCTGCGGCAGGAGTTCGGGTGTGTGCCACACCATGCTAGGGTCAGCCGGTGGAGTTCGAATGGGATCCGGGGAAGGAAGCTTCGAACCTTGGCAAGCATGGTGTGTCCTTTGAGGAGGCGATCACTATTTTCGCGGACCCCTTGGCAACGACGGTGTCAGATCGCGATCATTCGCGCGGCGAGGAGCGCTGGCTGACCACGGGCCTATCGAGCCGTCGACGCGTGCTCATCGTGTGGCATACGAATGCGGGACCGAGACTGAGAATCATTGGTGCGCGCGAGGCGACATCTCACGAGCGGAGGACGTATGAGTCGGGCGAATAGGCATAGCGAGGAAGGAGAAATGAATTCGGAGTATGACATTCGCGGGGGAGTCCGAGGGAAGTACTTCGAACGGTACCAGCAGGGGACGAACGTTGTGCTTCTCGATTCCGACGTTGCCGCTGTCTTTCATGACTCCGAGTCTGTAAACCGCGCGCTAAGGATGCTCATCGAGGTGGCGCGTGGTGTCAGGACTGACAGGCAATAGTTTCCCGAGAGGCTACCGCCTACGCGGGCCGTGAATCTCACGGAAAGCCAGAGCCTGGGTTACGTGAAAGCACCAAGACTCAACCTGTTGTTCATCTGCAGCCGGGCGAAGTGGCGCAGTCCTACCGCGGAACGAATCTTCTCGCGGTCCCCGAGATACTCGTGCAGGGCTCGTGGATTCAGCCACAAGTCTCAACGCACTCTCCAGCGCTCGGATGTAGAGTGGGCTGACGTTATCTTCGTGATGGAGCGCCACCACGCCGCGCGGCTTCGCGGTGAGCATCGATCATGGCTTGGCGATACGCCCGTTCACACCCTGGATATCCCCGACGAATATGAGTTCATGGCCCCAGAGCTTATCGAACTATTGGAGGATCGTGTGGGGTGGCATCTCGATCGCGTTTGACATGCCCGGCTAGCAAGGCGCATCGGAGCGGTTCTCGGCGAGAACGGGTCGGCGTCTGTAAGCGGTAGTTCTGTTGTTTGGAACGATCGACCGGCTGTGCCGACTACGGTGTCTGCGGAGGTTTGCCGGTCCTCTCTGCCGCGCGGCGTTTCTTTGCGTCGCGGGTTTCGTGGGCGACCCACAAGCGGCGCTGCTCTTCGTCCAGCGACAAGTAGAAGTGGTGGATCAGGGGCGTTTCGCGCAGCACTTGCGCGCGGACTGCCGCGGCCAACTCCTCGGCGACGCGCTGCAGCTCGGTTTCGTCCAGCTTCTCCGAGTGCGCGATCTTCAGGGCGGCATGGCGCAGCCGCCGCTCTTCGTCTTTGGCGGCGGTGCGCAGATCGCGCAGGCGTCCCAGCTCCGCGACCTGCTGCTCGTCGAGCGCGAATCTCTTGATGAACGCCTCGCCGTAGCGGCGGGCGGCAGAAGCGCCGCCGGCGCCGAATAGGGCGAACGCGAGCAGCACCGCGCTGAAGACTACGAGGCGTCGCATTCGTCGCCTCGTAGAGGAGGTGTGCATTGACTGATTGCGCGGGCGCTCGGCGCGAACGCCTTTTGCGGATCCGCTCACCGCCGCGAGCGGACCCTGTGGGCGCCGAGGGCGCCCAGCACCAAGACGCCCAACGCGAGGCCCAAGCCACCGAGGGCCGGCGCCGCCGTCGCTTGCGAGGTCGCGAAGGCGAGATCGCGGATCGTGTTATCCTCTCCTACATTGAACCCCAGGACGCTGACATCGCCCGAGATGGGGTCGATGCGGAAGAACTCGTCTCCCATCGGGCCATCCTCGTACCACGCCAGAAAAGTCCCCGACTGCACCTCGTACGCGAGGCCGGCGCGCGCAAAGACGTCGCCGTCGGTCGCCACCGACGACGCGAGCTTCGTCGTGAGGTTCATCCTCATCAGGTCGCTCACGTAGTTGGATACCCAATACAGGCGACCATCGCTGGGATTGAATTCGATGCCGTCGCCGGCCGCCCCGTTCGGAAAGCCACCCGCCAGTACCGCGTCCGAAGCCCGAAAGAGGGTCGCTGCCCCGGTCGTCAGATTAACAGTGTGAACCGAGGCCTCGTCGGTGTTGTGCTGATTCGCCGCGATGGCATAGAGGGTGCCGTCGGCGCCGAACGTCAGACCACAGTAGGCGTCGCCCATCGGACCGATGTCGGTGAGGATGCCGGTGGCCGGGTCGACGCGCGCGAGTCGGCGGTCGTTCTCGGAGGTTTCGCCCTCGTCGATGACGTAGAGCACGCCTGTCCCCGGATGCGCGGCGATCCCTACCAGTCCTTCCACGGCCCCGCCCGATGCGCGCGTCAGCGGGATGCGCTCGAGGATGTCGCCAGTGCTGGGATCGAGGACGAGGAGGTTGCCAACGTCGGGCCCACTCCCTTCAGCCGATACGACGGCGTAGAGCTGTGCCTGGGCTAGCGTTGCAATCATCAATACCGCCAGCCCCGCGAGGGTCGGCTTCAGCAGTGAGGTCATAGGCCCCTTCCCAACCGTTGGCGACTGCGTGTATCAAAATAGAGCGGGCGGTGCCAAACGGCCGACACGACCTTCGACCGCGTCGAGATTCTCCCGCCGATGGTGCGGCGCTTCGTGTATTGGCAGCCAGCGCATGTACAGGCGCTGCTATCGCGGCGTTCTCGCCGTCCGCGGGGCGTGCAGTCGGTCAGCCGCGCAGCCAGGCGTCGGCGCGTTCGGATTGCGGGGCGTCGAAATAGCGGATGTCGGTTGTGCGCAGGGGGGCGGCCATGAACGCGAGGACTTCGTCGCGCCATTCATCGGCGCCGACGATGGCGATGCGCTCCATCTCCGCGTCGTGCTTCTCCTGAAAGGAGACATCGGCCCAGTCGTCGCCTGACTGCCAGCCGCGAAAATCGTCGAGGAAGAACAGACAGCGAACGCTGCCGAAGCGCGCGATCGCCTGCGCGGTCCGGTGTCTGATCTCCTCCAGGTCGCTTCCCGTCAGTACACCGGACAGGCGGGCGCGAATGATCCTCGAATCCACGTCGATCCACGTACACGCCATCCGAGGCTCTCCTTTCGCGGCGAAGCCGCCGGTGGCGATTGTGATCGAATTCCCCACCCTTGGCGACACGATTCTTTCGCTCGCGAAGCGAGCGAATGCCGCGGATCGCCGGCCGCTCTCTCGACGTGACATCCATGAACAATCCGGGCTAGGGGGAGGCGATGCCGGTCGTGAACAACGCTGCGGTCACGCGTGTAGTCGGGATCAACGCAGCTCTCGCGTTTGCCTATGCCGCGATCGGCTTCCTGGGGTTGCAGGTTCCGTACTACGGCCAGTACGTGACGCTCTTCTGGGCGCCCACCGCCATCGCGCTGACGGCGGTGGTGCTGTTCGGGCCGGTGGCGGTCGCGGGGATCTATTTTGGCTCCTTCGCGTTGAACCTCGTCCTCGAACCTGGCCAACCGTTGGGCGGTGCCTTGATCGCCGCCGGCAACACGCTTGGCCCTACGATCGCGGGCCTCGCTCTGGTGCGAGTCTACGATTTCCGGCCGCAGCTCGATCGGGTGCGCGACGTGTTCGCATTCTTCGCCGTCGGTGTGGTCGGTACGGGATTGATCACGGCCACGCTCGGCGCCTTCTGGTTTTGCCTGTTCGGTGTGGTTGCGTGGCGCGAATACGCCGCCTTCTGGCTGACCTGGTTCGGCGGCGAGGCGGCAGGCTCGCTGATCGTCGCGCCGTTGCTCCTCACCTGGCTCTCTCCGCGGGATCCCGTCATCGACGGTAGGGCTGGCGCCGGTGAGAGAGTCGCGATGGTGGTTTCGGTCGCCATCTTCGCGGCGTTCGTCCTCGTCTATGGCGAGAGGCTTCCTTCTTTGCCGTATGGCTTCGGGTTCTTCTTCATGTGGAGCCTGTTTCGCGCCGGCCGGCGCGGCGTCACCCTGGCGGTCGTCGGGGCGGCGCTGCCACTGGCGGTCGGTACGGCCCTCGGAACCGGGCCTTTTCTCGAGCCGTCGCCGCGCGCCGGCATGCTGTCGCTGTGGATGACGATCGCAGTCGCGGGCAGCGCCTGTTGCACGGCCGGTGCGCTGCTCGCCGAGCGCGATCGCGCGATGCACCACCAGCGCGGCCTGATCGCCGAGCTCGACCATCGGGTCAAGAACACTCTGGCGACCGTCGTCGCGCTCGTCGGCCGCGACCACGCCATCGATGTCGCCGACTTCCGCACCCGATTCGTCGACCGGGTGCGGGCGATCGCGCGCACGCACGAAGGGCTGGCGCGTTCGAACTGGGAGCCGATGCAGGTCGAGGACGTCGTCGCAATGACGCTGATGCCATTCGCGGATGCCGGTCGAGACCACTTGCATGCGATTGGCAGCGCAACGGCGCTCGCCCCGTCCCAGGTCACGCCGTTGACGATGGTGCTGCACGAGCTGGCGACCAACGCCGCGAAGCACGGAGCGTGGTCGCGGGAGGGCGGTCGAGTCGACGTGGCCTGGGCAAACGGCGCCGACGACTCGCTGTGCATCGACTGGCATGAAAGCGGCGGCCCAAAGGTGATTTCTCCTCCGGCGCCGGGTTACGGTCTGCAGTTGATCGAAGGGATCGTCGACCACCAGCTCGGCGGCCGTGCCGTGCTGGCGTTTCGCGAGGAGGGACTGCTCTGCACCCTCCACATCCCGAGCGCTTGAGGCAGCCCCCCTCCCGAGATCGAGAATCGTTCGCCGCAAGAATCGGAATTCAGGAGTCTCGAGGGGGAGTCTCGCGCGTCCGACCGAGCGTCTCGCGCCGTGACTTCGCGCCTGAGCTGGCTGGCATGCGTCCTGCCGGTGGTGCGAAGGAATCGGATGAGATCGTGAAGACGCTGGATGGCAACGAAGCCGCCGCATCGGTCGCCTATCGCGCGAGCGAGGTGATTGCGATCTATCCGATCACGCCGTCGTCGCCGATGGGCGAACTGTCCGACATGTGGGCGGTCGAGCGCCGGGCGAACCTGTGGGGCAACGTGCCCGACGTCGTCGAGATGCAATCGGAGGGCGGCGCCGCGGGGGCCATGCACGGGGCGCTGCAGGGCGGCGCGATGACGACGACCTTCACCGCGTCGCAGGGCCTGCTCCTGATGATCCCGAACATGTACAAGATCGCCGGGGAGCTGACCGCCTTTTGCATGCACGTTGCCGCGCGCGCCTTGGCTACCCACGCGCTGTCGATCTTCGGCGATCACTCCGACGTCATGGCGGTGCGACAGACGGGCTTCGCATTGCTCTGCTCGAATTCCGTTCAAGAGGCACACGACCTGGCGTGTGTCGCGCACGCCGCGACGCTGCGCGCCCGTGTTCCGTTTCTGCACTTCTTCGACGGCTTTCGCACCTCGCACGAGGTCGCGAAGATCGCCGTGCTCGACGACGACGACCTGCGCTTCCTGATCGACGACGCGCTGGTGGCGGCGCACCGCGGGCGCGGCCTGACGCCCGACCGTCCGGTTCTGCGCGGTGCGGCACAGAACCCGGACACTTTTTTTCAAGCGCGCGAGGCCTGCAATCGCTTCTACGACGAGTGCCCGGCGATCGTGCAGGCAGCCATGGATCGCTTTGCCGAGCGCACCGGTCGCCATTACGGGCTATTCGAGTATGCCGGTCATCCCGAGGCGGAGCGTGTGATCGTCGTGATGGGATCCGGTGCGGAGACGGTACAGGAGACTGTTGAGTGGCTCGCCGCGCGCGGCGAGAAGGTCGGCTTGGTGAAGGTGCGTCTGTTTCGCCCGTTCTCGACCGCACACTTCCTGAAGTCGTTGCCGCCGACGCTGAGAGCGATTGCCGTCCTCGATCGTACAAAGGAACCGGGCGCCATCGGGGAGCCTCTCTATCTGGACGTGGTGACAGCGCTGCATGAGCGCGCCGACATCGAGCGTCCGCGCGTCGTCGGTGGACGCTACGGACTGTCGTCGAAGGAGTTCACGCCGGCGATGGTCAAGGCCGTACTCGACGAGTTGGCTCGCGATACGCCCAAGAATCACTTCACCATCGGGATCCGGGACGATGTCACCCACACCTCGCTCGCGATCGACGACAGCTTCGAGATCGAACATCCGGACGTCTTCGGCGCGGTCTTCTACGGGCTCGGCTCCGATGGCACCGTCGGCGCAAACAAGAACTCGATCAAGATCATCGGCGAGGGCACCGACAACTTCGCTCAGGGGTACTTCGTATACGATTCCAAGAAGTCCGGGGCGATGACCGTCTCGCACCTGCGGTTCGGGCCACGGCCGATCCGCACGCCGTTCCTGGTCCACCACGCTCGCTTCGTTGCCTGTCATCAGTGGCAGTTCGTCGACCGCCTCGACGTTCTCGAGCGCGCCGCCCCTGGGGCCGTCTTCCTCCTCAACGCTCCCTACCCAGCCGATGTCGTGTGGCAGCATCTGCCGCGAGAGGTGCAGACGGCGATCGTCGACAAGCGCCTCCAGCTCTTCGTCATCGACGCCTACGCGGTGGCGCGCGACGCCGGTTTGGGCGTGCGCATCAACACGATCATGCAGACCTGCTTCTTCGCGATTTCCGGCGTGATGCCGCGCGACGAGGCGATCGCCGAGATCAAGGCGGCGATCGAGAAGACCTACGGCAAGCGGGGCCCGGCGGTGGTCAAACAGAACTTCGCGGCGGTCGACCGCGCTCTGGAACACCTGCACCAGGTGGAGGTTCCCGCCGCGGTCTCCGCAACCAGACTTCGCCCGCCGCTGGTGCCGTCAGACGCGCCCGACTTCGTGCAGCGACTCACCGCCGTCATGTTGGCCGACAAGGGGGATGCCCTTCCGGTCAGCGCTTTCCCCGTCGACGGTACATGGCCGCTCGGCACGGCTCGCTGGGAAAAGCGCAACCTCGCCGCCGAGATTCCCATCTGGGATCTCGACACCTGCATTCAGTGCAATCAGTGCGCCCTGGTCTGCCCGCACGCGGCGATTCGCGCCAAGGTGTACGATCCCGCGCATCTCTCCAGCGCACCGCACGGATTCCGCTCGACGGCGTACCGCGCGCCGGACCACAAAGACCTCGCATACACCATCCAGGTGGCGCCCGAGGATTGCACGGGTTGCTACTTGTGCGTCGAGGTCTGTCCGGCGAAGAACAAGTCGAACCCGCGGCGCAAGGCGATCAACATGGAGCCGCAGCCCGACCATCGCGACGTCGAGCGCGAGAGCTATCGCTTCTTTCTCGAACTCCCCGAGATCGATCGCACGGCGTTCACGCGCCTCGACGCGAAGAGCACGCAGCTCCTGGAGCCGCTCTTCGAATACTCCGGGGCCTGTGCCGGCTGCGGCGAGACGCCCTACGTCAAGCTGCTGACGCAGCTCTTCGGCGACCGTCTGCTGATTGCCAATGCCACCGGCTGCTCCTCCATCTACGGGGGCAACCTCCCCACCACTCCCTACACGACCAACCGCGACGGTCGGGGACCGGCCTGGTCGAACTCTCTCTTCGAGGACAATGCGGAGTTTGGTTTCGGTATGCGGCTGGCGGTCGATGCACAGCGCACGCATGCCCTGGCGCTGTTGAAGCAGCTCGCGTCACGAATCGGCGAATCGATAGTGGATGAGTTGGCGAGCGCGGACCAGCACGGCGAGGCTGGAGTATGTGCGCAGCGCGAGCGCGTTCGCGTGCTGCGCGATCGCCTGGCCGCCATCGACACGCCGCCGGCGCGAACTCTCGACGCGTTGGCCGACTATCTGGTGCGCAAAAGCGTCTGGTTGGTCGGCGGCGACGGCTGGGCCTACGACATCGGCTACGGCGGGCTGGATCACGTGATGTCGCAGAATCGCGACGTCAACGTGCTGGTCCTCGATACCGAGGTGTACTCCAATACCGGCGGCCAGCAGTCCAAGGCGACACCGCGCGGGGCGGCGGCGAAGTTCGCCACCGCCGGCAAGGAGATCGGCAAGAAGGACCTGGGTCTGGAGATGATGAGCTACGGCCATGTGTACGTGGCGCGCGTGGCGTTTGGCGCCCGCGTCAACCAGGTCGTGCAAGCACTCGCGGAAGCGGATGCCTATCCGGGACCCTCCATCGTCATCGCGTACAGCCCCTGCGTCGCGCACGGCTATGATCTGCGCTACGGCGTCAGCCAGCAGCAACTGGCGGTCGATTCGGGCGTGTGGCCGTTGTACCGCTTCGACCCCCGCCGGATCGAGGAGGGCAAACCGCCGCTGGCGCTCGACAGCGCGGCGCCGAAGCGACCGGTGCGCGACTACATGCGCAACGAGATGCGGTTCCGGATGGTGGCCAAGATCGATCCGAAGCGATACGCCGCGATGGTCGCCGCGGCACAGGAGGACGCCACCAAACGCGTCGCCATCTATCAGCAGTTGGCGGGACTCTCCGTGCCTCCGACGACCACCGGCAAGAAGGAAGATGCATGATGGATCTGTCGACCCAGTACCTGGGCTTTCGCTTGCCGCATCCACTCATTGCCGGCGCATCCCCACTCAGCGCGAATCTCGACTCGGTGAGGCGATTGGAAGACGCTGGTGCCGCCGCCATCGTGTTGAACTCTCTTTTCGAGGAGGAGCTCGAGAGCGAACAACTGGCCGCTCACTATTCGCTCGAGACGCCGGCCGAGTCCTTCGCCGAGGCGCAGACCTATCTGCCGAGCCCTACCGACCTCAGCTTCGGTCCGGAGGAATATCTGGACCATCTGCACGCCGTGAAGACGGCGGTCGACGTGCCCGTTTTCGGCTCACTCAACGGGACGACGGCCGGAGGTTGGCTCGACTATGCCTGCCTGATCGCGCAGGCGGGCGCCGACGCGATCGAGCTCAACGTCTATCGCGTCGTCACCGACGCGCGGGAGTCTGCCGCCGAGATCGAGGACGCCACCGTGGCGATGGTGCACAAGGTGGCGGCCGAGCTGAACGTGCCGGTCGCCATCAAGCTGTCGCCGTTCTACTCGGCGCTGCCGCACTTCGCGGCGCGTCTCGATCGAGCCGGTGCAAAGAGCCTGGTGCTCTTCAACCGCTTCTACCAGCCGGACATCGACGTCGAGCAACTCGAAGTGACGCCCACGCTTCACCTGTCCGACTCGTCCGAGCTGCTGTTGCGCGTCCATTGGCTGGCGATCCTGTCCGGCCAGATCAGCGCGTCGCTCGCGGTCAGTGGCGGTGTGCACTGCGGAGTCGACGCCATCAAGAGCGTGATGGCCGGTGCGCACGCGGTGCAGATGGTTTCGGCCCTGCTGCGCAACGGGCCGGAGCACGTTCGCACCGTGCGCGAGGAGATGGTGCGCTGGATGGAAGAGCACGAGTATGAATCGCTGGCGCAGATGCACGGCAGCATGAACTTTCTCCGCTGCCCCAACCCGTCCGGCCTGGAGCGCACCAACTACATCCACATCCTCAGGAGTTGGGACACCCTGGGCAGAACCGCCTGATCGCCGCGGGTTCCGGAGTTACCGACGCCGCAGATCCGAGCTCGGCGCCGAATAGCAACGGCGATCGCGAAGCCGCGCGGCGACATCGTCCTCATCGATCGCGGCGGGCACTCGTCTGCGGCGAATGCTGTCGACCTCGTCGCGATCGCGGCTGGTTTGCGGCGCTGACTTCATCTGACACGATGGAAGTGCGCCGAGCGCTCGCTCGTGCAATCCCTGCTCACTTGGAGGATGCAAATGATGGACGGAAACCGGTATTTCCGGCGCTGCCTGCTCGCGCTGCTCGCATTCACCTTGCTGATGCCGCTGCCGCGAGCGGTCGCACAACCCACGCTGGCAGACGTATTTCAGCGCGACACGCCGCCCGACGCGACTGCGGGCGCGGCGGAGCAGCAGAGCGGCGATGCGGCCGAGCCGGATCAAGCAGCGGTCCCACAAGACGAGCTCGGCCGGGATACGCCGCGGGGCAGTGTCGAGGGATTTCTCGCCGCCGCTAGCGAGGGTGACTACGAGAAGGCAGCACAGTATCTGGGGGTGCGCGGGTTGCCGAATGCCGGCATGAGCTCGACCGATCTCGCGCATGCGCTCAAGGCGGTTCTCGACCGCACTTTGTGGATCGATACCGGCGCTCTCAGCGATGATCCGGGCGGTCGCAGCGAGGACGGTTTGCCCGCCGACCGGGAGCTCGTCGGCCAGATCCCGATCGAGGGCGAGGACGGCGTCGCCACTGTCGACGTGCTGCTTCAGCGGGCTCTCGAGGGTGGAGTGCCGATCTGGAAGTTTGCCGGCGCCACGCTCGCCCGTGTCCCATACCTATACGACCGCTTTGGATACGGGATTCTCGAAGCCTACCTGCCGGCGATTCTGTTCGAGATGCAGATCGCCGGCATACCGCTCGTCGAATGGCTCGGGGTCGTCCTCGTTGCACTGGCCGCGATCGTCCTCGCGTACCTGATCACGGGCGTGGTCGTCTGGCTTTTGCGGCGCCACGATTCGGAGCTGTTCCAGCAGCTCGGTCGATTCGCGGCGGGTCCGCTTCGTCTGGCGGTCGGCGTCCTGATCTTCGCGGCCGGCGAGAAGCTTCTCAGCCTGACGATCCTCGCGCGCACGGTGCTGAGCGCGGTCGAGACGATGCTGCTGATCGTAGCGATGGCCTGGACGGCGCTGCGTCTGGTCGATGTGCTGGGGGCGATGTTGACGCGGCGGTTGGTGGCGCGCGGCCAAGGAAGTGTCGTTGCGATCGTTCCGCCGGCGCGGAAAGTCGTCAAAGTGCTGGTCGTCGCCTTCGCATTGGTCGCTATGCTCGCCAGCTTCGGTTTCAACGTCACCGCGTTGATTGCCGGTCTCGGCGTCGGTGGTATCGCCTTCGCCCTGGCCGCTCAGAAGACGATCGAGAACATGTTCGGCGGCGTCACGCTGTTCGCCAACCAGCCGGTGCGGGTCGGCGATTTCTGCCGCTTCGGCGACAAGGTCGGCACGGTGGAGGATGTCGGCCTCTACTCGACGCGGGTCCGCACGCTCGATCGGACCGTGATCACCGTGCCCAACGCCGATTTCGCTGGGCTGCAACTCGAGAACATCTCGCGGCGCGACAAGATCTGGTACCACCCGACGATTGGGCTGCGTTACGAGACATCTCCAGACCAGATCCGCTACATCCTCGTAGCGGTACGCGAGATGCTCTATGCGCACCCCAAGGTCGATCCCGACGCGGCGCGCATTCGCTTCGTGGGCTTCGGCGCTTCGTCGCTCGACCTCGAGGTGTTCGCCTACGTGCAGGTGACCGACTTCGGCGAGTTTCTCGAGGTCGCCGAGGATCTCAACTTGCGCATCATGGATATCGTCGCCGAGGCGGGGTCGGGCTTCGCCTTTCCGTCGCAGACCATGTACGTCGAGCAGAGCGAGGGCGTCGACCGCGCTGCCGCGGAACGCGCCGAACAAAAAGTCTCCGAATGGCGCCAGCGCAAGGAGCTGTACCTGCCGCGGTTCCCCAGCGACAAGATTCGTGAGTTGCGTGGTCGTCTGAGCTATCCGCCGGAAGGCTCGCCCGTCACCACCGCGGGTGAAAACGGGCGCGGTGTGTAGAGACGTGCCGACCCGCGACTGGTGACGCTTGCATTTTCCCAGGCACTCTCGCAGCTTCCCCGGATGGCCAGCCCGCGCATTCACCAGCGCCGCTCGGAACGCGTGATGATTCGCGCGCGATGCACGGTCGGGGCGGCGGCCGCGCAGAAAGACGGTGTCGCGCGCGCGGTCGGCTGGCGGTGAAGTCGGCGAAATCGATGGCGCCGGACTGGTTGACCAAGAGCACCGGGACTCAGCGTATGGTGCCGGTCGCTCGCCTCACGGCGATCGTGGCGGTGGCCTACTTCATCAGTGGATGGCTGGGACTGCAGTTCCCGTATTACGGCTCCTACGTCACCCTGGTTTGGGTACCGACGGCGATTGCGTTGGTCGCGGTCGTGCTCGCCGGAGCGGTTGCGTTGCCGGGCGCTTTCCTGGGCTCGTTTGCCATCAACGTCGGCATCGAACCCGGGCTGCCGGGCGGAGCGGCGCTATTGGCGTTGAGCAACACGCTGGCGCCGGGGCTGTCGGGTCTCGCCCTGGTGCACCGGTATGAGTTTCGGCCGCAGCTCGATCGCCTGCGCGATGCTTTTGCCTTCTTGGCCGTCGGCGTCGTCGTCACCGGGTTGCTTACGGCGACGCTGGGAGCGCTATTGCTGTGCCTGTTCGATCGCGCACCATGGGCCGACTATCCGATCATCTGGCTGACCTGGTTCGGCGGCGAGGCCGTCGGCTCACTGATCGCGGCGCCGCTCTTGTTGACGTGGCTCTCCGATCCGGATCCGGTGCTCAAGAAGCGCGCCGGCACCGCCGAGAAGTACGCGATGATGGGCGTGATCGCGATCTTCTGCGTGAGCTTGTTGGCTGTCGGGGAGCGCTTCGTTTCGCTGCCCTACGGTTTCGGACTTTTGTTCGTGTGGATCATCTTCCGCACCGGTCTGCGCGAGGCGCTTCTGGCGCTTGCGGTAGGCGCGCTGGTCATCGTCGTCGCGACGGCACTGGGGGTGGGGCCTTTCGCCGTGCAGGCATCGCGCGATGCGATGTTGTCGCTGTGGCTGATGCTCGCCGCGGCCGGCAGCGGCTGCGTCATCGCCGGCGCCGTCGTAGCGGAGCGCGACCGGGCGCTGCAGAGCCATCGCCGGCTGCTCGGCGAGCTCGATCACCGGGTCAAGAATGCGCTCGCGACGGTCGTCGCCCTGGCCGAACGCGGCCGCGACGGCGCGCACGACATCGACGAGTATCGCAACCGGTTCATCGCCAGGGTGCGGGCGATTGCCCGCACGCACGAGGGGCTGGCTCGCTCGCACTGGGAGCCGATGCAAGTCAGGGAGGTGGTTGCCATGACGCTGGCGCCGTTCGCGGGCGCCGGCGCGGAGCATCTGCAGACCCGTGGAGACGGTGTCGCGCTCGCCTCGTCCAATGTGGCGCCGCTGACGATGGTGCTGCACGAGTTGGCGACCAACGCCGCGAAGCACGGGGCGTGGTCGCGCGATGGCGGCAAGGTGGAAGTGGCCTGGGCGTATGGCGGTGACCGAACGCTGCGGCTCGACTGGCGCGAGAGGGGAGGTCCCGAATTGTCCGCGACGCCGACGCCGGGCTATGGCCTGCGCTTGATCGAAGGGATCGTCGACCATCAACTCGGCGGCGAGGCGGTGATGACGTTTGAAGAGGGTGGACTGCTGTGCACCCTCCGTTTCCCGACCGGCCGATCTTGATCGGCCGCGGATGGCCAGCCGCCGCGGCTACTCGTAGCTGAACGTGCTGGTGGTGCGGTTCGAGTCGCGGATCTGCAGCGTGCCGTCGGTGCGCACCATCTCGAGCGAGAAGACGCGCAGAGCCTCGACGCGATGCGGGACCAGAGTGTCGGGCTCGGTGTCGACGATGAGCTGCGCGGTGGCGACGACGTTGCGCAGGTCGGGCGTACCTCCCGGCCCCCAATCTTCGATGCCGAGCATCTTGCCGAGGTTGGGCAGCAGCGCCTGGCGCAGCTCGTCCTCGCGCGGCTCGCGCGTCAGCCGCAGCCGCACACAGTCGCGCGCCTGGCCGCGAAAGCAGGAGTCGATGCGGGCGATCGACACTTGCACCTCGGTCGATACCGGCGACTCGACCAGCCCCGACATGCCGCTCTCCTCGGTCTTGATCTCCGGGTTGCCGGGTACCAGCGTGCGGTTGAGCCAGGTGCCGATCAGGTTGCTCCACTCGGCGCCGGCGCGCGCCTTGAGGTAGCCTTCACTGGTGACGGCCTGGGCGACTGCCTGCAACTCCTGGCTCTCCTGCTCGGAATCGGCGGCGCTCATCTTCTGTTGAAGCGGCAGCAGCAACTCGCCAAGTGTGTCGAGGCCGATCACTTCGGTGAGGCGGCCCTCCGCGTCGACGACGAAGCCGGGTCGGTAGGCGAGCAGTCGCTCGACGGCGGGATCGTCGTCGCTGGCCTCGGCGCGTTCGATCTGGAAATCGTCGAACGCGACGGACGTTCCCTTTTCACTCTGCGTCGCGGTCATCGTGTAGGTCGCCACCAGATCCTGGAGGCGCGACATCTGGCCGAGGTTCTGCGATTTGACCGATGTCGTCCGCACGCGTGCGCGCATGCCGTCCGGCCAGGCGAAGTGCAGCGTGACGGGTTTTGCATCGTCGGCGGCGCGCGCCGCGACCGGCGCCGTCGTGCTCCGCTGCGCCGAGCAGCCGATCGATGCGAAAGCGAGGGCCAGCGCGGCAGCAAGTGCACGGCCCGCAACGGCGGTAGAGGAGTTCTGCATGTCGGGTTTTGGGAGCGGAGATCGGTACCGTATCCGGGATGGCGAGCGAATTCTACGTGAGGTTGTCACCGTCATGCGTCACCTCGAATGCAAACTGAGAATCCCGGGAAACGGCCCCAGGCCAGGACAATGAGGCGCCCGCCGCGGGCGTCCGCTCAGTCCCGCCCTGGCGACGGTTGGCAGTTCGGGCACCAGTAGGTGACCCGCTCGTCGTCGGCGCTGCCGGTCGACGGATCGCCGTCGCGCCGCCGGATCGGCGTTCCGCAGCGCCGGCAGGGTTGGCCGCGGCGTCCGTACACCCACAGCTCGTGGCCGCGCCGCGGGTCGCCGGTGGTGACGCGGCGTCCGCTGCCGCGATTCGCCTCCAATAGCCTCTTGGTGAGGTCGACGAGCTTGTCCGGTGCCGCCAAGTCGCCGACTCTCGACCACGGGTCGAGTCCGCGAAGGAAGCAGAGCTCGCAGCGATAGACGTTGCCCGGCCCGGCCATCACCGACTGGTCGAGCAGCGCCGCCGAGACGCTGCGCTCGGGGTCGGCGGTCAGGCGGCGCAGCGCTTCGCCGGCGTCCCAATCGTCGCCCAGCGGATCGGGGCCGAGGTGGTCGGTGACGCGCGCCTCGTCCTCGCGCCGCATCAGCTCGACGACGGGCAAACGCCAGCCGACGGCGACCCAATCGTCGGTCGTCAGGACGACGCGCGCCTGCCACCCCGGGCCGCGCCAGCGCTCGCCGGGGCGATAGAGATGCCACTCGCCGTCCATCATGAAGTGCGTGTGAAGGGTCCAGCCGCCCGACATGCGGAGGAACAGGTGCTTGCCGCGCGGCACCACCTCTTCGACGGTGTGGCCGCTGACATCCGAGGTCGCGAAGCGCGGCACGCGGAAGTCGGTCTTGCGCAAAATCTGACCGGCGAGTGCGCGGTCGAGGCGCTGCGCCGCGAGATATACGGTGTCGCCCTCAGGCACGCAGCTCGAATCCGCGGTGCGTCGAGGTGAATCCGGCGGCCGCCAGTGCATCGGCCAGGGCAGTCTCGCGAACCGCACGCCCGTCGACGCGTTGGATCTCGAAGTTGCCGAGCAGGCCGCGCCGCGCCGCGTCGGCGAGCGCGGCGACGGCGGCTTCCAGCTCGCCCGCATCGCTCGAGTAGGAGAGGGCGGTGCGGCCCCCGCGTTCGGCGTAGAGAACGAGCCGGCCGGCGACCAGCACGACCACCGAACCCGCCTTGCGCCCGGCCCGTTGCGCGCCCTCGGCGGGGCGATCCGGCCACGGCAGCGCGGCGCCGTACGGATTGGCCGGGTCGACCGCCGACAACACGACGGCGGACGCGTTCGCCGCGTCGGCGAGCGCCCGCATGCGGTCGACGGCGCCGGTGAGGGCGAACTGCGACCCGCCGAGACCTTCGACGAAGTAGCCGCGCCGGCAGGCGCCGCGTTCCTCTAGCGCCGCCAGCAGCGGGTACAGCGCCGCGAATCCGCCGGCGATGCGCTCGGTCGCCATGGCGCCGCGGGTGACGACGCCGTGGCGCCGCAGCATCTGCTCCGCGAGCGCGTGGCGCCGCCGCGTCGAGCTATCGGCGCGTTGCGGCGACAGGCTCCAGCGGCCGGCGCCCGCGGCAGGACCGGCGCGGTTGAGTCCGCCCGGCCGAGCGCTGCGCGTCCTGCGCGCGCGCCGGGCGGCGAGGGGCTTGGCGCGCACCATGGCGCGCAGCGGCGCCAGCGTGTCGTTGGTGACGTGGCCGCTCCACACCGTCTCCCACAGTGCCGACAACAGCTCGCGGTCGGTTGCCTCCGGAGCCGTCGCGGCGAGTTGACGGAAGAACAGCGCGCCGCGCTCGGCGAGCGCGCGCAGCACCTGTTGCGCGAGCTCCGAGTGTTCGACGTCGAGAGGGTCGGGCAACAGCAATGCGGCGTTGTCGGCCTGGGCGAGTACCACCCAGCCGTCGTGACTGCCGAGCGCGCCGGCGCCGGTCCACACCAGATCGCCGGCGGCACCCAACTGATCGAGGTCGGCGGGTGAGTAGCCGGGCACGCGCGGCGCGAGGATCTGGCGGTCGAGCACCGATGCCGGCAGCGGCGCGCCCTGTAACTGTTCGACGACGCGCCACAGTCCGTCGATGCCGGTCAGCCGCGGCGCTTCCGGATCGAGGCCGTGCCATGCGACCGCCAATCGCGCCAGCGCCTCGGGCGCGACCGGCTCGACCTCGCGGCGCAGGACCGCCAGCGAGCGCCGCCGCATGCGCCGCAGCACTTCGGCGTCGACCCATTCGCGGCCGGCGCCGCCCGGGCGGAACTCGCCCTGCACCAGCGCGCCGCGCGCTTCGAGAGCGCGGACCGCGGCGAGGGCGATGGCGGGCCCGATGCGGAAGTGGGCGGCGACGTCGCGTTCGTCGAACGGCCCGTGGCTGCGCGCGTAGCGCGCGAGCAACACCGAGAGGGGATCGTCGACCGGCTCGAGGAACACGGCCGGCACGCCGAGCGGCAGCGCCACGCCGAGTGCGTCGCGGTAGAGTGCCGAGTCTTCGATGGCGATCCAGCGGTCCTCGCCGTCGAAGCGAACGCGCGCCGCGCGCCGGGTCCGCTCGAGCTCGCCGAGCCACGTTTCGGCGTCGACGGCACGGCGTATCCGCCGGCGCACGTCCTCTATGCCGAGCGCGCCGAGGCTGCGCAGCACGTCGTGCAGATCGTCGGCGTGGCGGGCGCGGCGCTCGTCGGTCAGCCGCTGCAGCTCGAGCTCGAGGTCGGCGACGACGCCGGCGTCGAGCAGCTCGCGCAGCTCCTCGCGGCCCATGATCTCGGCCAGCGCGCCGCGATCGAGCGCCAAAGCCTGGGCGCGGCGTTCGGCGAGCGGCGCGTCGCCGTCGTACATGAAGGCGCCGACGTAGGCGAGCTGCAGCGACGTAGCAAACGGCGACGGCTGGTCGGTTTCGACTTCGCACACCTGCACCTCGCGCCGCTCGATGCGGCCGAGCAGCTCGCCGAGCGCCGGCAAGTCGAAGACGTCGCGCAGGCATTCGCGATAGGTCTCGAGCACGATCGGGAACGTGTCGTGTCGCGCGGCGATCTGCAGCAGCGTCGCCGCCTTCTGCCGTTGCAGCCATAGTGGAGTGCGGGCACCCGGCCGCTGGCGCGGCAGCAACAGGGCGCGCGCCGAGTTTTCGCGGAAGCGACTGGCGAACAGAGCCGACGTGCCCACTTCGGCGACGACGAGATCCTCGATCTCCGCCGCTTCTGGGAGGAACACGTCGATCGCCACCGGCTCGTCGCCGTCGGGAAGCCGCGCGACGATGCCGTCGTCGCTGTAGATCACCTGCGCATCGAAGCCGAGCCGCGCTCGCAGCCGCGCCGCGATCGCCTGCGCCCACGGCGCGTGGACTCGCGCGCCGAAGAAGGAATGAATGCAGAGGCGCCAGTCGCCGACCGCGTCGCGGAAGCGCTCGAGTACGATGGTGCGATCGTCGGGCAGGATGCCTGCGGCGGCGCGCTGGTCGTTGAGATAGGCGTCCAGGTTGCGCGCCGCCAGCTCGTCGCAGCCGGCGCTGCGCAGTCGCGCCAGTCGCGCCGCGCCGCTCAGTGCATTCGCCTGGCGCACGAAGGCACCGATGGCGGCGCCGAGCTCGAGCGGCCGGCCGGGCGCTTCGCCGTGCCAGAACGGCATCCGCCCCGGCTGCCCGGGCGCCGGCGACACCATGACCCGGTCGGCTGTGATCTCTTCGATGCGCCAGCTCGAGGCGCCGAGGACGAAGATGTCACCGGGTCTGCTCTCGTAGACCATCTCTTCGTCGAGCTCGCCGACGCGGGTGCGCCGCTCGCCGACGAGGTAGACGCCGAACAAGCCGCGGTCGGGGATCGTGCCGCCCGAAGTGACGGCGACATTGTGCGAGCCGGGCCGCGCCGTCAGGCGGCCGGCGACGCGGTCCCAGTTGATGCGCGCGCGCAGGCCGGCGAAGGCATCGGACGGATAGCGGCCGGCGAGCATGTCGAGCACGCGCTCGAGAGTGTCGCGGCTCAGCGCCGCGAACGGTGCCGCGCGCCGCACCGTCGCTTCCAGATCGTCGACCGTCCACTCATCGATCGCCACCATGGCGACGATCTGCTGCGCCAGCACGTCGAGCGGATTGCGCGGGTAGGTAATGGCCTCGATGGCGCCGGCGCTCATGCGCTCGGCGACGACCGCCGCTTCGAGTAGATCGCCGCGGTATTTGGGAAACACCATACCGCGGCTGACGGCGCCGACGTGATGGCCGGCGCGGCCGATGCGCTGCAGACCGGAGGCGACCGAATCGGGCGACTCGATCTGCACCACCAGATCGATTGCCCCCATGTCGATGCCGAGCTCGAGCGAGCTGGTCGCCACCACCGCCGGCAGGTCACCGGATTTCAGCGCGTCCTCGATCTGCGCGCGTTGCTCGCGGCTCACCGAGCCGTGGTGGGCGCGCGCCACCTCGGCGCCGGCGAGGTCGTTCAGCCGCGCGCAGAAACGCTCGGCGAGGCGCCGCGAGTTGGCGAAGACGAGCGTGCTGCGATGCTGGCGGATGAGCTCGAGGACGCGCGCTTCGACGTGCGGCCAGATGCCCGGCGTCTGATCCTCGGCGGCGGCATTTCCGGAGCGCGGCGCCTGATGTTCGTCCTTGAGAGCGGTCAGGTCCTCGACCGGCACGACGACGGTGATCTCCACGACCTTGTCGGCGCGCGCGTCGACGATCTCCACCGGCCGCGCACCGCCGAGAAAGCGCGCCACCTCGTCCGGCGGCCGCACCGTCGCCGACAGACCGATGCGCTGCGCCGGCTTCTCCAGCAGTCGGTCGAGACGCTCGAGGCTGAGCGCAAGGTGGCTGCCGCGCTTCGTTGCGGCGACCGCATGGACCTCGTCGACGATCACCGTGTCGACGGTGCGCAGCGTCTCGCGCGCCTGTGAGGTGAGCAGCAGGTAGAGCGATTCCGGCGTCGTGATCAGGATGTCGGGCGGCTTTGCGATCATCCGCCGCCGGATGTCGGCGGGTGTGTCGCCCGAGCGGATGCCGACGGCGATCTCGGGCAGCACGATGTCGCGGCGCGCCGCCGCGCCGCGGATACCGGCGAGCGGCGTGCGCAGATTGCGCTCGACGTCGACCGCCAGAGCCTTGAGCGGCGAGACGTACAGCGTCGAGACGCCGGCAGGCCGCGCGCCGTCGCGGTGCAGCAGGCGATCGAGCGACCAGAGAAAGGCGGAAAGTGTCTTCCCCGACCCGGTGGGCGCGATCACCAGCGCATTGCCGCCGCCGGCGACGACCTTCCATGCCCCAGCCTGCGCGGGCGTCGGTGCCGCGAACGTCGATGCGAACCACTCCCGCGTCGCGGAGTGAAAAACATCGAGCGTGTCGGCCATGCGGCGATTCGATCACGGACCCGGGGCTCTGCCAATTCTCACCCGCTTCCGATTTCGTCGCCGAGGCCGCGGTGATAGAGGCCGTCCGCGATTAATAGTGCACCGGACCGGCGTTCGCCGCGGTGGCCGGGATTGTGAAGGAGCAGAGTCGATGAAGAGTACCAGTGTTAGCCTATGGATCTGGTTGTCGGTGGCGGGCGCCGTTGCGGTGGGCGCGGCAACGCCCGAGCGGGTGACGGTTGATACATTTGCCCGGGCGGAGACGGACAACTACTTCGCAAAGTTCGCGAAAGCGGGTGCGCTCGGAGCTTTCGTGCACGAACGCGAGGTGGTGTCGGTCGACAAGCAGACGGTCGTGCGGATGAATCGAGATACGCTCTATTCAGAGGCGCTGTTCGATCTCGATGCCGGACCGGTGACGATCACGCTGCCCGCCGCCCACAATCGCTTCATGGCGCTGCAGGTCATCGACCAGGACCACTACACACCGCACGTGGTGTATGCGCCGAGCACCCTGACCTTGCGCCGGGAGGAGATCGGTACGCGCTACGTCGCGGCTCTGGTCCGCACGTTCCTCGATCCCAACGACCCGGCCGATGTCGAGGCCGCGCATGCTCTGCAAGATGCGATCGCGATCGAACAATCCGCAAAGGGCAGCTTCGATGCGCCGAGTTGGGACCCGGCGTCGCTCGGTGCCATTCGCGGCGCCTTGAATGCCCTCGCGGCCGCCAACGGCGGTCTCGATGCGCGGCGCATGTTTGGCCGCAAGGAGGCGGTCGATCCGATTCAGCACCTCATCGGTACGGCGGCAGGGTGGGGCGGGAATCCCTACGAGACGGCGATGTACACGGGCGTCGTGCCGCCTCAGAACGACGGCAAGACGCCATATCGCCTGACGGTCAAAGACGTGCCGGTGGACGGCTTCTGGTCGGTCAGCGTCTACAACGCAGGGGGCTTCTTTCAGAAGAACGCCGCCAACGCCTACGCCGTGAACAACGTCACCGCCAAACCCAATGCGGACGGCTCGGTGACGATCCATTTCGGCGGCGACGAGAATGCCTCCAACTACCTGCCGATCACTCCCGGATGGAACTACCTCTTTCGCCTATACCGGCCGCGACAGGAGTTGATCGACGGCACCTGGAAGCTGCCCGAGGCGGAGGTGGCGCAGTGAAGATCTCGGCGGCCGCGTGTCTACCGGCAAGCGCGGGATGCCGCTTCACTCGGATCGTCCGAGGGTGAGGGTCAATGCGCATCGCTTCGTCGGAGAGGTGAGGCGGCGCGCTGCGGTCTGGCTGCGTTCCCGCTAAACGCTTCCGCGGTCGCCGCTCAGCCGTCAGGACGGGTACTCGCAACGACGATCGCGCGCTGAAGGATCGCTGAGTCGGCGCGCGGTACCTCAATCGCAGTGCTGTATCGGCATTCGGTCTCGGGTATACGGGCGTCGGCATGATGAGGCAGATCCGCTTTGCGAGCTTCCGTCTCGATCTGGCGGCCGAATGTCTGTGGCGCGGTGACGTCCAGATTCCGCTGCGTCCGAAAACGCTGGCCGTGCTGCGTCATCTGGCCGAGCGCCCAGGCGAGCTGGTCACGCGCGACGAGTTGCTCGACTCGGTTTGGGCCGGCACCTTCGTCAGCGCGGAGCTGCCGCGCATCTCCATCCGCGAGCTACGCATTGCGCTCGGCGACGACGCCCGCGCGCCGCGTTTCATCGAGACGGTATCGCAGCGCGGTTACCGCTTCATTGCAGCGGTCGACGACGACGCCGGGCACGATCTGAGCGAAGGCTCTGTCGCGACACTCTCCGCGCGGCAGGCCGCGCGCGGTCGTGCCGCCAGTGCGCGTATCGTCGGGCGCGACACCGAGTCGGCGAAGCTGGAGCGATACGGGGCGCGGGCCAGTCGCGGCTCAGGGCGGGTCGTCTTCGTCACCGGCGAGCTCGGTATCGGCAAGACGACGCTGATCGAGGCTGCGGTGCATCGCATTTCGGGCATGGCGACCGAAGCCATGCCGGTGTGGGTCGCGCGCGGACAGTGTGTCGAGTCGCGCGGCCCGGTCGAGCCGTATCAGGCGGTGTTGGACGCGCTCGAGCAGTTGGCCGAGCTCGCCGGTCACGAGCTGATGGCGGATTGGCTGTCGCGCTGCGCGCCGCTCTGGAAGGCGCACCTGCCGGCCTTCGCGGGCGACTCCGGTGTTGGGGCGCTCCCTGCCGGCGCCGGCGGAGCGCGGATGCGGCGCGAGCTTCTGCTGTTGCTCGAAGGGCTGGCGACCTCGAGGCTGGTGGTGATCGTCCTCGAGGATCTGCACTGGAGCGACGACGCGACAGTCGACCTCATCGGCGCGCTCGCTACTCGCGCTCGGCCGGCGCGCCTGTTGACGATCGGCTCATTCCGGCCGATCGAGGCGGCGGCGCAGGCACATCCGGTGCTGTCGGCGTGCAATGAGCTGCTGCGCAAGCGCGAGGCCTCCGAGCTCGCGCTCGCCCCGCTCGACGCTGCCGCTGTGCTGACTTACTGTCGCCGTCGCTTCGGTGCCGATCTGGACGCGAGCGTCGGTGAGTTCGTCCGGGCGCGCAGTGAGGGAAACCCCTTCGCGATGGTGGCCACCGCCGACCTTCTGGCGCGGGACGGTGGGATGGTTCACACGCCCCGCGGCTGGGCGGTACGCGCCACCGACACCGACCCCATCGTCATCCCGGACACCTTGCGCGCCGTGGCCGAACGCCAACTCTCGCAGCTCGGCGCCGACGAGATCGAGCTCATCGAGGCCGCCAGCGTCGCCGGCGCGGAGTTCTCCAGCCAGTGTGTCGCCGCGGCGCTCGAGCGAGATCTGGCGGATGTCGACGAGCGATGCACGAGATTGGCGCGCCAGGGACGATTTCTGCGCGACGACGGCGTCGCCACCTGGAGTGACGGCACCATCGCGGGCGCCTTCGGCTTCGTCCACATCATGTACCGGGAAGTATTGTACGGGCGCTTGCCCGCGGTGCGCCGTGCGCTGTGGCACAGGCGGATCGGGGCTCGCCTGCTGGACGGCGGTGTCTCGGGCTCGGACGCTGCGGCACGGCTGGCGTTC
This sequence comes from uncultured bacterium, assembly GCA_902826395.1. Lineage (GTDB taxonomy): Bacteria > Desulfobacterota > Binatia > HRBIN30 > CADEER01 > CADEER01. The sequence goes on from CADEER010000023.1 coordinate 28,889, forward strand.
CATTTCGAGCGCGGCGGTGAGTTCGCGCTCGCCGTCGACTTCCATCGGCGCGCCGCGGAAGCGGCGGCGGCGCGTTTCGCGCCGCGCGCGGTCGCGACCTCGCTGTTGCGAGCGCTCGCCATGTTGGAGCGCCTGGAGCCGACCGACGAAGTGCTGCGCACGGAGCTCGTATTGCAGAATGCCCTCGGTCAGGCGCACCAAGCGACCACTGGTCTTGCGGCGCCCGCGGCGGACGCCGCTTTTCGCAGGGCGCGCGAGTTGGCGCGGCAGCTCGCTTCCGGCGACGAAGTGCCGGCCGTGCTCTTTGGGCTGTTTGGTGTCCACCTCTCGCGCGGCGAGCTCTCCGCGGCGCGAGAGATATCGACACAGATGTTGCTGGTCGGCCGCCGCAGCCAACGCCCCGGGCTGCGCTACGCGGGGCATCTCGGCGAGGGTATTGCCCAGACACATCTCGGTGAGCTGCGGCAGGCGCGACGGCATCTCGGTCAGGCGGTGCGACTCTACCCGCAAGCGTTGGGCTCCTCGCCGTTGCACCCGGGGGTGCCGGCCCTCTGCTACACGGCGCGGGTGGCCTTTCATCTCGGTCGTATCGGGCAGGCGCGTCGATACGCGGAGCGGGCGCGCGGCCTGGCGAGGGAGACTGGAAATCCCGTCGACCAGGGATGGGCGCTGCAGCTCTCCGGCGTCCTGGCGATCTACCTGCGAGAGCTGGAGTCGGCCGCGGAGATGGGCGCCGCGCTGGTCGAGGTGGCCGAGCGCAACGGCTTGGAGATGTTCGCGCGAGTCGGGTGCATGCAAAACGGCTGGGCGCGCGTATGGCTGGAGGGCGAAGCGGCCGTCGTGGGGGCGATGCGCGAAGCGTTCACCTGGGACGGCCTGGGGCAGCACTCCGCCGCGTTCGTCGTTGCGGATGCCAGCGTGAGGATCGGCGATCGGGATGCCGCGCTCGCGGTGATCGATCGCGCTCTCGAGCTCGAGATCGAAGAGCGTCTCGACCGCCCGGAGCTGCTGCGCCTGCGCGGCGAGATCCTGCTTGCCGACGGGCCGCAGGGCTTCGCGGCGGCGGAGGCCAGTTTGCAGGACGCGATCGCCGAGGCGCGCGCCATGGGCAGTCGCATGTTCGAGCTGCGAGCGGCGCTCGGCCTGGCGCGTCTTTGCGCCGTCCGCAATCAGCGCCTGCGCGCGCGCCGCTTGATCGAACCGCTCGTCCGCTCGCTCCGCGCCGGCGGTAGCAGCGCCGACCTGTTGGCTGCGCGCGACCTGCTGGAGACACTGGGTCAGGGCCCGCCAAGGCGCCGGGCATCGCCGCGCGCGGTGTGATCACAGGCAGTCGGGGAGCGCGCCGACGTGGCGCTCGACGGCGAGCGCCGCGCGCGGTTGCCCGGCCAGGGTGTTGGAGCTGAACGAAGCCTGCAGGAAGCGGTGCCTGACGGAGTTGTCCGGCGGGTTCAGGTCGATGGCGCAGGTGACGGTGGTCGCCGGTGAGGTAGTCAGCGCGACCGCCGAGGCGTGAGCGCCGGGCTCGATCACCAGGTCAGCGGCGCCCAGCGGCGTGCAGTCGCGATCTCGAATGACGACGTTGACGTGAGCGGTGGCTGTCGCATGCAGATTGTGGACGGCGCACTCGACGCTGACCAGGCCGCTTGCCAGCGCCGGGACGACGCGCAGCGGGGCAGAGACGAGATAACCCGACCCGGCGGCGGCGGGCGAGCTCACCGCCGTGAGAGTCAGAGCGAGGCAGACGACGGATGTTGCCGTCCGCCGAAGTGCTGCACCGCAGCGGCTCATGGCAGGCATTGCGTGAACGAACTCTGGTAGTGGCTCACCGGAAGCGCCGCCGTCGGTTGGCCCCCGGCGTCGAGCGCGCTGAACGAAGCGACCAGCTTGCTGCGCGCCACCGAGTTGTCCGGTGAGGTCAAGTCGATGACGCAGGTCGCGCTTCCGGGGCTCAGAGGGAGGTCCGCCGCGTCGTGCTCGCCGGGGGCGATGTTCATGGCGTACGACAGACGGTTGCAGGATGCGTCGTACACGTACGCGGTCAGGATCGCATTCTTCGTCGGATGTGCATTGACGACGGCGCACTCCACTCGCCCGCTCGCAGACGACAGAGGCGCCGAGATGAGATACCCGGATCCCGCCTGGGCGGACGTCGCCGTCGCGGCGACGACCAGAGTCACGGCGACTGCCTGTATCGTTGTAGATTTCATGAAACCTCCGTTCTGCTTGGCGGAAGACGTGCGCCACCGCTCGTTTCGGGCCGGGTGGAGCTTTCGGAGCTCGTCGCTCATGGACAAACGACCCCGGCGCACAGGTTGTCGCCGATCGCGACGCCGCCGCTGATACCGGCGGAGCCGAGGACGTTGTTCGAATATCCGTCGGTGGCATGCATGCGCAGCTCGTCGGAGAGATTGCCGGCCGCGGTGTTGCCGGTGATGAGGTTGGGGCCGACACCGGAGCCATCGATCCCGTCGCCGTGGTTTCCGCGCGAGGTGCAGCCGGTGACGGTGCTGTTGGTGACGCGGATTCCGTCGCCGCCGTTGTTGTAGGTGGCGCAGTTGCTGATCGTAGCCCAACTCGCGGTGATGCCGTTGCTGCCGTTGTGCTGGGCCACGGAGTCACGCACCAAACCGATGTCGATGCCGATTCCGCCGCTGCCGTTGTTTACCGCGGTGCAGCCGGCGACCAGAGCGCCGCTGCCGGCGTGGATGCCCGTGCCGCCGTTGCGTCCGGCGACGATGTCGACGATCTGCGGTCCCTGGTACGAGCTGCCGAAGATGTCGACGCCGGCGTCGCCCATGCCGCTGATGCGTCCGTTGCGGACGACGAGGCGGTACTTGCCGTTGCCCTGGACGCCGTCGCCGGTGCCCGTCACGGTGCCCGTCAGCCGCGGGCCGAGGATCGCGAAGCCGTTCAGGTCGACGGCGACGTCGTCGGAGGTGATATCGATCGCCGTGACGTTCTCGGGCGACGGCTCGCCGCGCACGTCGAGATCGGTCGCCAGCCGATAACTGCCGGGCTGGCTGATCGTCACCGGGAACCCCGGCGCATCGCCGACAGTCACACCGCCGATCAGCGCCCTCTCCTGGGTGATGACGATCGGGCCGTCGGCGCCGCCGGCCAGCACCGCGCATCCCTTCTTGATGTACGCGACGCAAGGCGGATCGCCGCTCTCGTCACCGACGTAGACCGCGCATCCGGCCGGCGCCGTGCGGGCCGCGTTGCTGGTCGGCTCGGCGAGCGTGCAGTCTTTCAGAGTGTCGCCGTCCTGGCACGCCCCGACATCGAAGAAGGCGAACGGCGTCGAGTCCGCGGACGGCCCCCAACTGGGAGCACCGGTGACATCCGAAGCGGAAACTTCCACCGCGCCGGTCTTTGTGTCCAGCTTCGCCTTGCATGCGCTCACCGCCGCGTGGGCGGCCGGGCCGCATACCAGAATTACCGGCACGATCGCGGCGGCGACCCGCGACAGCGCCCTCGAAACGAGTCTCTCTCGATCAATCGTCATGGCCGCGAGCATAGCCCGCGTCGCGGCACCGCCGGCGTAAAGGCTGCGTAAAATCTCGCGAGCAGAGTCGCCACGGTGCCGCTGGCCAAGCGCGGCGTCTCAGGTTGGGGCTTCGACTCAAACTGGCTCGGCAGATCGAAGTCGCCTTCGTACTCCTGCGCCCATCAGCGCGGTCAGCGCGAGCCCCATCGCGGCGACCCCTGTCGTGGACATAATGGGAATGGCCGTGGGATCGTCGACGCATTCGTAGAGGAACCCGGGGTTTGCGCCGTCGATGCACTCCGCTGCGGTCGTCGTCTTGTAAGTGCACCACGGTCCCTCTGGGTCGGAGCCGTTGCACCCACTCAGATTTCGGAAGGTCGCCCCATCCCAGCATACGGCGCTCGTTGCGGGGGAGCCTTCTCCACAGCGGACGGGGTTTGGAATCGAGCTGCCCGCAGTGCAGGGACCGACATCGGTGCCTGCGCAGTCACGCCCTGCGGCTACGAGCTTCCATGTCCCGCCGAGGGCCACGGTCGCCGTTCCGAACAGCATTACAGCAACGATCAAGCTTCTCAGGGCAACCGCCACGCGGCGATCAGAGCGAGCGCATTCCATGAATCCTCCTCGGTGGTGTCGGCGAACTCGCACTGAGTATGGCGCGGCAGCTCAGCGCGCAGCCAACAATGCGTCGCGGATAGCGAACCAAGCCGGCTTTGGCTGGAAGGCTTCGTCGAATGGCAGAGGCGCGCCCTCGACGCCGAAGAACTCCTCGATCCACGAATGGGCGTCGCTGATGCCCCACGTCGTGATGCCGCGACAAGCCGGTCGCTCGAAACACGCCGAGGCGATGTCGCGGTAGATAGCCGCCTGCGCATCGAGGTCGATCGGCGGCGTCATCGTCACGTCGATCTCGGTGATCTCGACTTCGAGGCCGAGCGCGGCAAAACGGTCAATCGTGGCTGCGATGTCGGCGCGGCTCGGCTCGTAGGTCGGGTCGAAGGGCGGCGTTATGTGGCCCTGGAAACCGACGCCGTGCAGCGGTGCGCCGGCCTCGAGCAGACCGCGGGCCAGCTCGTAGAAGAAGTCCTGCTTCGACCCTGGCTCCATCACGGAGAAGTCGTTGATGTAGAGCTTGGCGTCCGGGTCGGCGGCATGCGCCAGCTCCAGCGCTTCGCGAATGTAGTCGGCACCGAGGAGCTCGCTGAAGACGTACGACTCGATGCCGTCGCCGTTCACACCCGGACTACCGGTGAAGGTGATCGGCTCGTTGACGACATCGTACTGCTCGATGCGACCGCGGTAGCGGCTCACCAGGGCGGTGATGTGCTCAGCCATGATCGCCCGCAGCTCCGCGGCGGAAGCGGCGCTTCTGACGTAGTCGGGCAGCGCCAAGCGCCCCCACACCAACGGATGGCCGCGCACCCGCAGGCCGGCCGATTCGGCTACCGCAACGGCGTCGTCGGCGGCCGTGAAGTCGAACTCGCCGCGCCGCGGCTCGCTCTGCGTCCAGTACAGCGGCGCGGTGAGCGAGTTGTAATCCCGCACCACGGTGGCGCGGAACTCGGGAGTATGGCTGCCCTCGACGAAGCCCGCGCCGACATAGACACCGCGCTCGCTCGCGAGGTCTCCGACCGTGGGCGGCGCACCGTCGTCGTCGGAGCCGCAGGCGCCGAGCCAAGTCAGGGCCAAGCAAATAGAAGCGATGAACGGGAGTTTGTGCCGGCAGGACATGGGATACTCTTTTCCAACTCTGCCTGAGGGCTCGGGAAGGCAGAGTCAAGAGCGACGAGTCGGTCGCAAACCCGAGGCCTCCCCCCGGGCCCGTTGGTTTACTTCCAGGCCACGGATGGTGCTGTGCCGCAAATTCCCGGAGCGTGGCAGTGATCCGATCGAGGAGTGAATTTTGCGATCCGTGCCGACCGTCGGTCCTCTTCTGGCGCGTGGCGCCATCTGGACCGTGGTGAACGTCCTACAGAGTTGGAGCGGCGACGCCGTACAGCGTTGCCGCGTTGTCCCACAGGAGCTTGCGGCGCACGTCCGCCGATTGCCCCGCCAGTGACGCTTCGATCTTCTCGCGCACGTTGCCGTACAGGCAGACCGGGTGCGGGTAGTCGGTCTCGAAGAGGACGTTGTCGGCGCCGAGGCGCTCGATGAACTGCTGCGGGCCGGCTTCTTCGAAGAAGTAGCAGCCGTAGACCTGGCGCTTGAAGTAGTCGCTGGGCAGCATGTCGAACTCCGGCCGCTCGCGCCGCACTTGCGAGTACTCGAAGCAGTAGTCGGCCGCTTCGAGGATGAAGGGTATGAAGCCGATGCCGCTCTCGACCGAGATGAAGCGCAGCGCGGGGAAGCGCGGCAGCACTCCCGAGAGCAGCAGGTCGACGAGCTGCTGTCCGTTCTCGAGGAAGATCACCACCGTGCTGCGCACGTTGGTGGGGCCGATGCCGTGCGTCTCGATGCGATCCATCGAGTAGTGTTCTTCGAAATCACCGCTGCCGATGTGGAAGCTGATCGGCAGTCCACACTCCTGCGCCGCCTGCCAGATCGGGTCCCAGTGCCGGTCGCCGAGCAGCGGCATGCCGAACCGCTGTGGCTCGCCCGTAAACAGGACGCCCTTGTGGCCGCGCTTCGCGCAGCGCCGGATCTCCTCGGCCGCCGCGGCAGGATCCCAGAAGGGCGTCGCGGCGATCGGAATGAAGCGCTGCGGCGCCGGCGCGATCCAGTCGAGCAGGAAGTCGTTGTAGGCGCGCACGCAGGCGAGCATCAGCTCGGGGTCTTTCAAGTTGAGAAAGCCCTGGCCGCCGAACCCGCCGACGTTCGGATACAGGGCCTGCGCCCAGATGCCGATGCTGTCCATGTACTCGAGGCGCGCCCGCGCGTCGTGCGCGGCTTTCGGCACCTCGTCCATATTGCGCGGCGCCGCCGGGAACGGCTCCGGCCAGCCCGCGACCGCGGTGTGGCCGACCGTTACCAGCGGCGTGAAGTCGCCGACCAGCCAGCGATCCTGGCCGCTCTCCGGATCGCGCACCAACTTCGGCCCGCGGTCGCGCAGCCGCGCCGGCAGCCGACTCGACCAGACGTCGCCCGGCTCGGTGATGTGAGAGTCACAATCGATGAACCATTCCATGAAAAACTCTCACCACAGAGGCACAGAGAACACAGAGATCCCTGACTCGAATCGCTGCGCCGCTGATTGCTCGCGTTCGATGACAAAAGATCGACTGTTGACTGGCGAGCAATCGGTGTTTTCTCGATCCTGCTCTGTCATCTCTGTGTCCTCTGTGCCTCTGTGGTGAACATCATTTCTTGGTCAGGGAGCTGGCGAGGAAGCGGCCGGCGGCGATCGAGCGTTCGCGCAGCGGGTATTCGTCGAGACTGACCCAATTGAGCATCAGCACGTAGAACGTGCCGACGACCATTTCGGTGAGTGTTTCGAAATCCTGATCGGTGCGCAGTTGGTCGCGGCAGTCCTGGAGAAGAGAACGAAACGCGTCGTGGATGACGTGCGTCTGTTCCGCCTCGTGGCGGGACTGATGCGACGAGCGGATCATCTCGAGCACCAGCTCGCGGTGCATTGGACCCGCCTCCTCACAGCGGTCGGCGAGGCTGGCGAAGAGAGCGGTGAGTCGTTTCGCAGCGGTCTTCTGGCCCGCCCGCAGCTCGGCGATGTCGCCGAAGAACTCCTGGAGGAACGTCGCCGCGATTTCGCCGACGAGGTGCTGCTTGCTCGGGAAGTGGTTGAAGAAGGTCTTCTGGGCCACGTCCGCCAGCTCGCAGATCTCGTCGACCTTGGTGGCCTGCGGCCCCTTGCTCTCGAACATGCGCACGGCGGCGTCGACGATGCGGTCGCGCACCTCGCGTTTGCGCCGTTGGCGCCGCGTCAGATCGGCGACACGTGAAGGTTGGCTGCCGGCGGGTAGGGACATCGTTCGGTCCAGGATGTTCCTTACAGTTGCCTGTAAGTATATTCCGACCGACCACAACGCAAGCGGCTGGGCGGAGCGCATCGGGATGCTGTTTACGTAGTAGTCCCATCTGTTTGTTTGGTGCGGTACGTGGGATGGGACGGCCATGCATATATCCGTTCGTAAGTCGGGTCGTTCGCAAGCTGTGCACCTTGGGTTTGCATCATGGTTGCTCTTCTCGATGCTCGTGTATTCACCGAGCGCCGCTCGAGCCGTCGAGTTCGTGAATCAGGGAGGCAGAGGTCACTTGCTGGCGCGCGTCGCCAGTGAGGAGAGCGTTCCCCTGATCGTCGGTCTCGATCTGGCCGGCACGGCGTTCGCCCCTGAAGCGTCGATCGGCGCGGCAGCGATCGCCGCTCAGCGCAGCGCCATCGTCTCGGCGCGGCAGTCGCTGGCCGACAGCCTGGCGGCCGGCGAGGCCGAGATCTACGCGCAATGGGAGTCGCTGCCGTATGTCGCCATACGCGTCACGGCGGCGGGGCTGAGCCGAATCGAGAAGTCACCGGCGGTCGCCACCATCGCCGAGGACACGCTGGCGGCGCCCGTGCTCGCCAGCGCGATGCCGCACATCGGCGCCGACCTGACCGTTGCGGCTGGATACGACGGAGCGGGGCAGGCGGTCGTCATCCTCGATACCGGTATCGACGCCGACCATCCCTTCTACGGGGGGCGGGTGGTTGAAGAAGCTTGCTTCTCGGCGGGTGGCGGAGGCGTTTCGCTCTGTCCCAACGGCACCAATACGCAAGTTGGTGCCGGCGCCGCCGACGCCGAGACGGCGCAGTGTTTCAACGGCGCCGCGAACCTCTGCAATCACGGCAGTCATGTCGCCGGCATCGCCGCCGGTGCCGACCCGGGAGCGCCGAACCCTGCGCCCGACGGCATCGACGGCGTCGCGACGGGCGCCGACATCATCGCCATTCAGATCTTCACCCGCTTCAATGACTCGTTCTATTGCGGCAGCTCGACGCCGTGCGTGCTGGCCTGGGGCAGCGATCAGATGAGCGCCCTCAACTACGTGAACGGAACACTGCGGCTGAGCTGGGATGTTGCATCGGTGAACATGAGTCTCGGCGGTGGAATGTACACCGCGGCATGTGACTTCGATCCTCTCAAGTCCGCAATCGACGGCCTGTTGACCAACGGCATCGCGACGGTGATCGCGGCCGGCAACGACGGGTGGACCGATGCGCTCGGTGCTCCAGGATGTATTTCATCGGCAGTGACGGTCGGCAGCATCAACGATCCGGGCGACGGCGTTACGAGCTTCAGCAACATGCATGCGGTAGTGGACCTGGTCGCTCCGGGACGCCTCATCGTCTCGTCGGTGACCGGCGACTCGTACGCGAACTTCAGCGGCACCTCCATGGCCACGCCGGTCGTGGCGGGTGCCTTTGCGGTGATGAAGGCCGCCGATCCGGGAGCGAGCGTCGCCGACATATTGAGCGACCTGCAGACGACGGGCGTCACGGTCATCGACGCCCGGGCGGCCAATCCGTCCGGTTCCGCGACGGGCCAGAGTGTACAGCGCGTTCAGCTCGACGCCGCGGTGGGCTCGATCGTCTCGGACTGCGGCAACGGCATCGCCGAGCTCGGCGAGTCGTGCGATGGCTCGGACGCCGGCGCCTGCCCGACAAGCGTCTGCGATCCGGACTGCACGTGCGAGGATCCGGTCTGCGGCAACGACATCATCGAGGAAGGGGAGCAGTGCGATGGTACCGAGGACGCAGCCTGTCCCGGAGTCTGCGTCGCGCCGGGAGAGTCCGGGGAGTGCATTTGTCCGGATCCCGACACTTGCGTCGCGGCGCGCGAGGTCGACACGCTGCCGTACACCGATGCGCTGGTCACGACCGACGCCACCGTCGATCCTGACGATCCCTCCCTGCCGTGCGGCGCCGGCGGCCAGCAGCTGCACAGCGTATGGTACCGCTTCACCGCTCCCGCGTCCGCGACCTACGTCATCGATACCTTCGGCAGTACGTACGACACCGTGCTCGCGGTGATGACTGGTAGCTGCGGCGCCTTCACGGTCCACCATTGCAACGACGACACCACGACTTTGCAGTCGCAGATCGTCTTCACGGCCACGGCCGGGCAGACCTACTATATTGAGGTGACGTCCTACAGCACCGGCCCGGGCGGTCTCCTGATACTCCATTTGTCGCAGCAGGCCGCGACACCGACTCCGACCGCGCTTCCGACCCCAACACCCAACCCCCAGGCCTGCCCCGCCGACGCCGACCAGACCTGCCAGACCGGCTTTGCCAAAGGCTACCTGCTCTTCAAAGCCGACCAGCCGGGCAACGAAAAGGTCATCGCCAAGCTGCTGAAGGGCCCGGCGCTCGCGCAGACCGACATGGGCAATCCGCTCTTCCCGGGTGGCACTGCCTATTCCCTCTGCATCTACGACGGGGGCGGGGAACTCGCCGGCGAGATGGTCGCCGACGCCGCCGGGCAGGTCTGTGGCGGCAAGCTATGCTGGAAGTCCGTCGGCGGGAGTCCTCCGAACGGCAAGGGGTACAAGTTCGGCAATGACGGCTCCTTCCCCGCGGATGGTCTGACGAAAGTCCTCTACAAGGGCGGTGACGCCGGCAAATCGAAGCTCATCGTCAAAGGCAGTGGCTCGAGCTTGCCGAGCTCGGTCCCTCTGGGGCTGCAGGGCGCTACGAGCGCGACCGTGCAGATGCGCGCCAGTGACGGCGAATGTCTTTCGGTGACGGTCAACGAGGTGTCGAAGAACGAGCTAGGCTTCTTCAAGGCAAAAGGGTCGGGTCCACTGCCACCTCCGTGAGGTGCGGTGCCGGAGCCGGCAACCACAATTCTGAGCGCGACCATACGTCCAACCCGAGTAGCGAGCGGAGCGAGTGTATCGAGGGACGCTGCGCCCTACTCGGGATGAGCGGAGCCGAGTGCGATGTCCAGTGTGACGCGCATCTCGTCGCCGTCCGATGTGTACTGCTGCGGGTAGCCGCTGTGCTCGAAGACGTCGAGCATGTCGCGGTTCTCCGTCAGCACGACGGCGGTGAAGCAGGCGATGTTCGCGGTGCGCGCGATGTGCGCCAGGTGGTGCAGCAACAACGTCGCGACGCCGCGTCCCTGATGGCGGTCGAGGACGGTGAAGGCTACTTCGGCGCTGCGCGGCGTCGACCCGGCATCGACGATGTAGCGGCCGATGCCGATCGGAATTTGCCGTTCCGCTTCTTCGATCAGCGCTACGAGCGCGACGTGGCTGGCGAAGTCCAGCTCGGTGAAGTAGCGCAGCTCCTCTGCGGTGAGGCGCTTCTTTGGAGTGAAGAAGCGCAGGCGCGTCGAGCGTTGGCTGAGCTGCTCCAATCCCTCGACGAGGAAGTGCTTGTCGTCGGGGCGAATGGCGCGGATGCGCGCCGATGTGCCGTCGAGCAGTGCGACGTCGGCGGCGTAGCGGCTGGCCTCTGCGGGTGTCGTCATGGGCGTCGTGAATCGTGAAGCGCTGAATGATCGCAGCTCGGCGGACTGAGGATCAGTCGATGTCGACGATCACCGGTGCGTGGTCGGACGGAGTCAGGCCGTCCTTCTTCTTGCGGTAGTCGCGATCGATCTCGACCGAGCGCACGCGCGCCAGCAGCGCCGGCGTGGCGAGCAGCAGGTCGATGCGCAGGCCCTGCCGTTTGTGGAACGCGCCGGCGCGGTAGTCCCACCAGGAGAACTCTTGCGCATCCGGCTTGCAGTGGCGGAAGACGTCGATCAGGCCGAGGTCGAGCAGGGCGCGGAAGCGGTCTCTCTCCTCGGGGGTGTGAAAGATGTGGCCGGCCAGCGCCGGCTCGTTCCACGAATCGATCGGCGCCGGGCAGATGTTGAAATCCCCGCCGATCAGCATCGGCACGCTGCGGTCGCTCTGGCTGAGATGGTGGCGCAGGTCGTCGAGCCAGCGCAGCTTGCGCGGGAAGTCCTCGTGCGCGACCGACTTGCCGTTTGGACAATAGATCGTCGTGTAGGTGATGCCGCCGATCGCAGCGGTGACCAGGCGCGCACCGTGCTCGTCGCCGCCGGGAAGGCCGCATTGCAGCAAGTCGGCGGGTTCGCGGCTCAGGATGGCGACGCCGTTCCAAGCCTTCTGGCCGCACACGACGGCGCGGTAGCCGGCATCGGCAAGAACATCGTGCGGAAACTGCTCGTCGGTGAGTTTGATCTCCTGGATCCCGACGACGTCGGGCTGGCGATCGCGCAACCAGTGCAGCAGGAAGTCGATGCGGGCGCGCAGGCCGTTGATGTTCCAGGTGGCAAAACGCATGGCGGCAATGTGTAGCGTGCCGAATGCCCGCCTGCCAGGGGCGCCCGGGGCAGTACGGCGCCGCCATCAGTCTCGATCGAAATCGAAATCCAAATCGAAATCGAAATCCTCACCAGTACGGCGACCTCGATTTCGATTTGGATTTCGATTTCGACGCGAGACCGCGTTCAGCCGCGGCCGTAGGCGAGCTGCGGTCGGTGGCGAGCTCGGCCGTACATACGCCGCAGGATGCAGGGCATGCACAGGAAATCGCCGCCGCTGCGCCCGGCCATGGGATGCGCCGTCGCGCCGCAGGTGCCGCAAGTCACCGCCGATTGCTCCGCTGTCCTGGCAATCGAGAAGCTGCCGTTGCACGAGACCAGCTCGGCGTTGCCGTGCCGCTGCACTGCCTCGTTGAGGTGATCGAGCAGCACCTCGCGGTCGTATCCCTGGCCTGCCGGCAGCACGAGACTCCACTGGCGACCGACGATCTTCACCGAATTGTGCGACTGCTTTCCCATCCGCATCCCCTGATTGAACCCTTGGAAAGTTACATCGACGTTGCCGACCCGTTTCGATTCGGCTTCGAGCGCGAGAAAGTTTGGTACTCGGGAAGAGATGCGGTGCCGGCTCCGAATGCTGCGGGCGTGCTGGAAAGCGCCGCTTCGGCTGGCTAGGCTCAGCCTTGATGGAGGACGTTCTGGACCGCCGGGGCGGCAGGGCCGAGCGATCGATGCCGAGCCACACGGTGCCGACCGAGCACCAGGAGCACGCCAGCATCGGCGCCGCCGAAGAGCGGCGCGAGCGCGCCACCTGGCGGGTCATCGTTCTCACGGTTGTCATGATGATCGGCGAGATCGTCGCCGGCCGCATCTTCAACTCGATGGCCCTGCTGGCCGACGGCTGGCACATGGGCAGCCACGCGGCGGCTCTCGGCATCACCGCGTTTGCGTATTCCTATGCGCGACGCCACAGCGACAACGAGCGCTACGCGTTCGGTACCTGGAAGGTCGGCGCGCTCGGTGGCTTTGCCAGCGCCCTCGGGCTCGGCGCCGTCGCGGTGTTTCTGGCAGTGGAGTCGATCGAGCGCCTCTTCGAGCCGGGCGTGATTGCGTTCGATCAGGCGATCGCGGTCGCGGTGCTCGGTCTGATCGTCAACCTGGTCTCGGCGCTGATGCTGGGCGATCACGACCACGACCATGACGACGCGGCTCCCGACCACAACATCCGCGCCGCGTACGTGCATGTCCTCACCGACGCCCTCACCTCGGTCCTGGCGATCGTCGCGCTGCTCGCCGGCAAGTTGGCGGGGTGGGATTGGTTGGATCCGCTGATGGGCATCGTCGGATCGGCGATCATCGGGTGGTGGGCGCTGGGGCTGATTCGCGACACGTCGCGCGTGCTGCTGGACAGCGACGTCGAGCCCGCCGTCGCCGCGGCGGTGCGGCAGGCGATCGAGAGCCACGACGACAATCAGGTCGTCGACCTACATCTGTGGCGGGTCGGACCGAACGGTCTGTCGGCGATCATTTCGGTTGCCACGCACGAGCCGCGCCCGCCGGAGCACTACAAGAAGCTGGTCGCCGACGTCTTCGACCTGACGCACGTCACCATCGAGGTGCATCGTTGCGCGGGAGGCGACTGCGCCTGACAGCGCGCCGCGCTTCGGTCAGTCGCTGATCAGGTTGCGCGGCTTGATCGTGACGTCGTACGTGCGGCGATAGTGATCGCCACTCGGGCTGGCTTCGGACGAGCGAGCGGTCAGCGCCACGTGAACTCGCCGCACGGCCCGCCATTGTTGGTCGCCGGACGGCTGATCGGATTCGGTGCCGTCGGCGAGCTCGTAGCGCAGCTCGAGCCTTTCGATGCCCATTGCAAAGGGCTGCGGGTCGGCGCCGCCGACCTGAAGCATCAGGCGCGGCAGTCCGGAGGCGGTGTCGATGTAGAAGCGTCGCTCGTCGATCGCGTAGACGCCGCTGGTGGCGGGATAGTCGGTCGACGGCGCCGAGTCGATCGTGAGCAGGAGGTTGTCCTGGTCGATGCCGGCGACTTTGAAGTACTCGCCGCTGCCGTCGGTGTGGCGGAGGTAGACGAGGCCGCCTACGGCGAAGTCTTCGACGTCGTTCACGGCGAGCGACGACGAGGCGGGTGTTGTGATCTCGCGAGTGGCCGTCTGGATGCACGTCAGGTCCGCGGTGGTCAGCCCATAGCGTGTGGTCAACCGGTCGCGGTCGTCGTCGTCCGTCGCTTCGAGGGCGATGAACTCGCCGGTTTCCGGCAGGCAGGCGCCGCCTAGGCGCAGCTCGCGCAAGATCATGTCGATCGCGGCGCGCCCGGCGTGGGTCGCTTCGATTTCCTTGCCCTGCTCTTGGATGTGGCTCTTTCCAGCCAGCATCATGCCCGTGGTCAGGGCGATGCCGGTGGCGGTGATCATCAGGGCGACCAGCAGCTCGATGCTGCCGAAGCCGCGTTCATTCCGCTGTGACTTGGGCATAGACGGTCTGCAGGTCGATATGTTGCGGGCCGATCGGCGAGCGCCACGAGACCCGGACGCCGATGCTCTTCATATTCTCCGCCGGTACGCCGTCGCGCACGGTCGACACCATTTTGAAGACGACGTCGTTCTCCTCCGCGTCGCGCGTCGAGCCGACCATCTCTGCGAACGGCAGCGAGCGGATGCGTTCGATCTCGTCGGCGGCCATCGCGTAGGCCGCAGTGCCGAGGTGATTGCCGGCGGCGTGGCGGATCTGCGTGGTCATGAATCGACCGATCGCCGCAGCGCCGAGGATCAACAGACCGAGCGCGATCAGCGATTCGATCAGCGTGATGCCGCGCTGGTCGGCGAGGCGCGCGGAGCGAGTAGGCCGGTCTATGCGCTCAGGCGTCGGCATCGACCTGTCCCGAGGGGTACACGGTGAGGGTTCTCGTAGTCGCGAACTTCGAGTCGCTGAGCGTCCAGGTGAGCGGCGCCGTCTTGGTCGGGTCTTCGAACACCACCGTGCCGCGGCTGTCGATATCGATGAAGTCCAGCTCGCCGGTGCTCAACTCTATGTGCGAAGGCAGCTCGGTCTCACGTACGGTGGCTGTGGTCGTCCAGACGCCGTCCACTTCGGCGAGGCGATCGATCGCATAGGAGCTGTCGCCGGTGGCGCGAAAGCGCATGTGCTCGCCCGCGACGATGGCGCGCGCTCGCGCCCAGCGGACGTCGGCGCTGACCTGGCGCAGCGAGGTGTTGATGTCGCCGCGCGTGCGATCGAACGACGTCAGTCCCATGGCGGCGAGAATGGCGACGATGGCGACCGTCGCCATCAACTCGATCAAACCGTACCCGCGGCAATCGAGGGGCCGTCGGCCGATGCGACTGGGTGTTTTCACTCAGTTGAACTCCTGCGCAAAGAGGCGCTGCTTGAGGAACGTGAATCGCGGGGTGAGCGGCGGAAGATTCGCGATGTCGTTGAAGGCGGTGTCGAAGTTCCAATCGCGGTTGGGCGGATCGTAGATGTTGCAGCCGCCGCCGGTGCCGCACCACGCGCCGTCGACGTGGAACGGCTCGCCGAGCGAGACGAATGAGCCGCGGTAGCGCAGCCAGGTGCCCGACCAGTCCTCGTGGAAGCGCGGGTAGTTCTCCAACCCGCCGTTGTAGTCGCCGGCGTAGCCGGTCGGCGTCGTGTCGACCCCTCCAAGGAACGCGGCGTTCATCACGGTGGTCGCGCCGCGTCGCGAGCCGGCGCCGAGGTTGGTCGTGCTCTGGCCGTCGCGGCAGTTGTTGCCGACGCAGTTCGGATTCCAGTAGTTCTCCGACAACAGATTGATCGAGTCGCCGATCACGGCCGCGGGTTGGCGTGGCGCGATCGTCTGGTCGGACCATGCGTTGAGCGTGCCGGGCGCGACGATGCCGCGGTTGTAGTCGCCGAGGACATACATTGCCTGATCGGACACCACCGTCAGGCCGGTGGGGTTGGCGACGACACCGATGCCGCCGGGGATCGCCAGGTTGGCGCCACCAAAAAGCCGGACGGCGTAGTTGTTCTCGATGTCGGAAAGAGGCCCTTCTACCGTCGCGTAAATGACGAGCCCGCCGTCGCTGACGTCCTCGGTGTCGAACAGAGGCTCGCCGTTCGCTGTGTTCCAACGCAGCAGATCGCCGATGTTGATGTTGAGCATCAGCATCCACTTCTGCTCGCGCCGGTTGTAGAAGCCGCCGCGGCGGTAGTCGAGGTCGAAGTTGCCGCCCGTTCCCATCGCCGTCGCGTAGACGCCGCGCGGCAGCGGCAACAGCGGGACCGATGCGTGGGGAAGGAAGCCGTCGTAGCAGAGGCGCAGAGTGCTGCCGATACAGGTCGGCGTGGCGTCGTTGCAGAAGCACCCGGCGGTGTCGAGAGGCACGTCGGTGTAGAACACCGGCATGGTGCCGCGATAGGTGCTGTTTGCGGCGTTCCAGGCGCTGTCGCTCATGAACTGGTGGATCGCGTTGGTGCGAGCGGCGTCACGCTCGCCCGCGGCGGTCTGGACTTCGATGGCGTGCGACAACATGGGGCCGCCGGGAAGCTGATCGGCTGAGTTGAGCTTGAGGACGAGGCGAAGGTCGGCGCGCCCCCAGAACTGACCGGTTCCCTTGTCGATGATGTCGGGCTCGGGGATGGAGATCGTCTCGATGTCGCTGCGGATCGAGCCCTGCCAAGCGTCGAGCTCGCTTTGCGGTACGAGGCGCGTTGCGGAGCCGTTGCACGGCAGTGCATGTGGATCCAGATCGCCCGTCGGCGCGACGACGTCTTCCAGCTTGTCGACCTTGACGGTGCCCTCGCAGAGGCTGCGATCCTTGCGTCCGCGGTACAGGCCACTGCCGGCCGATACCTGTACCGAGTTCGCGCCCAGGGCCGGTGCATCACCGATACTCAGGTTGCTGCCGGCGCTCAGATACAGCGCGCCGTTGGTGTGGATGCGGCCGGTCAAGATCATGTCCGGTCCGGGCAGGATCTCGAGATCGTTTCTGTAGAAGGCCGCGAACTGGAACAACGGAATGTAGGAAACCAGGAACTCGGCGCCGAGACGGGCCTCGATGTCGCCGATCGGATTCTCCGCCTCCGCCGAAACCACGTAGCTGTACTGCTGAGAGTTTACGCCCGCGAACAGCTCGCCGGCCGGAATCACCGCGGTCTTCGGGTTGTTCTCCCGCTCGGCCAGCGAGTAGGTCACATCGCGATCGCCGACCGCGACGGAGCGCGCCGTGAAATCGGATCCGGTAGGCACGTTGTAGTCGAGGAAGATGTTCTTGAAGCGCGCCATCCCGATGTTGAGCCCCGACTCGGCAGCGTAGAAGCCGGTCAGAGAATGGCCGAAGGCGCCGCGCAATCGCGTATCCGAGGTGGTGTTGACCGCCATCACGGCGGCGAGTGACAGCAGCAGGACCAGAACGATGACGGCGCCGAGTAGTGCGGCGCCGCGCTCGCCGTCGATCCTTCGTCTGTTGGTGATCATTGTCTCGTTCATCGCCTCTTCGAGCGCCGCGGCGCCCCGTTTCGGACAGTCGCTACTCTGACAGCGCCGCGGTGGCCGAGGCAGTGTGGAAAGGTCGTATTTTTGAGGGTTGCCGGGGGCTCCGTACGACCGGTGTCGTAGCGGGCCGCGCGCCCGTCTCGCCGCGCCGCCCAAGCGCTCGCCCTACGAGGCTGCGCTGCGCTGTGCGGGAATACAACGAACGAATTACGGGCGGACGAGGATTCTTCGCTGGTGCCGATCGACTCGCATGCGCAAGCGCAGCGCAGGTGAGGAATTCCCGCGGTGGGGGCGCGTTCAGCCCGAGAACGCCGGGGTCGCGGCGCCGGAGGCGTCGACGTTCCACGGCTCCCAGACGAGCAGCAGGGCTTCCACGGCTACGTCGGTCTTGCGCGGGCGGACGATGATCTCCTCGAGAGCGAACTCGGAGGGATCGACTTCTCCGCGCAGTGCCGCAATCGCCTCGTCGAGCTCGCGCTGCATGCCCTGCAGCTCCTCCTGCACCGAGTCGACATTGTCCTCGGCGCGCGTCACGTCGCCTTGCTCACGGGCGATGCGGCCGTAGCCGCGCGCAGCGGTCGCCGCGCGACCGACGTTGCCGGTGCTGAGCAGCTTGCGTCCGAAGATCGCGCCGACGACCGTGGCGCCGAGCGAAATCAGGGTCTGGCTCTTCTGTTGGTCGTACTGCTCGCGTTCCTTCTCGACCTTCTGCACGGCGCGCTCGATGCGCTCCTTGATGCGCGCGAGCTTGGGCGCAAAGCTGGCGCGCATCTTCTCGATCTCGGCGTCGCGCTCCTCGCGCAATCGATGGCGCAGACGACCGCGAAACTCTCCTTCGGTCTCGCCGGCGCCGCTCACCAGTCGCGGCTCGCTGCACCGCAGCACGCGTAGCTCCTGACTCCGATAGAGGTGTGACTGTAGAGACTTGGTCCACTTCGCATACTGTGCCGCATCGGCAGCAGTGGCGGGCAAAGGCGCGAACGCGGCTCCGCTGGTGGGTGCCGCCGCGAGCTCGGGCAGCGCGGTGCCTGTAACTTGCGCGGTCGCCCACGGATCGCCTGACTTCCCGTCGAGCGGCGCTCGTACGGAGACGTGGCGCCACTCGTCGACCGCCACGTTCGACTTGCTGAAGTGCAGCGTCGCCTGGGCGCGCAGCGCCGGCCGATACACGATGGTCTCTCCGGCTGCCGGCGCGTTAACTGCGACGGCAAAGCGCTCGGTAATGGCGGAGGGTAGCACCGGCCGGGTCTGCGCGACGTCGCTTCGGGCGTTGTCCGGCGGTGGAGCCGACGGCCTTGCGTCTGGCGGTTCCGCAGCGCGCTCCACCGGGCTTGCCTGCGGCGACGCCAGCGTCGCGATCTGTGCGCGGGTCAGTGGTCCGGCCAGGTAAGACAAAGCCCAGCGCGTCTGGAAGATGCTCGGCTGATCTTCGTGGACGTTGTTCATCAGGAAGACGCGGTTGCCGAGCCCGGCGAGTGTGCGCTCGGTTGCGGCGCGGTCGAACGACTTGCCGGCGGATGCCGACGCGCCTTCGAGGCCTTCGAGCACGCGGGCCTTGTCGCGCTCGGTCTGCAGCCGTCCGAGGAACCACGTGCCGGCATTGGAGAGCGCCTTGTAGTCGAGGTCGACGGGATTCTGCGTGGCGAGGACGACGCCGAGTCCGAATGCGCGCGCCTGCTTCAGCAGCGTCAGCATCGGTACTTTGGACGGTGGGTTGGCGGTCGGCGGCAGGTAGCCGAACACCTCGTCCATGTAGAGCAGCGCACGCAGCGACTGGCTGCCGGGCTGCGCGCGCATCCAGGCGACGACTTCGTTGAGCACGGCGGTGACGAGAAACATCCGCTCGGCATCGGTCAGATGCGCGATACTGATCACCGACAGGCGCGGCTTTCCGGCCGCGGTGTAGAGCAGGCGGGCGGCGTCGAGCGGCTCGCCGGTCGACCAGGCGGCGAAGCCGGGCGAGGCGATGAGGCCGTTCAGCGACATCGCGAGCTCGAAGCGTTCCGCCGCCGGAAAGAAGGTGTTGACGTCCATCACGCCGACGCGCGCCATCGGCGGCGACTGCACGCGCTGAATGATCGCCGGCAGGTCGAGCTGCTGGCCGTTGCGCCATGCGTCGTCGAGGATCGTCGACAGGAGAATGTGCTCGCGGCTGCGCAGCGGGTCGGCGGCGATGCCGAGCAGTGCCAGCAGACCCGAGACGGTCGCCATGATGCGCTCGCGCAGTGCATCGGGGTCGGCGAGGACGCCCGCGCCGGGCGGCGCGAACGATTCGAGCAGACTGATCGGACGGCCCGACAGGCTGCCGGGTGTGTAGATGGTGCGCTCCGCGGCATCGGCGAACTTGCGAATGCGTTCGCCGCTCTGATCCCAGTCGGCGAGTCCGTTGCGCCACAGGTCGGCGGTCCAGCGCGCCTGCTCCTCGACGGTGCGGCCTTTGCGCGCGGCGTCGCTTGCGTCCACCCACGGCGTGAAGTCGGCAGGCCGCAGCTCCGGAAAGGTGAGCAGCAGATTGCCGAGGTCGCCCTTCGGATCGATGGCGATCACCGGGATGCCGTCGATGACCGCCTCTTCGATGATCGAGATGGCGAGACCGGTCTTGCCACTGCCGGTCATGCCGACGCAAACGGCGTGCGTCGTCAGGTCTTTCGAGTCGTAGAGAAACGGCTCGCGCCGCGGCTCGCCGGCAGGATCATCGAGCGGCCGACCGAG
>CADEER010000024.1:0-45825 GCA_902826395.1 uncultured bacterium
TAAATGGTCGCTCGAGTACTTCAAGCGCGAATTCGGCGAACGCGAGCTGCCCGTCGTGCGCGAGAAATCGGGCGCGGCCTACGACGACCAGAGTGGACTGCACTACGAGCGCATCCGATTCGGCGACTACTGCGACCTGATCGCCGACGGCAGGCCCCACGATCGATTCATCACCGTTCGCGTCGACGAGCAGTTGCCGGAGCTGTTCGCCGACATCGAGCAGCCGGTGTACACAGCCGAGCGCCAATGGGCGCGCTCGCGATTCTGGTTGAATGCGCCCGATACCAAGGGGCCCTTGCATCGAGATCTGCCCGAAAACCTCTATGCACAGATCGGCGGTCGCAAGCAGTTCCTGTTGCTCGACCGCCGCTGCACGCGCATGGTCTACCGCCACCCCTTCTATTCGGGTGTGCCAAACTACAGTCCGGTGGACGCCGAGAATCCCGACCTGTCGCGCTTCCCCCGCTTTCGCGACGCACCGCTGATGCGCGCCGTCGTCGAGCCGGGCGACCTGCTCTTCATCCCGAGTCTCTGGTGGCACCAGGCGCACGCCTTGAGCACGACGATGTCGATCAATCTGTGGTGGCTGCGCGGTCCGATGGTGGCGGTGGCGCGGCTGGCGGAAATCTACATGCGTGTGCGAAAGCTGAACCTGTGACCCAGGCGGAGATTGCAGCACCGTGATTTCGTCCACCAAGAATCTGGTTACCGAGGAGCAGAGGAGCGAGCTCGACGAGCGCGGTTTCTTCTTCACCGATGTTCTCTTCACGGAGTCCGAGATCGAACCGGTGCGCCGCGAGTGCCAGCGCCTCTACCGAGCGTCGATCGAGGAGATCCCCGCCAGCAACACAGTGCACCGCGAGAAGCAGGGATTGCGCCCGTTCCTGCCGGCACCGCACAAAGGCAGCGAGATCATCGCCCGCTTTCAACGCCACACCGTGTTTCAGCAGCTCACGCGCGAAATCATCGGACCGGACGTCGACCAGACATGGAGCCAGGGCTGTCTCAAGCTCCCCGACGTCGGCGCCTTCACGCAGTTCCCCTATCATCAGGACGGCAAGTTCGCGGAGATCGATCGACTCGACTCCGGCATCTCGTGCTTCATCGGTCTGGGCCCTCTATCGCCCGAGAACGGCACTTTGTATTTCGCCGAGCGCGCCCACGATCGCACACTGCCGCACACCTGGGACGAACGCCTCGAGTGGTGGTCGTGCTCGGTCGACGGTCTCGAAGTCGTCCCCGGCACTCTGCTTCCGGGCCAGATGATCGTCTACCGGTTGATGACGCCGCACGGCAGCCCGCCCAATCGGACCGATCTGATGCGCGAGGCGTTTCTGATCACCTTCAACGTCCCCGGCATCCGCCTGGTCGAAACAGGCGAGCTGTTCGGCCATCAACAGCCGCTGCTGCGCAACGGCCTGCTCGTGTGATCGTCATGAGCAGATCGGTGCGGCAGACCTATCCGCGTCTGGCGACGCGTCTCCTCCTTCAGGGACGGTGGGGAACGCTGGCTCAGGCCGGCTGGACCGCTCTCGCGATCCGCAGGTTCGCACATGGCGGACCTCCGAGTAGCGGGCCGATGGTCTGCGCTCTGTTCTTGACCTATCGCTGCAACAACGACTGCTTCATGTGCCACACTTTGGACGTCGCCCGCGAATGGAAGCGCAAGGGCTTCCGCGAGATGGACGGGGCTCAGCTCGATCGCCTCGTCGACGGGATTGCGGACCTCGGTGTCTCGGCACTGAGCCTGACCGGCGGGGAGCCCCTGCTCCATCCCAACGTCGTCGACATCGTTTCGCGAGGGCGAAAGCGCGGCCTCTTGGTGCACCTCAACACCAACGGCATGCGAGTCGACGACACCATGGCGGAGCGGCTCGTCGACGCCGGGTTGGATTCCGTCAACTTGTCCCTCGACGGCGCCGTCGCGGAAACCCACGACCGGTTGCGTCGGACCCGAGGAGGGTTCGCCAGGGTCGAGAGCGCGATCACGAGCTTCCGCAAGGCGCGGCGGCGAGCGCGCGACCTCACAATCAACGTCGTGAGCGTCGTCAGTAGCGAGAATCTGGTCGAGTTGCCGGCGATCGTGGCGCTGGCCAAGTGCTGGGGAGCGGACTCCATCGGCTTGATGCCAGCTCAGTTCTTCGCACTGCCGGAGATGCGACCGCTGGGCGATTCCGGCATTACGCCTGCTCAACTCGAGGCACTCGACGGCTTCGTGTCCGAGCTGAGGAACGATCCATTCGTGGATTCCTCGGACGCCTATCTCGATCTCTTCCGCGACTGCCTGACCGGTAAACCTTCCTCCCTGGACTGCATGGCCGGGTACCACACGCTCACTATCGATTGTTACGCCAACGTCTACCGATGCTTTCCCTTCGGCTTGATGGGAGCGCAGCCGCATCCACTCGGAGAGCGCTCACTTTCCGAATGGTGGGCTTCTGAAGAGGCGCGGAGCGTCCGCGAAGAAGCCCGCGCCTGCCGAGCCTGCTATTGGAACTGCCACACGGAGGTGAACCTCTTACTCCAGCCGCGAATCGCCTCCTCTCGAGGCACAATCGCTGATTCGTCTCCGCAGTGACGGCGCCGCGTCTCGATTCTTCCTTGACTCTCCAATTGAGCCGAAGTTAAGAGACTTCCCTTACTTGTCGAGCAACCGGTAACGACAGAATAGCGGCAACCATGAAGACGTCCCGGGCGACCAGCAGCAGGCGCCGTCGCCTACCGGTCGACGCCGTGCGCTTCGGAGTGAATTACCTCACGGGAGTTTACGGCGGCGACCGACTGCCGCCGCCGGCGCCCGCAGCGCTCCTGATCGGCATCACCTCCAAGTGCAACCTGCGCTGCGATTTCTGTTTTCACGCCGGCACCGACATCCCGACGGGCTCGCGTCGCCCGAAAGGCAGCATGACCGAAGAGCGCTTCACGTCGATCATCGACCAGGCTCGCGGGTGGTGCACACACATCCACTTCGGATTGTTCGGCGAGCCGACGCTGCACCCACGCTTTCTCGACTTCGTGCGCATAGCGGTCGACGCACAGCTCACCGTCGCGGTCTTCACGAACGGCACGCTGCTCGATGCCGAGTGCGCACGTGAGCTCGTGGAGATCGGTCCAGCCAGCGTCAGCTTCTCGATGGAGGGCTACACACCCGAGGAATACAATCGCCTGCGGGTCGGCTCGCGCTGGGAGGTGGTGATCAACAACCTGCGCGGGCTCGTTGCCGCGAAACGCGCCGCGGGACGGCGCTGTCCGGTGATCGTCGCCCGCGGCATCGCCCTCGACGCCCTCGCGGGGCAGCGGCGGGCTCATGCCGACTTCTACCGCGCGATGGGAGTGGATCACGTCATGTGGATGCCGCCCGCGAACTGGTCGGGCTCACTGCGGGGTCCACAGGGCAGCGTCCCGATCTCGGCGCCTCCAGCGCGCACACAGCGGTGCACGTTCCCGAGCCTTCAACTGGGTATCGATTGGGATGGTACGGCCGTGCCCTGTTGCGCAGACTTCAACGCAAAGAACGCCCTCGGCAACGTGGACGTGACGCCGTTGCGCGACATCTGGAACAGCGAGGAGCTCGCCGCGCTGCGCCGGTCGCTCGCCACCTGCAATCGCGACCAGATCGACGCCACGACGGGTTGCGCGGGTTGCAGTGCGCTGAGTCAGCCGGCCCTGTCCTTCAAGAAGACGGTGCAGCTCGCGCGCATGGCGATCGGCGAGTTCGGCTCGCAGTTCGCCGACGGCTAACCAAAAAAGACTTCACCACAGAGACACAGAGGCACGGAGAGTGCGTGCTCGTGATGACAACTCACTGCCGATACCGATCCTTTATCGAAATCGATGGGAGTGGGTTGGTTCAACTATTCGTCCGCGGCCCTCTGTGCCTCTGTGTCTCTGTGGTGAGAGATTTTTGTTTTTAGCTTAGCTCGGGTCGGTTCGGACGTCCGTCGGGCAGATGCCTTGGGCCTCGCATGCGAAGCGGCCCAGCGGGGGTAGCTGCCTGATGCTTCTGCGCAGCGCCGCCTCATCGGGCCGTGTTTCGAGAAAGTCGGGCGGATACTCTCTCGCCGGCATGCCGCTCGGGAGTGGGGCGAGCACGAGCTTGCCAGACAGGCTACCGCCGCGTTCGAGAACGACGTGGCGTGCCGGCAACTCACCTCGGTAGGCAACTCCTTCCACCCGGGCGATCACCCATGGAGCGTTGCCGACCAGCCCGACGATGTCGATGTGACGCTCTCGATCGTCTCCCATGATCTCGATCGGCAGCTCCCACGTAAAGCTCCGCGAGAAACCTCCAGCGATCCCAGAGCGCGCTTTGCGGAGCGCCGGGAAGGATCGATCCCGCAGATCTCGGAACGATCCCGTGTACTCCATCGATTCCGATTCGATCTCCACACATTCTCGCTCGCTCCATTCGCCCGAAGGCTCGAAGCAGGCTCGCGATGGCGCTAGCCGAACCCAGCCATCCAGCGGGAGAAGCCACGAGCGGCGACCGTATCCGAGATCGAGTTCCTCGCCGCCGGCCGGAATCGCTCCTTCCGGACGATAGCGCTCGGAAAATGTCACGACGCGCACATCCGACATCGGCCGCTCGAAGGGCCCGTCGGCACTGGGAGCAAAGACGGATATCCCGCCGATCAGATCCAGGCTGTGCGGGCCGCGAAGATTCCTCTGCACATCGGGAAACGTAAACCCTTTCGACCAGAAGTGACGCGCCAGAATCTCCGCCTCGCGCATCGCATAGTTCGGGAGCGACACGGTTCCCGTCGTCATGCCGAAGCGCCACACGGCGCCGAAGAGCAGATGCGCCGACAACACGAGAATCGGTATCGCCAGCGCTGCGATGCGGCCCACGGCGCCGTACGCACGCAATCGACGCATCGCGAGTCCCACCACGATTCCCAGTGCCGGAAACGCGAACAGGAAGTAATGCGGCATGGCCGTCTTGCCGGTGATGACCGCACCGACAAACACCGCCGCCGAGACGGACCCGACGATACCGAGAAGGAGAAACCGAAGCCGCCGATCGACATCGAGCTTCTGCCAACTCGGTCGGCACCGCACGGCGATCAGCACGGCTACCACCAGAGCTCCCGCCGCCAGCGCCACCACCTCGGGATGGCCGAGAATGGTTCTCGCGTTGTTGAGCCAGCCGTTGAACGAGATCAGCAACGCCGTGGCAATGGCGCTCGCGACGCCCAACAAGGGCCCGCGAATCGGTTGCCGGCACGCCAGCAGCAAGGTCATCACGAAGATCGGAACGCCGAGCAACCCGATGACGTGGAATTCGCCTGCGAAGGCAACACCAGCACCACAGATGCAGGCAGCTCGCGTCGTCCCGGTCTTGGCCAGATGGAGCAAACCCAGAGTCGAGGCGACGAGGGTCGGCGGGCATAGGTACCCAGGCGTCGCGATCGGATACACGAACACGATCAGCATGATCGGCAGGAAGATCGCCACCGGCACCCAGCCGATGTCCTCGCCAAAGTGCTTGCGAGCAGCCCGATCAAAAAGGGCAAGACTCAGCGCGGTCACCAGAATCATGATGACCTGTTGGCCAACCGGTCCGAGCCCGATCGCAAAGGTGGCTGCCAGGAAGCGAGTGAACAACTCGGGCTGTCGGATCCCGGGAAACGTCGTGCCACAGCCGCCGTTGAAGATGCCGAACTCCATGCCGTCGCGGCCGAGCAGCATGTCTTCGGTGGTTTCGCTGTAGACCGGCATCCAGCCGCCCACCGCCAGCATGTAAACCACCGTGAGGATCGCGACCCCCAGCTCGCGACTGATGCCGCGGGCATGCTCGCCCGCCCGCGGCACGGCAACCGGCGCGCCGACGATGTCGGGCGCGGCGCCGGCAGGCCTTAGAGAGCGTAACAATGCCAAACTACTTCCCGACTCCGCAGCGCGTTACGCCTCGTTCGACCAACCGCTGCCCGACGGCTGAGCCTTCGTTGCCGGAACAGCCGAGGGCCCGAGCAGCATGGTGCGGATTCTGGTCGCGATCTCGCGGATCGCCCGGTCCAGCTTCGTCTCCTGCACGCCGCGCGCCGCGTTCGCGATCAAACGCCAAACCCGCGCCGGATGGTAGAGGTACGAGACGCCGAAGAACTGGATCAGGCCCCAATACTTGAGGAACAACAGCCGCCGAACGGAGATGCGCGGGTTCCACGAGCGAACGTCGAACAGGCTCGACGCGCTCGTCATCCAGTAACAGTACTCGTCGTCGATGGGGATCGGCTCGATCGCGTTTGCCGTCTCGAACAACTCCGTGCCAGGCAGCGGGACGAAGGTGTTGAGCGCGACTTCGTGCACACCGACCCGAGCCATGCGCCGCATGAATGCGAAGGTGAGCCGTATGTCCTTCATCTCTTCCTGCGGAAAGCCGATGATGATGAAGAGACAAACCTTCACCCCCGCGGCGAGCGAGTCGCGCACGGATTGCTCCAATCGGTCGAGATCGACCTTCTTCTCGATCGCCTTGAGGATCCGGTCGCTGCCGCTCTCGGGCGCGTACGTGATGTGGTGACAGCCGGAAGCCTTGAGCAACGCCGGCACCTCGCCGTTGATCGCCTCGGACCGGGTGCCGATCGGCAGCGACCAGGTGATGTCGAGCTGGCGGTCGATGAGCTCGCGGCAGAAGGCGATGATCCAGTCCTTGCGCACGATCGGCGTCAGGTCCTGGAACTGGAAGTCGTTGGCGCCGTAACGGCGCATGTACTCCTCCATCTCGTCCGCGACCTTCACCGGGTCGCGCGGCTTCCACACCTGCGTCCACATCGTCGGCGACGAGCAGAACGTGCAGCGATACGGACACCCGCGCGAGGCAATGGTGAGCATCGTGCGGCCGGCGGACGGGGCCTGGAAGGCGGCGTTGTCCATGTAAACTACGGGATCGACGAGGTCCCATGCCGGCCACGGCAGAATGTCGGGATCGGCGATGCGGGCGCGCTTCGCCGTCTTGAACGTCTTCCCGTCCGCATCGCGCAGCGCGAGTCCGGCGACTTCTTTGAGGTCGCGACCGGTTTCGAAGGCGTCGAGCAACTCGAGGAGCGTTACCTCTCCCTCGCCCAGCACACAGCATTCCGCCGGTGTTTCGCGGAGGACGGTGTCGTACATCGAGGTCACATGCTCGCCGCCGGCGATGAGCTTCGCTGTCGGGAACGCCGATTTCAGACGAATCATCAGCTCGCGCACCATCGGCCACGCGTGCGTAAACATGCAGGAGACGCCGATCACCTCGGCGTCACTCGGCACGCGCGCGACGATCTCGTCGAAGTCGAGGCCCTCGACGATGCGGTTGGCGTGCCGCGGCCACGGGCGCAGCGTTCGCAACGCCGAACCGAGACCGTCGACGATGACCGTCTCGTGGCCGTGTTCGCGAGCGTAGGCGGCGAGGTAGGCGATGCCGAGCGGCGGGAGCGTGATGGCTGTGTAATTGTCGATGCCCATCAACGCTGGCGGCTGCACGAAGACGATCTTCATGACGGCGGCAGAACCGGCGCAGTGCGTTGTTCGGGCGCCGCTAGCGGCGGCGCAACCACGGGGACGCGTCCGCCGAACACCACGCGAGCGGCGAAACTCCACGTAGCGCTCCCCTTGGTCAGGGCGAGGCGCAACAGATCGCCCGCATGACGGGCGATATACGCGGGCCGGAGATAGAACCGGCGTCGAGCCCGGTGGATCGCTTCCATCACGACCGATTCGTCGAGGCCGTTCCCGCGCATCAGATAATACGAATACTCCATACGCGACCAGTCTTCGCTCGCGAGCCAACCGTGGCTCCTGGCCTTCGCGTACAACGCCGTGCCGGGATACGGCACCGCGGGGTAGAAATTGGCGAAGTCCGGATCGACCGAGATCGCATATTCGATGGTGCGCTCCAGGGAGGCGGGCGTCTCCCCCGGGTACCCGAGGATGAAAAAGGTGAAAGAACGAATACCGGTGGCGCGCATGTTGGCGAGCGCCGTCGTGATCTTCTTGCCCTCGAGACGCTTCATCATGTCGTTGCGCGTCTCGTCCGACTCGGTCTCGAGGCCGAGCGCCAGCATCCAGCAACCGGACTGGCGGAGCCGTCGAACGAACGCGAGATCCACCAAGTTGTCGGCGCGTGCGTTGCCGATCCACTGGATCGGCAACCGGCGCGCGATCAGCTCTTCGCAAAAAGCACTGAAGGTCTTGACGTTCAGCGTTACGGTGTCGCCCCACAGATAGAAGACGGTCACGCCGAAACGGCGGTAGCCTTCTTCCATCTCGTCGACGATTGCAGCGGCGCTGCGCTCCCGGAACTGATGGCCCTGGTGAATCGGTGCGACACAGAAGTCGCACGAGTACGGGCAGCCGCGCGAAGTCTCGACGATCATGTACGGGCGACCGACGATCGGCACCCGGTACTGGTCCAGGTCGACGAGATCCCACGCCGGGAACGGTGCCGTGGCGAAGCCGGCGAATCTACCGTGCTGGCGATGTGGCTCGATGCTGTCGCCAAGACGGAAGGTGAGCGACGGGATCTGATCGAGCTCGCTCAGCGACTCGCACGCCGCCAATGCCACGAGGCCGTCCTCGGGCTCGCCGACGAACATGCCGTCCACCACTGGCGCACGCTCCATTGCCTCCCGCGGCGCCGTCGAGGCGTGCGGCCCGAAGCAGAACAACGGCACCCCATAGCGCGCCTTGAGCTGACTCATAGCGGCCGTATCGGCGGCGAGAGTCGGCGTCGTGCTCGGGAAGACAACGAAAGTCGGACGGAAGCCCTCGGCGTCGAGGCGCTCGATCAGATCACCGACACTCTCTCGGCTGGCCGTCAGATCCGCCAATCGGACGTCGCAACCGTGGTCGCGCAGCAGCGCGGCGGCAAGCGCGAGATTGTACGGAGGCTTTGTCGTACCCAGGACCTCCTCGCGCTCCTGACAGCGCCCCAGTCGGGTGAAGGCGACGCCGTCGACCAGAGGTGGATTGACGAGCAAGGGGCGAGCGCCGAGCACCGTCATCGCGACGCCACCATCGCGGCGTCGCCGCGCGCGCCGAATATCGTCACATTTGCTCGCATGCCCCCCCAACATGAAAGCGGCCCGCCGAAGTACCAGACCGCCACATGGTCGAGGATCGTACGGCGGCGCGAGCCAGGCTTGCAAGAGCCAACGACGGTCGGTTGCTTCGGTTATCCGATACGGGGAATCCCCGATCGCGTTGCATCCCATGGGGATGTCGGAATACGACCGCAGTTGATGACGGATCCGGCCGACTTCGTTCAAGACACAGCCTACTCGCGCCACTTCCGATCCTATCAGGCCATTCTGAAGCGGCTGCTGAGCGAAGACCCGGGACGTGGCTATTTCGATCTTCCGACGGATGCCCTCGTCGTCGACGCCGGTTGCGGCTACGGGGAGTACATGCGGCTGCTCGCGGCGCGAGGGCACACGCACCTGGTCGGGATCGAGCCCGATCCCCTATGCCGAGAAGTCGCCCGCGCTGCCGGTATGGATGTCCGCGAAGGGACACTCCTCGCCACTGGCCT
The DNA here is from genome assembly GCA_902826395.1 of uncultured bacterium. GTDB lineage: Bacteria > Desulfobacterota > Binatia > HRBIN30 > CADEER01 > CADEER01. Next base: position 9,509 of record CADEER010000024.1, read on the forward strand.
GCCGGATGGCTTCGCGGACACAGTCGTCGTCAACGAGGTCTTCCATCACATCGCGGACTATTCCGAAGCCGTGGAGGAGCTGTATCGCATCCTCAAGCCCGGCGGCTTCCTCTGCTTCTCGGAACCGCGCAATACGCCGCTGCGGCGGGCCATGGACTTCCTGACCTTCGAGGTTCCGCTGCGCAAACTCATTCCCGCCGTGGAGATGCGCTACCAGGTCATGGTTCTGGAGATCGAAACGGGACTGTACCGCAAGTTCCTGCGCGAACAGGATGCGTTCTACGCGGCCGTGGAGCGGCGTTTCGAACGTCAGTGGCTCCGCCGCGGGTACTTCTTCCAGTTCGGCAAGTACCGCAGGCGCGCAACTCCCACCTGATCTGCGAGTTGATTGACTGCGCCAGCCCTCGCGTCTTGACGTGCCGCGCGAGGCGAAATACGCCAACCCAGCGTAGGTAGGCGGGCGGAGGGCGGCAACGAGCTCGCCGCTTCGTAGTTCTCTCCGGCTCCCGCCTTCGACCTTGGCGAGGAGATGACCGTGGAACCTCAGCACACCGAACCTCTCGAGATGGAGACACAGGAGGCCGTCCTGCGATACGCGCGCGGGCCCTACTACGGCGCGGCCCTCATCGCCGCAGTCGAGACCGGGATCTTCGAGGAGATCCACAGTCGGGAGGACCAGGGCCAGCCGGAACACACGGCGAGCACGCTCGCGACCTCTTTGGGACTCGACCCGACTGCCACCCGGGAAGCGGTAGACGTCTTGTGCGTGATGGGCCTCCTTCAGGTGACGTCAGCGCAGACTCTGGCACTTACCGAAGCGTCGCGGCGCCATCTGCTCACCGACGCTCCGCATCCCCTCGTCGGATACGTTCGCGGCGTTCTGGCTCCGGTGGCGCTGGGCGGCCTGGTTCACTTCGAGCAGCGCCTGCGCACCGGCTCCCAGCCGGAGCTCGCACCGGAAGATGACATCGCTCTGCAGGAGCATCCGACGCGAAACCCAAAGGCCTCGATCGACGTCTCGCGTTCCTTCGCGCGAGAGGTGCTGCAGGTGTTGTCGAATGCGGCGCCCTGGGCGCTGCAACCGCGGCCCGGCAGCAAGACTATCAAGTTCGGCGACCTGCCGTGCGGGGCGGGGATCTATGGAGCCGAGATCGCCCTGGCGCTGTCGCCCGACGCGGTCGAGATGAACTTCTACGACGTTGCGTCAGTCCTTTCGCAGGCAGCGGAGAATCACCGCGCCCTCTATCCCGAGGACGCGGTGAATCGCTTCAAGTACTTCGGCGGCGACGCAACGGAGCTTTCCCGCCAATCGCCGGAGCCCGAGTCGTACGACGTCATCTTGTCATCGTTGACCTACCACCTGTGGTCCCCCACTTCGGAACCCGCCCGAGCCTTCACGGATATGTACTACCGCCTCGCAAAGCCGGGCGGACAAGGGGTCCTGGTGGTGCACGAGTTCATGCGTACGGATGAGCTACCCCGCGACGACCGCCGTGCGCTGCCGTGGCTGCTCGAGCTCGGCCTGCACAACAAGTATTGGGCGTGGCACATCGATGAGATGGTGCAGCACCTCCACGAGAGCGGATGGCGCAACATCTCCGTCATCGGCGAAGTCGCGATGACGGGGGCATTGATCGTGCTGGCCGTCAAACCGTAGCGGGTCGGGAAACCCTACTTACGGGCTTCAAGGTCCTTCCTGCGTCCCGACGACGCCGAGCGAGTACATCATTCGCAGGGTTCGCTCCATGACCTCGCGACGCTCGAGCTTCTTGGCGCCGAAACGGATCTGTCCGTCCGGCACGGATGCCGTGAGCTCGTCCACGGTGCGCGAACCGTCGAGGCCGCGCACGATGTCGCTCAACCAATCGGGCGCGTACACGTGTCTGGGAAATCCTTTGTGCTCGGGATCGGCGAAGTCGAGCCGGCGCATCGGAATCATGCGCCCCGTCCCGTGGATGGGAATGACCGTCTCCTCGACCACCGGTTGGCGCAGGAGGACCGGACGACTGTCCGCGTTGAGCGACTTTCCTCCAAACTCACCCGGGTCGCTGAAGGCGATCGGTGCGTCCTCGGCGTTGCCCATGTCGAAGATGCGGCGCATGGCCACCTGACCGAAGTGCTGCGTCGCCTCGTGGAAGACGTAGGTGTTGACGCCGTAGCCGAAGGTCAGCGCCATGAAAGCTTCGCGGTCGGTGATGTTCGCCGGTAGCGATTCCTTCTGAATCAGGTCGCGCGCCACGCGCCAGTACTCGCTGCGATCGCCGTTGAAGCGGTAGAAGATGTACAGCATGTTGGCGAACGCCTCGTAGTACGTCCGCATGTGGCGCTCGTAGCCGCCCAACACCAGTTCTTCGGTCGCGCCTTTCGCTCGCTCGTCGAGCAGCGTGCCGATCGCATAGGCGGCCAGTTGCGCGCCGGTTGCCGCCATGAAGACGCCGAACGTGAACAAGGGGTCGAGGAAGCCGCCGGCGTCGCCGACCAGTGCATACCCAGGTCCCCACCAGCGACTGTGGATGTAATTGAAATCGCGCTCCACCATGACACGCGCCGGTGCGTGCTCCTGGTGGACCAACTCGGCATTTTTGAGCCACTGCGCGACTTCCGGAACGCCCTGCAGCGCGGTGCGATAGTAGCTCTCGAGGTCTTCGCCGTTCTTGCTCCGCTTCTTGAACGTCTCGGCCGGTGTCACGTACCCGACCGAGACCAGGCCGGCGCGAATCGGGATGTACCAAACCCACCCCTCGGGTGCGCTGATGACGGCGATCGCCGCCGGATCCCAACCCACCGTGTAGGCCGGATCGAAATCGGCGTTCTCCCAGTACCCAAAGACCGCCAGGTTGCGAATCACCGAGTCGAAGACGCGATTGCCGATGCGGTGCGCGAGCACGCCGGCGCGCCCACTGGCGTCGACCACGAAGCGGCTCGCGAGCTCGCGCGTCGCGCCGTTCTGCTCGACCTTGACCCCACAGGCGCGACCGTCGCTGAACAGCACTTCCCGGACCATCGCCGGCTGTAGGACCTCGACGCCGATGTCCTTGGCGTGGTCGAGCAGTAACTGGTCGAACTCCGCCCGCTCGACGTGGAACGTATAGTTCTGCATGCCCTCGAAGTTCGGCCGCCGCCCCGTCGACTCGGCAAACAGAAACGGCCACGGCCGGCGATCGACGCCCCAGACGTAGGTAGCGCCGCACTTGTGCAGAAAGCCGGCCTTCTCGACCTTCTCCAGCACCCCGGCGTCCTGCAGGATCCGGTTCACCTCCAGAACGAGCGATTCGCCGATGTGGTAGCGCGGAAACTCGTCGCGCTCGATCAGCGCGACGCGCAGGTTCGGCGTGTAGCGCTTCAACACGGCGGCACACAGCGAACCCGCCGGCCCTCCCCCGATCACAATGACGTCGAAACTTTCAGCCATGAGCTTCCTTTCGCACCGAGCAACCCTAGCAGGTGCGCGCGGACCGACAACGCTTCCGCCGCTTCATCGCGCGTGGAAGTACAGCGCCCAGCCGCCTCGCCCCAGACTTGCCCAGGTCGGCCAGGGGCTGAACTGCTCACCCGAAAGCCAGTTCGGCGTCGAGGCCTGCGGCGCGCCGGTCGCGCGCCAGAAGGCATCGAGGAAGCGCTCGTATTCCTGGTAGTGGGTCGTCACCGGGAAATCCCATTTGACCCACGCCGCGCGCCCGCCGCAGTGCTCGTGGATCGCCAGACCCCAGCCGGGATTGAAAGGCTCCAGCTCCGCCAGCCCATCGGTCAGCAGGCCGGTATCGCCCCGCTCCAACCACGCGCGGTGGTAGTACAGCTTGAGCGCCGGCGGTCGGTTGGCCGCAAGGGCAATGCCGACCAGCACGGGAGGTTGCGATGGAAGCGCAACATCGCCGCCGGCACCGCCGAGTCGGGAGACGGAAGCGGAAGCAAATCGCTGCCCTTCCGCGTCGGCTTCCGGATGGGCATACACCTGCAGTCGGACGCCGCTCGCATCCATCTCGACGCCGATCGACAGCCCCAGCGTCGCCGGCTGAGTCGCCGTCGCGCAGTCCAACCACGCGTCGAGCGAAGTTACCTCAGCCGGAGTCAGCCAGAGCGCCGCGAGTTGGCGAACCGCTTCCCGACGCCGCTGATGGATCCGCTCGCGGACCGCGTCGCTGGTGACCAGAGGGTAGTAGCTGACGAAGCGAAGCCGGTCGGGCTGCTGCTCGCCGCGCGGCATGCGAACCGAGAACTCGAACGGCAGCGCCCCTTCGAGCGCGCGATCGCCGCAGGCGCTGTTGAGGTCCCGATACGCCGCGAGCGCCTTCTCCAGCGGCAGCGACGCCGCCTGCGCGAGCACCTGCAACGCCGCCAGCTCGGCGCTTGCCGCGTCGGCGTGTCGCAGCGGCTTGTAGAGATCGTCGCTTACTCGCGCCGCGGCACAGCCGCCGGCGCGGCCGCAGCGCGAGCACGGACCGCTGCGCGGCACGGCAACGATCTCGGGCCACGGCGCCGCGATCGGCGGCCGCATGCGCAAGTCCAGACAATCCGGCAGTCCCGCGCACGCGTCGCGCCGGCCGGTTGCGACGATCCCCCGGTAGCTGCGAACCGCCCAGTCTCGCCAGACGGTCGGATCGGCGCCACTTTCCGTCCAGCCGCCGCCGTCGGGCAGCGCATCACGCACGCTCTCTACGCGGCCTGTCGACAGCGCGTCGCGAAGCTCCAACAGCACTCGCCGCAACGACTCTTTGGCGGATTCCGCGATCGATGCGCTGCAGCGATAGGACAACCGCGTCGACCCGGTCGCGAAAAGCGCCGGCGCGCCGCCGGCGGGTACCGTGAAGATCTCGATCCGGACACCGTCGACCTGGAACGCCAACACCTCCGCGCCAACGGCGCGCGCCGACGGGATCCTGTCGCGCAAGAAGGCCAGCGCGGGATGCAGCTCGGTCACGTTCGATCCCCGGAGCGTCCCGCGCGCCGGACGATCGCCGCGGCCGCGTCATCGACCTGACGGCGCTCGATGCTCTTCCGCCACACCCGGCCCGGCCGATAAGGCACCGCCCCGAGCGCCAGCAGCGGCTCGGCATATCGGGCCATCACTTCGCGCACATCGTCGGCGCGCGTGCCGCCGCCCGCCAACATGGCCTGGACACCGATCGATACGACGTGCGCTCCCGGGTAGATCCCGAGCCGGCGGTGCCCGGGCCCGAGCGTTGCGAGGGCGTCGAACAGATCGGCGAAGAGCGCCAGCGACGCATCGAGCTGATCGCCCCAGTTAACGTTGACCTCGATGCCGAGGAAGCCGTCGCGCCCGGTTCGATTGCGGTGCTCGCCCGGCGGCACCGAAAAGCGCTCGTCGTACTCCGGCAACTCGCCGCGGCGCGCGCGTTCCGATTCGACCCAGCAGCGCGGCTCACGCGCCTCGAGACCCTGCGCCACGAGCGCACAGCGGTGGTCGGCGGTCAGCGCGGAGTCGGGCGCCCAACAGCGAACGAACCACTCGATCGAGCCGGCCGGCTCGCGGCCAGCGCCGACCGCTTCGAGCCGGAAACTGTCGACGCATCCCATGTCGAGACTGTTCCGAGCGTGGCGCAGAGCGTCGGCGAGCTCGGCGGCCGAGCTCCATGGTTGCTGCCACGTGCGCGCCGCCAGAAAGGGGGCGGGCCAGAGCTTCAGCACCACCTCGGTGATGATTCCGAGCTCACCCTGCGAACCGATGAACATGCCAGTTGGATCCGGCGTTCCGTGTGTCGCACCGCCGCGACCCAGGCGCCACGCGGCGCCGGTCCGGACCACCGTCGCGTCGCGAGTCACCACCGTCAAACCGGAGATCTGCTCGACCGGCTCGAACCGCCCCATCCCCAATCCGGTCGTGCAGGCGACGGCCGCCATCGACCCAACCGACTGCGACCCATCGCTGTCCGGATACGCGATCAGGCAGAGGCCATGGGCGCGAGCCGCGCGGTCCAGCTCGCGCACCGTGATGCCGGCACCGCAGTATCCGATTCGCTCAGCGGGATCGACGCGGAACGGCTCTCTCATCGCGAGGGTGTCGATGAGGACGCTCGCGCCCGGCGTGTGCGGCTCCCAGAAAGTCGTCAGTCCGCCGATCGCATCCGGTAGACAACCCGCTGCCGCCAGGCCCTCGACGGCGCTTTGGCACTCGCGCGTGCCGCGAGGACGCACCAGGTAACACGGCGCGATTCCACCGTCGGGGTTCAGCGATCGCCGGTGGATCTCCTCTGTCGCTGCGGCGCCGGCGAGCACCCGGTCTTCACCCAGGGCGCCGCGCAAAGCTTCGACAGCGGCGGACAAGTCGTTCGGCGCGTCGCCCATGGCGCGGATGATAAACCGGGCCCTGGCAAGGTTCTACCGTTGCAAAGCAGCGCCTGGTTCGGCAGCGATCCCGTCCGTCAGAACGAATCGAACTCGACGCGCAGGACGTCGGGCATCGACGACGCCGCACCGCCACGCGTTCCATCCACGGCGATGTACATCGCGCCGAGCAAGGCATCGCGCAACGCGGCAGCCGCCCCAGCGTCCATCTTCGCCGCCGCGGTGAACACCGCGGCGGCATAGTTGCCAGCCGACGGGCAGTCGTAGCGGCAGGGATAGAACGTCACGAGCCGCGCCCGCCTGTCAGGCGAAAGATCGTTGAGTCGGCCGAGAAAATGCTGCGACGCCCGTGCGGCGCACTCGGCGGCGACGAAATCCTCGTCGGCGTAACCGCCGTCGATGCGGCAGGTGATGCCGCGGCGCAGGCGATTGCAGAACTCCTCGACGCAGCACTTCGGGAACCCGAGCAGCTCGCCGAATCGCAAGTGCAGGGCGATCTCTTCATCGAGGGGCAGCTTGCCCGACGACGGCAACAGCGGCACCTCGGCGGCGGCGAGCGTGCGAGCGTACTCCTCGCTCGGCGCCACGTAGAGGATCGTCGACGGCTCACGCCCGGGGAAGGTGACCGTGTCGGCGCTGCGCACGACGGCGAAGCCATCGCGACGCAGTCGAGTTTCGGTTTCGTCCGCGCGCACCGGAGCGACGCTGACGCGGTTGGCGGGCTTGACCCCCGCCTTCATGGCGATCCATTCGATGTCGAGACGGCTCGACGCGGATCCTCGATTCATCGGCGGCAGCGGACGGTCGGACGAACGAGCGTCGGTTATCAAGTCACCGGCAACCAGTCCAGCGAGCGTGCGCGGCAACGGATGCGTTTCACCTCTTCGATTGTCGCACCGCCGGTGTTGGAGTAGCGTCGCCGCCGATGCGCGGTGAAGTGTCCGTGACGCAGAGCAATCTACCTCGGCAACTGTTCGTCGTCGTCGAGCGCGGGAACGCGGGTATGCGCATGCGACTCGCGCCAGCCGACCTCGGCGGCGAGCGCTTCGCGGTCGTGAACGGCAAGATCGGCATCGCCGCCATTGAGTACATCGGCCACGGCAATCGCAGCTCACTCACCGAGGCCTACCACGTGTTTCGCAAACTCGACCTCCAGGGCGAGGACTCAACGGGGCGAGACCGCTTGCTACAGGTGTTCTCACAATGGCAGGAGGCGCTCGCCCGATCGGGGATCGCCATAAGTGTGGAGCGCGAGGCCCTGTACGGCTCGCCGTTGCCGCGACACGCCTGGGCAGCCGGCGCCGACGGCGTGTCGCTTCGCCCCTGGGATATCGAGCTCACCGCGCTCCAGGCGCGTCTGCGACGCGTCGTGAAGCTCGATCAGGTGCCCGCGCAGTTCGTCAACGCCCTCGTGGAACGCACGGAGCAGCGAGGATTCATGGTCGAGCTCGTGACCGCGCAGCGCGGCGATGGCTCGGCGACTCTCCTCGTTTCTCCCGATTCGCGCACCCTGGCGGAAGCGGCGGCTCTGGAGAGGCAGTTGTTGGTGCACGGCAGCGACCAGAGCGTCGACGGAGCGTCCGCGCAACTCGGCGAGCTGCTGGGCTACCCGCCCTGCTGCATCGAGCGCTTCGGTCACGTCGCCGAGCACAACGACACGACCCTCGCGTGGGCGCTGCTTCCCGAACCTACCACCTCCGCCTCGCCGCTGAGCCAGTGGCTGCAGCCGGGCCTGGCGCTACTCTCCCACTCCCCGTGCGCCCTGAGTTGCGCTGCCAGCATCGCCCTGGCTCAGCGACTGCTCGACGCTGTCGACGGCGCGGATCCCGGGGGCACGGCGCGTTGGCGCGCCCTCGCCACGCGTGTTCAGGTCGTCGATCGGGACGGCAACCGATTGGCTTTGGCGTTGGACGAAAGTCTCGACTCCCCGCAGCGCATCCTGGCTGCGGACCTGCTCAGTGCGAAGGATTCGCCTGCACCGTTGCCGCAGCGGACGTCGGATCTCGTCGGGCAACGAGTGGTCCTCGAAAACAGTGGGCTCGTTGCAGAAGACCGCGAGTGGTACGCCCCGTATGTCGCCGACCACCGCGGACAACGGTGACGATCCGACTGGCCGCGTCGGCGTACGGGCGACTACGGAAGGCGTCAGTCGACGAGATTGATGTCCGGCGCGAGGTTCTCGACGATTCGCGCGATCGCGCCCCATGCCTCATCGGCCGCGTCCGGCGCCGTCGGCAACTCGCGCACGACGCGACCGACGCTGAGAACGACGGTACGCAGCGGTGCCGGAATGTCCGAGCCGATGTAGCTCAAGGCGTGATCCCCGACTCGCGCGAAGCCCAGCGCGCCCGGCGTCCGATCGAGCCGCAACACGATCGACTCTCCGCGGCCGACGAGCGTTCGCTCCGAGACATGCACGTCGACGGGCTCACCGTGAATGCCACCGTTGCCGTTGGCGACGTGAGCATCTTGCGCCGCGTGCGGCGGGGTAACGACGCCGCCATCGGCAGTCGAGTCGGTCTCAGATGCCATCGTCTCGACAAGCGGATTGGCGTCGTCTTTCGCGTCACCGGAGGCGTTCGCAACTAGTTGTCGAGCGGCGCCCGCATCGTCGACAGTGTTGCGCGCATGCCACCCATCCCAGAACACTTCCGTGCCGGGATTGAGCATCGACTTGGCGATGATCTCGTGGGGAATCGACGACGAGACAGGGACGAGGCCCCTGAAGTGATCGATGGCGTGGAAAACGCGCCGCGCGCGCACGTTGGGCGAGCCCCCTGGAGTCGGCATCTGCCACAACAAGCCCCTCGCTTCTCCGGCGGCGCCTTCCATCAGCGTCGGGTCCATCATGCCCGGCGTGCGGATCAGCGGCGTCACGGTGACCGAGTTGATGACTCCCAGCCCCAGGGACCAATCGAGAAACTCGACCGTCTCGTAGAACTCCTCCTCGGTTTCATCGGGCCAGCCGACGATGATGCCCATCCCCAGGCTGCGGTCGAAGCCGGCGTCGCGGCAGACGCGCAGCGCGACCGCGATCTCTTCCTTCTTACCCGGCTTCTTCATCAAACGCCGCAGGCGTGGATTGGCCGACTCCAAGCCGAAGAATGCGTGGTGCAAGCCGGCTGCGATCGTGCGTTCCGATCGCTCCCGGGTCATGCGCTTGTCGATCACCAACAGGGTGCCGACCGAAGGGCGAATCGGCCAGTCGGCGGCGATCATCGCATCGCAGAGCTGATCGAACTGCCCCGGATTCCCATTCAGAGCTGCGTCACAGAGTTGCAACTCGATCTGAGGAGCCTCGCCCGGAGGGTGCAACTCGGCCCAGATCCGCATGATCTCGACCATCTCGTCCACCACTCGCTGGGGACTACCCCAGCCCATCTCCGGGTAGATGGTCGTGTTGGGGCAAAACCCGCAGCGGAAAGGACATCCGAGATTCAACATCAGCGGGAGCGACGGATTCGCCGCTCCGACTTGGAGAGGAACGAGCGTCGTATAGTCGATGCGCGGAATCGGCGGCTGCTCGGGCGGTGGCAACGGAGATCGATCCGCGCGCGCGTGCTTCGGATTCACCCACACGTTCGTCCAGGCCGCGGCCTCGCCCGGGCGGCGATCCAGCATCGCGCGAATCACGGAGACCACAACGCTCTCCGCCGAGCCCCACACCACGACGTCGATCCAATCCTGGAAGAAGTCGGAGGTACCCTCAGACGCCTCGGGCCCCCCGACAATGACGAGCGCGTCCGGCCGCTGTTCCTTGAGACGCCGCGCGATCTCGAGAGTCACATCGGCATTCATCCGCCATGCCGAAAGGCCAAAGACGCGTTCGGGGCCGGCGAGTAGCCTCGTCAAAATCAGATTGAAGAATTCGCCGTCGCCATCTGCGATCTGGCGAATCCGGCTGAGCCGAGAATCGATCGAAGGATCTCGGTACAGCGTATCGTAGACGAGATCGACGATCTGGGGCGGCGGATTGCTCGGTGCATCCTGAAAGCGCACGACTCGGGAGGTGATGCCATCCTGCTCGAGCAGCGCGCCAATCAGGGGAATCCCCATCGGAAGCCAGCCACCCAACATGTACGGCGGCGTCGACGCGAGGACGATGTCCCCTGCCGTCCGGCTCTGCCAAAGCCCCTCGACCACAGGCCGTTCTACTGTTCCATGCATCGCTGCCCCCGCTGGCGAAGTACAGATAGGAGCTAAGACGTACGTCACGCTTAGCGGGAACTTGTCAAGAACCTTCCGTTGGCCTTTTGAGTAGAGGGGCTACAACTCATCGGTCCAACTTTCAGGAGTATCAACTGATAAGTCGCCTGAACGCCCGGCGCGGCCACAGGGCCGGCGTCGGCAAGGGGCGGCGAATCGAGACAGCCCTGAACTTACGTTCAGCGCTGTTCGAGGCGGGCGAGTGCGCTACGAGCGGCCGCGTGATCCGGCTCCAGCTCGAGAGCGCGCAACAACAACTGTCGGCGTTGCTCGTGCGTAACCTCCGCACCCAAATGCGCGTACTCGCGCACGATCGCATCCGGGTCGGTGCGGGCGCGAATGAGGTCGCCGTTGATGCTGATGTCGTCCTCGCTGATGGCGAAAAGAGCGCTGAGACGGCGACCGCTGGCGGCGTCGTCGCCGGCCTGGACGGCTTCCCGGTAGGCGGCGAAGGCCGCGTCGATCGCCTCGGATTGGCGCGGCAACCGACGGCGCATCGACTCGAGGATCGCGTCCCCCGACGCCTGAGCCGCATCGATTCCCAGCGCATAGTCGCGCATCACGTCGTCGATGTGACGACCGCCGCGCAGCAGCGGCACCTGGTCGCCGAACGGCGCGCGACTCGGCAGCAGACGGTTCTCGGGCAGGCTGAACGACAGGCTATAGCCGAAGCGCGGCCTCTCGCCTCGATTGGGCGGGCTGGCGTGCGCCGTCCGGGCTCCGAAGACGACGATCTGCCCCAGATCCATTTCGAGCTGCCGTACGTCAGCAGGCTCGTCGCACGTCATGTACTTCAGTTGATCGTCCCAGCGATGCGGCAGTAGAGATCGGTGGCTACCCGGTGCCATGATCATCGCTCCGTTGCGGGCGTCACAGCGGGTCAGCGCGATCCAGCAGCTCAGCGTGTTCGGCTTCTCCATCTCCGCGTAGGCGCCGTCCTGATGCCACGGGAAAGTCGTCAAGCCTTCCTCGTCCACCGCCTTGACGTGGGCTTGGTTCCACATCAGGTCGGCGTCCGGGCCGATGAACGCGCCGGCGATCGCCGCGAATACCGGGGAACGGCAGAAGGTCGCCGCTGCATCGCTGACGCGGTGCAGGCGCGGCAACTCGGGCCGCAGTCGATCCCAGCGCGCTTCTTCGCTGCGCGTCCGCTCGCCCTGGCGCACCGCCCACGCGTCGGCGATGGCGTCGCGGACGGCATCGAGCTCCGCGGCGGCAAACGCCGCCGGCGTCACGACGTAACCGTCTCGTTCGAAGGCGCGGCGTTGCTCTGAGGTGATTGCGAACTCTTCAGTCATTGCGCAAACCGCTGCGGCTCAACTCCTGCCGGTTCCTAGCAGCTTCGCACGCCGCGAGTCCAAGCCCTTGTTTCTCTGCCATTTTGCGCCTTGCTCGCTAAAGTCCGATCGGTTAACAGTTTTTCATTGTGAAGGCAGTCATCCTGGCGGGGGGCGAGGGAACTCGCCTGTGGGAAGAAACCCGCAGTTGCCCCAAGCCGATGATTCCGATCGGCGGCCAACCCCTCCTGTGGCACATCATGCAGATCTACGCCGCCCACGGCATCAAGGATTTCGTCGTCTGCCTCGGCCAGCTCGGCAACGTCGTGCGCGACTACTTTCGCGATTATCGGCTCTACAACTCGGACGTCACGGTTCACACTTCTTCCGGTCACATCGAGTATCACTCCACTCCCACGGATGACTGGCGGGTCACCCTGGTCGACACCGGCGAAGGCGCGATGACCGGCGAGCGACTGGTCCGCATACGGCGCTGGATCGCCGACGACGACGCGTTCTGCATGACGTACGGCGACGGCGTCGCCGATATCGACATCACTCGCCTCATCGGCTTTCACCGCGAACACGGCCTCCTGGCGACGATGACGGCCGTGCGCCCCTTGCCGCGCTTCGGCATTCCCGAGATCGAAGATCGCCGCGTCGTCGGTCTCACCGATCGGCCCATGCCGGAGAAGAGCTGGATCAACGGCGGCTTCTACGTTCTGCACCCTTCCGCCCTCGACACCGTCCACGGTTCGGTCATGTGGGAGGACGGCCCGCTGCAATCTCTCGCGGCGGCGGGCCAACTCGCCGCGTACGAGCACGACGGCTACTGGCAGTGTCTCGACACCTGGAAAGACAAGAAGTGCCTCGAACGCGACTGGGAGAGCGGACGTCCGCCCTGGAAGATCTGGGACGGATGACCGCTCGCAGAGTCGAGGTGGCGGGCGAGGAACTCTCCGAATTCCTCCGATCCTCGGCACAGACGGCGGATCTCATCGACGTGGTTTCGCCGCCGCCGAGCTGGCCCGACCTGAAACCCGACTTCGCCCGCTTTGCGCGGCGCCATCGCGCTACCGGGAATGCCCGGCCGATTTTCCGCGGCGTGCCCGTGTGCCTGTTCGGCTCCGAGTGGTCCGGCTTCCGCAGCACGCCGCGCACCGCGCCGGCGCGCGGCCGATGCACCGATTGCGAAGCGCGCGACGCGTGCGGCTTCGACCGTGAAGTTCCCGTCGAGCTGTCGCCGATCAGCCGCGCCCCGCTCGCACGGCGCTGGGCCGAGTACGCGGAATCATTTCGCCGCATCACCGGCTGCGACACGGCAACCGGCGCCACTTCCGTTCTCGAGCGAATCGTCGAAGCCTATCGCGGGCCGGTGAGCCTCGAGCCTTCGGTGTTGTTGGACCAGTCCATCGAGGCCGCGCTGCGATTCGTCGTCTTTCCGCATCGCACGGCGACCGGATCGGAAGCCATCCCTGCGTACGAGCGGGCGCTCGCCTGCCTGCGGGAAGTCGCAGCAGCCATGTGCGGCAACCGAGCAGAAGAGTTGATCGAGGCTCTCGCTGCCTTGCCGCCGGCTCCTCTTCCCATCGGTCTGGATGCGCGCCGTGGCCGGTCGTCCGTCAAGGCGTACCTCCGCGTCGAGAACGAGCGTCCGGAGCAACGCTCGAGGATCCTCAACGCTCTGTCCCAGCTCGCTCCCGGCATGCGGCGAGTCCCTACCGCGAATCTCCAGATGATCGGTCTGGTTCTGGATGAAGGCGGCTTACAGGCGATCAAGGCTTACATCGAGGCCCGTCCGACCGGCCCGGTCGAATCGGGCTTCCCCGCTCCGCTCGCCCCGGAGCACCCGCTGGTGACCATGTCCCAGGATGCGGCGCTCGCAACGCTGGACATCTGGTGTCGCGGCGATCGGCGAGCGGACAAGTGGGACTTCAACCTGCGCGACTACTACCTGGCGGGAGACTCGGCGCGACGACTGGTGGCGCGCCTCGCGGCGCCGCGCCTCGCGGACGAGCTCAGCCCGCTGCTCACCGGCAACGCCTATCGAGCCGACGTGGTGGCCGTGGGACTGCGGGAGCGAGCTCTCGCGTTGTACATGGAGCTGAACTGATGTCGCGCGTTCTGGTCACGGGCGCGTCAGGCTTCATCGGATCGCACGTCGTGCGCGCGGCGCTCGAGCGCGGAGACGATGTGGTCGCGCAAGTGCGCTCGCGCCGGCGCGCCGGTGCCCTGTGCGATCTCGGTGCGCCCTTGCACGTGGTGGAAGCCGATCTCGCCGACGCCGACGCAATGCGCAGTCTGATCGCCGAGGCGAAGCCCGACGTCGGCTTGCACCTGGCATGGCCTCTCGGGCCGGACTACGAGTCGCCCGAACATCTGACCTGCGTCGGCGGCTCGCTGGCGCTACTCCGTGAGCTGGTGGAGGCCGCCTGCCCGCGCATCGTGTTCGTCGGCACTCACCACGAGCTCGCACCGAGCGATGCCGACCTCGACGAAAGCGCCGCGGTCGAACCGCGCAATCTCTACGCCGTCTGCAAGGACGCGGTTCATCGGATCGGCCGCGCCTACACCGAGCGGAGCAGCTCCGCATTCGTCTGGGCGCGTTTGTTCAACGTGTACGGCCCAGGTCAGAGCGAATGGGCACTCGTCCCGCACATCATCGGCAACCTGCTCGCCGACCGCCCGTGCCACCTCACGAGCGGAGACCAGGTGCGAGTGTTCCTCCACGTCCGCGATGCGGCAGCGGCACTGCTCGCGGTCGGCGACTCGACGGTTCGCGGCGTGGTTCACATCGGCGCCGACGAAGGGGTGAGCGTTCGTTCGCTGGCCATCGCGATCGGCGACCGGCTGGCTCGCCGCGCCCTCCTGAGCTTCGGCGAGGTGTCCCCGCGAGCCGACGACCCACCGCGCGTCGTATCAGCGAACCGGCGACTTCATTCTGAAGTCGGCTTCCACCCGCGAGTCCGTCTCGAAGACGGCTTGAGCGAAACGATCGAATGGTTTCGGAATCGGTCGGTGTCTGCGAGCCTGGAATTGCAATGACCTCGGGGATGGATGTCATTCGCGGCGACCTGGAAGCCATCGCCTCGCGGGCTGCCGACGACTTGAGAATGCTCGACGGCAGCCGCGTCCTGGTGACCGGCGGCGCCGGCTTTCTGATGTCGTATCTGGTCGAGACGCTCGCGATCAGAGGATTGCACGTCGTCGTCATCGACAACTTCACCACGGCCCACAGAGGCCGCTTGTCGCACCTGATGGGGCAGCCGAACGTCGAGCTGCGCGATCAGGATGCCTCGACGCTCGAGCTGGCCGAACCCTTCGACGTCATCGTGCACGGCGCCTCCATCGCCTCACCGGTCGCGTATCGACAGATGCCGCTGCGCACCCTCGAGGTGAATGCGCTGGGTACGTGGGCTCTGCTGCGCGCCTGCGCGGCGCGACCGCCGCGCTCGTTCGTGTTGTTGAGTACCAGCGAGGTGTACGGCGACCCCGATCCGGCACACGTGCCGACGCCGGAGTCGTATCCGGGCTGCGCATCATTCACCGGCCCGCGCGCGTGCTACGACGAGTCCAAGCGCTTTGCCGAAACTCTCTCGCTCACCTACTTCCGCACCTACGGCACTCCGGTTCGCATCGTCCGACCGTTCAACGTGTACGGCCCCGGTCTGCGCCGCGACGACGGCCGCGTCGTCCCCAGCCTGGTCGACGCCGCGCAGCGCGAACAAGACCTGGTCCTGCACTCCGACGGAACACCGCGCCGCAGTTTCTGCTACGTCTCCGACTTCATCGTCTCGCTGCTGCGGGTGATCGCGCGCGGTGCGGACGGCGAGGCCTACAACGTCGGCGACGATCGCGAAGAGATCTCGATGCGCGACCTCGCCGAACGAATCCGCCGCGTCACGCGCGCGCCCGGCCGGGTGATCGTGCGCGAGAGCGACGATCCGGACTACCTGGTCGACAATCCGCAGCGGCGCTGTCCGGATCTCGCCAAGCTGCGCGCGCTCGGCGGCGCGATGCCGTGCGTCTCTATCGAGGACGGGCTCGGGCGCTACGCGCGGTGGTTGGCCGCCGAGGATCCCGCCCCATCGCAGCCCGTCCGGACCCAGGCGCCATGAAAGTCGGCATCCTCGGCGCGGGACGCGTCGGCATCATCACCGGCATCGCGTTGTTCGAGCGCGGGCACGAGGTCACGCTCGTCGACATCGATGGCGATCGCGTCCGACGACTGCGCGACGGCCGGATGCCGTACTACGAGCCTGGCGCCGACGACGCCCTGCGCCAGGCTTCGCAAAGCCCGCGGTGGGCCGCGACCGACGACGCCCGCGAGCTCGCGGACTGCGAGGCTGTCATGATCGCAGTGCCGACACCGTCCGGACCTGACGGCGACTACGAGCTCGAAGCGCTGGCCCAGGCGGTATCGGCGCTCGCTCGCGTACGACGGGGTGAACGCGTCGCATGGCGCGGCGTCTTCTTGCGCAGCACGGTCCTACCCGGCACGACCGAGCACCTGTGGGACAGCGTCGGCGCGCCGTGCCCGGTCGGTTATCTCCCCGAGTTCCTCCGCGAAGGCACGGCCCTGGCGGATGCGCGGCAGCCCGACCGCGTCGTCGTCGGAGCCGCGTCCGAAGAGTTGTACGGGCTGGCGCGCGACCTCTTTGGCGATGGAGTCGAGTATTTCGAGACCGACATCCGCAGCGCGGAGCTCATCAAGACAGTGAACAACGCGCTGCTGTCGACCTGCATCTCCTTCGCGAACGAGATCGCCCGGCTGAGCG
The DNA here is from genome assembly GCA_902826395.1 of uncultured bacterium. GTDB lineage: Bacteria > Desulfobacterota > Binatia > HRBIN30 > CADEER01 > CADEER01. The sequence continues at coordinate 26,073 of CADEER010000024.1, forward strand.
AGATCGCCGGCGCCGACACGGCGGACGTCTTCGCGGCGATGCACCTCGACCGCCGCCTGCGCGGGTCGCCCCCTCCCGGCATCGCCGAGTATCTACGACCCGGCCCCGGCTTCGGCGGCAGTTGCCTGCGCAAGGATCTGACCGCTCTCGCCTTCTTTGCAATGTCGCGCGACCAACAGTCGCCGCTACTCGAGGCCGCGCTGCACATCAACGCCACGCAGCCGGATTGGTTCGTCGATCGAATCGAAGATGCCCTCGGAACCCTGGCTGGCCGCCGCGTGCTGGTGCTCGGTCTGGCGTTCAAACCCGGCACCGACGATAGCCGCGAATCGGTGGCGCTGCCCATCCTGCAAGGGCTGGCGCGCCGGGGCGCAACTACCGGCGTACACGACCCGCGGGCGACGGCGGTCGCCGATCCCGCGCTCCTCACCGCGCTGAATACAGAAGTCGTCGGCGACGATGAGCTCGAAGCAGCGTTCGATGCGGCGTCGGCGGTCATCCTGGTCACGCCGTGGCCGACCTACCTCGAGATGCTGCCGGTGCTTCTCGCCGGGCGTCGCACGCCGCTGCTCTTTGCCGACTCGCGCGGCAGTTTGCGCGACGCGTCGCTCGCGCCGGAAGTCACCTACATCGGCATCGGCGGCGACGTGCGGAAAGGTGGGCGGCGATGACCGACGCTTCGGCGGCCGAGCTGCGGGCCGAGATCGTGAAACGCGCACGCGCGCTCTACGAGCTCGAGAATCAGCCGCGGCCGTTCGTGCCGGGTGAAACGCACATCCCCTACTCCGGCCGCGTCTTCGACGGCTCGGAAGTCGAGGCGATGGTCGCCAGCGCCCTCGATGCATGGGTCACGGCCGGTCCGTACGCGGCGGAGTTCGAACGATCCCTGGCCGCCTACACGGGCGCCCGCGCCGCCGTGTTCGTCAACTCTGGATCGTCCGCGAACCTGCTGGCGCTCTCCGCCTGCACATCGCCGCGTCTCGACGGCGCGTTGCAACCCGGCGACGAAGTGATCACGCCCGCGGCGGGGTTCCCGACCACCGTGAGTCCGATCGCACAAGTCGGTTGCGTGCCGGTCTTCGTCGATGTCGAGATGGGCACCTACAACCCCGATCCCGAGAGCGTCGAGCGCGCCATCGGTCCTCGCACTCGCGCGATCATGGCGGCGCACATGTTGGGCAACCCTTTCGACGCCAACGCGTACCGGAAGATCGCCGACCGCCACGGGTTGTTCCTGATCGAAGACACTTGCGACGGGCTCGGCGCGACTCTGGGCGGCCGCATGGCGGGAACGATCGGACATTTCGGCACGCTGTCGTTTTATCCCGCGCACCAGATGACGACCGGCGAGGGCGGCGCCGTGCTGTGCCGCGACCCCGCGGCGCGGAAGATCGTCGAATCGTTTCGCGACTGGGGCCGCGATTGCTGGTGCGAGCCCGGCAAGGACAACACCTGCGGCAAGCGCTTCGACTGGCAGCTCGGCCAACTGCCGCACGGCTACGACCACAAGTACATCTACAGTCACCTCGGCTACAATCTGAAGGCCACGGATCTGCAGGCGGCGCTCGGCATCGCGCAACTGCGCCGCGTTCCGCAGTTCGTCGCGCGCCGCCGCCACAACTTCGCGGCGCTCGCCGAAACGCTCGCGCCGCACGCCGACGTCCTGGTTCTGCCGAGATCGATTGCTACCGCGCAGCCGAGTTGGTTCGGCTTTCCGATCACGGTTCGCGCCGCGGCATCGTTCACCAAGAACGACTTCGTCGCCTTTCTCGAGCAGCGCAAGATCGCGACCCGCTCGCTGTTCGGCGGCAACCTGCTCCGCCAACCGGCGTGGCAGGGCCGCGCCCATCGCGTCGCCGGATCGCTCGACAACAGCGACACGATCGCGACGTCGACTTTCCTGATCGGCGTCTACCCCGGAATCGACGACGAGCGCCTCGCCTACATGCAGGCCACGTTGCGGGATTTCCTCGAATCCCGTCGTCGCTGATCGGCGCATACCGGCATGAGCTCCCGAGCGCACTGTCCGTGCTGTGGCGCAGCAGTCGCTGGGCCGGCGCACTTCGAGCATCCGGGCGTCCCGCGACTGCTCAACGTACTCGCGGCCTCGCGCGAGGAAGCGATCGCGGCGCCGCTCGGACGGCTGGAGCTGGTCGAGTGCGCGAGCTGCGGGACGGTGTTCAACCGAGCCTTTTCCGGCGTGGCGTATGGCCCAGACTACTTTGTCGACGCAACGTTGTCGGGGCGCTATCGAGCCCAACTGGACGACGTCTCGGACCGCCTCGACGAGCGCATCTCGCACCGTCGAGCGCTGTCGATCGTCGACGTCGGCGCCGGCCAGGGTTCGTTCTTGAAACACCTCGCCGCCAGGCTGGGCAGTCGGCTGGCTTGCGGACGAGGCTTCGACCCGGCATTCCGGCCGGCATCCGCTTCGCTCCCAGAGAATGTCGAGGTGACCTCCTCCCTACTCGACGCGACCTCGGCGCGCACGATCACATCGCCGGTCGACATCGTCGCCACGCGACACGTCGTCGAACATCTGCAGGATCCGGTCGGCTTTCTCGCATCGTTTCGACGCCACATCGCGCCGCCTTTCACCCTGCTGGTCGAGACGCCGAACGTCGGGCATACGCTCGCACACGGCCTGCTGCACGACTTCTGTTACGAGCACTGTTCGATGGCGAGCGAAGCCGGTCTGCGCGCCGCGCTGGAAGCGGCGGGATACGATTCGATCGAGGTCGGTACGGCGTTCGACGGCGAATACCTGCTTGCGTTCGCGAACGCGACGCCTGGCGGCGAACAGAAGCGAGGTGACGCCGGCGCGAATCGCGCGGCGTTCGCGGGCAGTCTCGCCGAGCTCGGCGACCGTTTCGCGCGCGAGCATCGCCAACATCTGACCCGCACCCGAGCTCGCGGCACCCAGGCGATCTGGGGCGCCGCCGGCAAGGGGGCGCTGTTTGCTCTCCTGGTCGACCCTGACCGCGACCTCGTGGATTTCGCGATCGACATCCATCCCGGCAAACACGGCAGCTATCTGCCCGGCACGGGGCATCGCGTCGTCTCTCCCGACTACGCATTCGCCGCCGGAGTGCGCACGGTGTGGGTGGCGAATCCCACCTACGCCGCTGAGATCACCGCTCTCTGCGCCGCGTCCCGATCCCAGGTCGACGTCGAGTGCGTCGGGGACCGAACGCGTCCGTTCCCACCGTCCTGACCGGCTCGCGGCTCAGCGCCGAACTTCGCCGATGTCGGGAACCCTGCGGACTCCTTCTCGCACGAACGGCACCGCCAACTGCACCGGCTGCCCGTCCTTCAGGACCGGTTGTCGCGAGTACTGCACCAGGTACGCGCGGCAATAGCGCTCGCTGCGGTTGTTGTCGCTGGCGTGCGGAAGTGCTCCATCCATCGCGACCAGGGAACCGGCCGGAATGTACATCGGCATGCCGTCGCGGCCGCCGAGATCGACGACATCCTGGCTCGTCCACGGCTTGGTGAAATCGTGGGGGATCACCTTGCGGACATCCAGCGTCGTGAACGGCAGAACTCGCAGGGCGCCGTTGTGCGGAGTCATGTCGTCGAGTGCGACCCACACACTCAGATTCGGCGGATAATGCCCGCAGCCGACGTACTCGAGGTAGCTGGAGTCTTGATGCCAGATCCAGCCGTGCTCGTTGTTGGGGGCTTTGACGACGAAGGTCTCCGAGTAGAGATACGCTTCCTCGCCCAACGAGGCCCTGCAGACCGCGGCCATCACTTCGCTGAACACCAGTTGGCGGACCGACTCGCTGCGGCGCACGAAACCCGAGATGACGTAGCGATCGTCGAGCTTGCTCACCGGCACGTACAGATCCTCGCCGCGTTCGAGACGCTCGCGCTCTTCTCGGATCGCGCAGTCTGCGTCGGCCTGGAGGCCAGCCAACAGCGCGCCATCGACGGCGCGTTCGACGACGAAGTACCCCTCGCGGGCGAAGGCGTCGGACCAGGCGGCGACCGAACCCGCGTCGGCGTTTGGCATCAACGGGCCTCCGCTTTCGAAGTCTCCGCTTCTCGCAGGACCCCGCGAAAAATGTGACGCAGATGCTCTTCGACGATGTGGATGTGCGGCGCGTAGAGCGGCGGCAGCAGCGACAACCACTTCGGAAAGCCTTCGACGGCGAGATAATGGAACACGTCGCTCCATTGATCCTTGCCCTGATCGTTGTGGACCGTGAGCGACACCGAGCAGATCTGCTCGAGCTCCAACACCCTGACGCCGCCGCGCTCCGCCTGAATGACCGCCAGCGCTTCGAAGAGCGCCCCGATGTGGGCGTGGTGTGTCTCCAGGTAGCGAGAATAGTCGGTCGCCAGGGTTCGCTCTGTCGGATAGATGACCGATGGTGCCGGCAGAATGATGTGCTTCTCGGCGAAGAACTCGTCCGCCCGCGTATGCTCTCGAATCGCCGTTCCGCGGGCTTCGGATGCGAGCAGCGCCGCCAACTGCGGTCCCAGGGGCAGATCCAGAGCGGCGAACCCGGCGCGCGGGACCTCGACGGTTCGCACCACCAGCGCATCCGGCTGGCGAGTCTCCAAACAGTCGAGCGCCGCGCGGATGCCGTCCGGAACCAGGTAATCATCGTCGCCCGCGAGCCAAGTGTACTCGGCGTCGCTCATCTCGACCGCCGACATCAAACTGTGCCCGAACGGAACGCGCCGCGGATGCCGTTGATAACGGAACCCCGCCCAGCGTGATGCCCAGGCAGAGCAGATCTCCGGGGTCCGATCCTCGGAATGGTTGTCGCTGACGAAGATCGGGATCGAAAGCGCTTCGCAGACCGGCACCGCTTCGCGCAGGACCGCGTCGAGCATGGTGCCGCGGTTGAGCGAGGGAATGGCGATGGCGAGTCGAGGCCGTGCCATCGGTGCGACGCCCGGTGAGGCTGTCGTCAGCTCGCCTCGCGCTGGAGAAAGGCGGCGTCGGACAGGCGTGAGCTGACGCTCAGGCGCGGCAGGTGCGCGTTCGGGAAGGTTCCGCGCTCGACATCGTCGACCGACATCCCGAAAGCCGCGAAACGAGTACTCCAGTACGTCGAGCTCTCGAGCCGCCGGCGCAGCCGCTGCACGACGATCGGCTCGACCGCCTTGTCGCGCACCCACTGCAGGTAGCCGGTGAAATACAAGCCGAGCGCATTGTCGGGCGACAACTTGTCGGAGAGGGTCGCCAACTGGCGCAGCATCAGGTTGATCTTGATCGGGCGATCCTCGTGAAAGAGGCGATGATAGTTCAGGTGGTAGTTGATGTAGAACCAGATGTCGTGGATCTGGTCGGGCGTCGGCACCGCGTCGCGCGCGATCCCGTCGAAGGCGTGGCGGAATCCCTTCACCACCGCGCCCTCGGTCTGGTCGATCCGATCGAGCTTGCCGAAGCCGCCGCTCGTATACGCCAGATGCTGCCCGACCGGGGAGATCAGCCCTTGCGCGACCATCGCATCGTAGATCGGCGTGTTGGGCAGCGGCTGAAGCGGCGTGATGGTGTACCAGTCGAGGTTCATCTCCAGCGCGACGTCGAGTGTGTCCTCGATCATCGCCAGGGTCTCACCCGGGAAACCGATCATCAGCAATACGCGCGCGTGGATCGACGGGAACTTGCGGAAGATACTGGCGGCGCGCAGGAATCCTTCGACCGTTCCCGGCTTGCGGATCTGACGCAGGATCGTCCGGTTGCCGGACTCCATGCCGAGATTGATCGCCGTGCAGCCGCTGTCCGCCATGGCCGCGACCAGCTCCTCGTCGCATGCGGCCGCGATGAGGCCGTTCGTCGCATCCCAGGTCAAGCCCAGGTTGCGGCGAACCATGCCGCGAAACAGCGACAGGATGCGCTCGCGATCCTTCAGGAGATCGTCGTCCAACCAGACGAAATGTTTGACGCCGATATCCCGCAACGCCTCGAGCTCGTCGAGAACCGAGTCCACCGGCCGCTGCCGGACGTTGCGGCCGTTGAAATTCGGCACACTGCAGAACGTACAGTTGGCGCGGCAACCGCGGTTCGAGAGACACGTCGCCGTCGGCGTATTCGGCTCGACGAAGGCATGAAAGATGCCGATCACACCGTACTTCGAAAGGCTCTGAATCTCGGTCAGATCGTAGGCGGGTACGAGGTCGAACTCCTCGACGGTCGGACGGCACTCTTCCGTGAAGCGGATCCGGGTCGCGCCGTCGCGCAGGATGACCTGCTTCAGTGCGTCCGCGGGGAGCTCGCCGGCAACGACGCGGCAAAAGAGCGGCAGCGCCGCGTCCGACTCGCGCAGGAAGGCGAATCGCGGCGACGGGACGTCGTCGAGCACCCGCTCGGCGTCGTTGGTCACGTGGACGCCGCCCATCGCCACCGCACGCCCGGTCGATGCGGCGTACTCGCACACCTGTTTGAACACGGTGTGCGTCATCGTGAACATACAACTAACGCCGATCAGGTCGGGGTCGAACTCGGCGACGACGTCGTCGAGGTGCCGCTGCCAGGTAGCGTCGAAGTCGAATGCCGCCTCGTCCACGCATTCCCAGGCGGCGACCAACACTTCGTGGTTCAGGTTGAGAACCCTGACCTCGATACCGGCGCGGCGCAGCTGCTCGGCGAGCACCACCGGCCCGTACGGCGGATAGTTGTGATAACGCCCGCGCTTTGCCGTCGGGACGTCGAACAGACTGCTGTCCCCGTCGGGAGGGTTGATCAGCAGCACGCGATCGATGCGCCCGCGCGGAAATTCCCGATCGAGGATCTCTCGCGCCGCTTCTGCGTCGAGAGTACGCGTATTGTCGGCTACGACTTGCAAAGGATCCTCTCGCCAGCGGCGCTCAGTCGAGATCCACCACGATGCGAGCACCGAGGTTGCACCAGCGGTAGCCTTCCGACCAACCGATGCGCCAACTATTGCGGCAATTGATGTAACACATCTCGTTGCCGAGAAAGCCGCCGCCGCGCACCACGCGCCCCGCCTCGGCGCCCTTCGGGCTCATTTCGATCGCGACTTCCTTGCTCGGTCCGATCGGATCGACCACTTCGAGCGGAGTCCGCGCATACGCGTCCCTGGTGTAGTAATCCGCGACCCATTCGTAGCTGTTGCCGACGCAATCGAAGAGGCCGTAGCCGTTTGGCGCATACGAGGCCACCGGCACCGGATGCAGGTTGACGTAGTTGCAGCGACTCGGGTCGGGATCCTCGGCACCCCACGGATACGGCATGCCTTCGAGTCCGCCGCGCGCCGCGTACTCCCACTCGGCTTCGGTCGGCAGCCGGTACCGGCGCCCGTCCTGCCTGGAGATGATCTCGCAGAACTCGACCATGTCGAGCCAGGAAAGGCGTACCGCGGGCAACTCGCCGGCAAGCCCTTCGCTGTCCTCGCCGGCAAATGCGTCGGGATGAACGGCGTTCCAGGCAGCGCGGGTCACCGGCCACGCCGAAATCAGAAAGGGCTTCGAGATCGTCACTTGCCGATTGGGAAGCTCGCGCGCCTGATGCGCCGGCGTCCCGCCCATGGTGAAGGTCCCCGCCTCGATCCGCACGAAGGGCAGCCCTTCGCGCAACCAGAGGTACCGCGAATCAGAGCGCACGCGCTCGAGGTTGGCGCGGCGACGATCGGAGTCGGGCACCACGATCCCGTCTCTGACGGCCACCGGGCGCCGGGCGCCGACGGTGTCGGGCAGTGGCAGACTCGGAAACGCGTGCGGGTCGATCAGGTTGTACTTGGCGCGATGCTTCAACGAGTGGTCCGGGTACAGCTTCAACACCGATTCCCAGGCATCGCGCGCCCCTTCGACATCACCGGCGTGACCCCGGGCGCCACCGAGAAGAACCCGCGCCAACGGCGCTAGATCGGGATGCTCCTCTTCGTTGTCGGCGAGCCATTGCTCGAGCTCCGGGACCAGCGCTGCTTTTTCGGGATCGGGTGGCGGATCAGGCGCCTGCTGTTCGTCGGTACTGAAAAACAGCGCGACGTAATTGCGCCACCACTCGCGGCCAGGGGTATTGCGATTGTACCGCGCCTCGATGTCGCGCAGCGCGATCTCGGCGGGATCGGAAGCATAGCTGACCGGGGCATCGCTCGATCCGAGCTCCGGGTTGCGATCGAGAACGGAGCGCAGCGTGTCGAGCATTTCGTCCGGGCTGGCGTCGAACGCCACACTCGCCAACACTTCGGACTCGGGCGAGACGATGAACATGTCCGGGGGGTAGGTATCGAAGGGACCGCGACCGGACTGGCGGAGGACAAACTCGCGTCCCGAATCGTCCACCCCGGGACCGGTGATGTGCATCGAGAACCGCACCGGAATGAAAGCGCTGTCGATCAAACGCACGAGGTCGGGGTGCGAGAGGTTCGCCCTGGTGTACGAAGCGGCGGGACACCAGGTGTCGCACTTGTCCATTCCCTGACCGACGGGCTGGACGATCACAGGGCGGCGGAGACGCTGCCCCTGGGCCAGCCCCTCCTCGAGCCGTTCGAGCCATTTGATGTCCATGATGGAAAATCCGGCGAGTTATTGTGCCCTTGTCGGCGCCGGCCCCCCGACGGCTGAGCTATCAGCCGTGGTTTGGGGAGTCAACAAAATCCTACGGCCAGGCCGTCCCGCAGCACCGGCTCGGCCATCTGGATGGCCTGGCCGCGGTCGTCCAGCACCGGCTGCGGCGAGAACTGGCAGAGGTAGGCCCGCCGGACCGCCCCGGTGGCGTTCAGACCCGAGCGATGCGGCAGCAAACCCGACATCACGATCAGACTGCCGGCCGGCACCTCGAGCAGGGTGCCGGCGCTGACCCCGAAATCAGCCACGAAGTTGCCGTGCTCGTCCTGCTCGTGCGGGGGGACCGAGTCATAGCGCCGCGACGAGAACGAAAGGACCTCCAGGGCGCCGTTTTCACCCGTCATGTCGTCGAGCGCCGCCCAGATACTGAGATTGGGCGGGTAGTGCCCGTATCCGTACGCATCGACGTAGCCGTGATCTTGATGCCATCCAAAGGGGACGCGGTTCTCTCGCAGCTTGAGGATGAACAGCTCGATGAACAGATACGCGTCCGGGCCGAGCAGGGTCCGACACAGATCAACCATCATCTCACTGCGCAGGTAGGCCGCGAGCCCAGGGCGCTCTCGCGATCGCCCGGGGATGAAGTAGTGCTCGCCGACGTAGTTCAGCCGGTCGACCGTCTTTTTCGCATCGATCTCCGCTTGGTGCCATTGCAGCGCGTGATCCGCCTCAGCACGCAGCGCCGCCAGCACGTCGGGCGGCAGAACCCGCTCCAGCACCACGTAGCCATCGCGCCGGTAGGCGTCGATCGCGTCCTGGTCGAGGCCGATAGCCGACATGACTGGGAAGGATACCCACAGTCGAAAACGGCAGTCTAGCCTCCTCTCTCACCCCGCTTGTCCGCCCCACGGGCATTGAGGTAGTCCCCCCGGCAAGGAGACTGTTCGACGTTCTCCCGTACTCGTACTCGTACGCGTACCCGTACACGATCAATGCCCGAATTCTGCAGGAAACTCCGTGTACGAGTACGGGTACGCGTACGTGTACGGTCACGAATCTTCGTTTTCCGACACGCTCGAGCGCCGGGAGATCTGCTTGCGACTGAAGTTTCTGTCCGATGAATGGCTCGAGAGTTTAAACGAGCTGCGCGCCGCTGCCGGTGACGCGGAGAGCCCCGATCTCGCCGGTCACGTCATCAACGTCACGGTTCGTCGAGGCCGTGGCGACGACGTCCGAATGGCGCTGGTCGGCGGCGTGCTGGAGCGCGGCCACCGCGACGGCGCGCCACTGACCATAATCCTGCCCGCCGACCTGGCGCGGCTGTTTCTCATCGAGGGCGATCAACTCGCCGGCATGCAGGGCTTCATGTCGGGTCGGATCCGCATCGACGGCGACGCCCGCATGCTGAAAGCCCTGCACGCAGCGCCGCCATCGGATGCGCACCTCACCATGCTGCGCAGGCTGCGGGAGATCACCGAGTAAGGCGCGTCGCTACTCGGTTCGCCCTCGATCGCGCCGCTCTTCGCGATCGCCGCGCCGGCCGCGGCGACCGCCGTGCCGCAACTGATCCTGGATCTGCGGCAACAGCAGGGCGAGCTTGCCGCGCTCGACGACGGTCAGAACACCGTCGACCTCAGCGAAGCTGTCGGCGACCACCAGCAGGATCTTGCGGTCGATCTCGCGCGCCTTCGTCACCAGATCGGTGATCGCCGCCTCGTCCGCCGCCGCAACCGCGCTTTCGAGCTGCGGCGCCAGGGCATCGCGCTCGGCGCGCAACGCCCGCCGCTGCTCCGACGCCTTCTCGAGGATGCCGCTGATCTTGAGCGCCTTCTCATCGCTGAGATCCAACTCTTCGGCGATGCGCAGGACCAGGAACGTTCGCGCTCGATCGCCGCGATGCCCGCGCTCGGATTTCTCCGCGTGCACTGCAAGCGGCAGCGCCATCGCGACGACACACGCCAATACAGTCAGTCTCACCAGCTTCTTCGTCGCAAAGGCACGCATCGATCGCTCTCCTGTCTTTTGTAATGAGTTCAAACGCCGAGCATCTGCTCGACTTCGCCGACTTCCTCGTCGCTCAGCTCGTCGAGATCCGGCGAGTCCGACTCCCCTTGTGCCGCCGCCGACTCTCCGCCCGAATCGCCGATCACCTGCGCCCACAGGGTCTCCGAGAACACCAGCGGCTCGCCGAGCGCTTCGGAAATCTCCGCCAGCGCAGCGGGATCTTCGATCGCCATCGCCAACCCGGCGCGCGCAGGACGCGCACCGACCCCGTCGCCGGCGCGCAGCGACAGCAGGCCGGCCAGAGCAATCACCAGTGCCGCCGCCAACGGCAACAGCAGGCGAGCGTCGAAACCGCGCCGGCGCTCGTCTTCTGCCGCGGCGATCTCGCCGATCACCGCCAGGATGCCGGACCGCTGGCGATCCCAGTCCGCTGTGGGAACCGGATCGTCGCCGCGCAGCAGCAGTGGAACCTCGCGCAGCGCCGCGAGTCCCTCCCGGCATGACGCGCATCGCGCACAATGCGCTTCCACCGCGGCTGTCTGCTCGGCGTCTAGCGACCCGTCGACGTAGTCGACCAGCATTTCTTCGAATGCCTCGCAGCCGCGTCGCTCGTCGGGACTCATGACATCCACTCCTTCAGGCGTTTCACGGCATGGTGGTAGCTGACCTTCGCGGAGCCTTCCGTGGTGCGTTCGAGCCTGGCGATCTCCTTGAACGACAGATCGCTGAACACGCGCAGCGTCAGCACGTTGCGCTGCCGCGGCGGCAGGCGCTCGATCAGCGCCCGCAGGCCGGCGCGATCGCCCGTCAACGCATCGTCGGCTTCCACGGTCTGGACCGCCTCGCCCGCCTCCTCGAGTGGCACCTCGCGGCGCTGTCGATCTCGCCGAAAACGCGATCGGCATTCGTTGAGTGCGATCTGGTGCAGCCAGGTCTTGAAGCTGGCATCGCCGCGAAAGGTGCGCAGCGCCGCGTAGGCGCGCACGAAGGTCGCCTGAACGACGTCCTCCGCCGTATCCACGTCGCCGAGGTGGCGCACGACGAAGCCGTACAGCGGCTGCTGGTAGCGCTCGACCAGCACACCGAAGTCCTCGTGCCTGCCGCGCAAGGTCCCTCTGATGAGTCGAAGGTCGTCCACGCGACTCCCATCCTTACCGGCGGCGGGTCCGCCCGTCACGCGGGCCGGCGCGACCGATTCGCCGCCGATGCCCATCCACATCGCCGGCCATGCCACCCGTCCCAACACGGCCGCGCCTTCCATTGGCTGACTCATCACCTACGTGAGAGTCGCCAGCGCGGCGAGAGGTTAATTCTCGAGCAGAAGCTAGCCCTGAGCTCGGCTCTTCGCCGCCGGCGCCGCGACGATCAGCCGCTGCTCGGCGTCGAGCGGCTGGTCCAGGTCGGGGGGAAACTGCAGAGTGCCGTCGGCGTTCTCCACCCCGAGCACCGTGACCCCGTACACCCGGCGGAAGTCCGCCTCGCGCAGGGAGCGGCCGAGCGCGTCGGCGGGAACCATGCGCCGCTGAATGAGATCGCGGCTGCGCGGCGACACCGCCATCGCCAGCTCCGAGATCCTGCCCTCCTCGTCGATCGCCGAGAGGCCGGCGTGCTCCTCCAACACCATCCGGTGAATGATGTCGGCGCGCTCGCGCAGGGCGTCGAAGATCGCCCGCCGCGACAGCATCCCCAGCCAGCGCGGGCGGCGCGGATCCGCCACCACCGGCAGCACGTCGTGGCGCGTGGCGCGAAAGCGGTTCAAGACCTCGTACGCATCGTCCTGCGGCGTGACGGTCGTGAGCTGCGTGCTCATGATGTCGGCCGCGATCACCGTTTCGAGCAGCATCGGATCCGACTCGGCGACGACGCGTTCGATGTCGGGCAGGGACACGACGCCCACCAGATTGCCGCGGTCGACGACGGCGAACACCGGTCGCGTCGCCGGCCGCACAGTCTTGACGATCTCGCCGAGCGACGTCCGCGGCTCGACGCTGAGCGGCGCTTTCTCCATCAAGTCGCCGACCCGCCACGATTCGAGGATGTGGATCAGGCCGTCGGCCGCATGCGCCGGCGAGTCGGCCGCCGTGCGCAACTGCTCGCGATTCAAACCGTACCGGCGGCCGAGCACGTAGGCGGTCATGCAGACGACCATCAACGGCACGATCAGCCCGTAGCTGCCGGTCATCTCCGTGACCATCACGATCGCCGCCAGCGGCGTGCGCATGCTGCCGGCCAACACTCCCGCCATGCCGGCGGGCACCAGGGCGAGGCGCAAGGGCTCGTCAAAATCCCCGAGGCCGGTCGCGCTGAGGAACGACGCGAGCAGCGCCCCGACCATGGCGCCGACGAACACCGCCGGACCCAGCACGCCTCCCGAAGCGCCGCTTCCTACCGTGCACGACGTGGCCAGACACTTGGCGATGGCCACCGCGGCAAAGAACAGCGGCCAGCGCCAGACGCCGAAGCCACCGGTCGCCGCATCTTGCTGTCCGAGATCGAGCGCGACGCGCGTCAGCGCGTACTGTCCATCCATCACCTGCGGCAGCGCGCAGGCGATGGCGCCGGTCGCGAGGCCTCCGATCGCCGGACGGAACCACACCGGGACGCGCGACATCCGCGCAAAGGTCTTCTCGGTAGCGTGCAACACGGTTGCGAAGAAGATGCTGAACAAGCCGCACAGCAGGCCGAGGAATACGTACGGCACCAATTCCGACACGCTGTGAAAGCCGAGATTCTGCAGATCGCCGAGCATGCGAATCGTCTCGTTGCCCGGCGCCACCGAGATGAACGTCGAGTAGCCGAGCGCCGACGCAAAGAACGCCGGCACCATGGCTTCGGATTCGAACTCCGGCTCGCGGTAGGGAACGCTGGTCGCGAACAGCGCCCCGCCGAGAGGACAGCCGAAGATCGCGCCGACACCGCCCGCGCAACCCGCGATCAACAGGATTCGTTTCTCGCGCGGACTCAGCCCGAGCAGGCGCCCGGTCGTCGAGCCGAACGCCGCGCCGAGGGCCGCGATCGGGCCCTCCGGGCCCGCCGATCCGCCGCACGAGATGACGCCCACCGCGGCAACGCTCTTGACCAGCGGCCCGCGCAGCGGGAAGACGCCGAGCCCGCTGTGGAAGGCGCGCGTCAACAGATCGGTGCCGTGTCCCGTCGACTCGCGAAACAGGAGCTGCACTACCAACCCCGACATCAGACCGCCGAAGGCCGGCAGCAGCAGAACGAACCAATCGAACCGCAGCACGTCGACACTGCCGGTGTCGATGCCGCCTCCAATGAAGCGCTGGAGGATCAGCTCGCTGCCCAGCTCCAGCCCGAAATCGAGCGCCACCGCCGCCAGACCGCCCGCGACGCCGACCAGAGAACCCAATGTCAGCAGACGACTCCAGCGCACCACTGGCGCGCGCCTGCCCTGTTCCGTCAGCTCGCGAGAAGGCATCGCACGCCCCCGCTCACTGCGACGACCGCTGGGCGTTCGCCATCGAAGACCGCGACTTCGACGCTCGAAGCGTCGGCGTCACGCATCTTTCTTCGGAGACCGCTCCGCGGCGCGGCCCTTTTCCTCGGCGCGGCGCTGGAATTCGACGAGACCTTTGCGCATCAGCCGGCCGACCAGCGGATAGAACGCACCCACCAACCCGTACTGCCGCGGCACCGTGGCGTGCACCTTGTTGCTCTCGATCATCCTGGCGATGCCCTCGGCGACGATCGAAGGCGGATAGAGCTTGCCGTCGTAAGCCGCCTCTTCCTCGTCCTTCTCCCAGATCTCGGTGTCGATCGGGCCCGGCGAGAGCACGCCGACATGAACACCCGAACCGGCGAGGTCGACGGCGAGGCCGTGCGACCACATCGACAGCGCCGCCTTCGACGCGCCATACGCCGACTCGTGAGGATTTGGAATGTAGCCCGCCACCGAGGTGACGTTGACGATCGATCCGCGGCCGCGCTCCACCATCCCGGGCAGCACCGCCATGGTCAGATAGACGGCGCCCATGAAGTTGATCTGCATGACTCGCTCGATCTCTTCGACCGAGGCGCGCGCGGCGTGCCGCCGCAAACTGATGCCGGCGTTGTTCACGACGACATCGACTTTGCCGAAGCGCGCCGTGACGGCGGCCGCCAGGTCGTTGCACGCGGCGCGATCGGAGATATCGGCCGGATGCGCGAACGCTTCGGTGCCATGGCGCCGGCACTGCTCGACCACCTCGGCCAGTCGCTCGGCCCGCCGCGCCACCACCGCCACCGTCGCGCCGCGGCGCGCCAGCTCGACCGCCGTTGCAGCGCCGATACCGCTCGACGCACCGGTGACGATACTTATAGCGCCGCGAATCTTCATTGCGGACGCATCCTGCCGCTGCATGTCGCTGCGGGTCAAGGTCGGGAGCTGGGCGGAGAATACCCTCGCTATTGACGCCGCGCCCGGCGTCGGGTGTTGTCCGCCGGTGTCGAGCGGTTCGCACACGCCGGTGCCGGACGCGTCGCGCGCCGGCGATTCCATCGACGACCGGCACCCGAACGATCATCTCTCGCGCGAGCTGTCGCTCGGCGACGCCACCATGCTGGTGGTGTCGTCGGTGATCGGCGTCGGCATCTTCCTCACGCCCGGATCGGTCGCCGAGCTCCTGCCGCACCCCGGCGTCTTTCTCGCCGCGTGGATCGTCGGCGGCTTGCTGTCGCTCGCCGGGGCCCTCGCCAACGCGGAGCTCGGCGCCATGTACCCACACGCCGGCGGCGACTACGTCTATTTGCGCGAAGCGTACCACAGGTTCGCGGGGTTCGCGGTCGGCTGGCTGTCGTTCTTCGTCATCTACGCCGGCACGGTGGCGACCCTGGCGGTCGGCGTCAGCGAGGGCCTGGCGGCGTTCTTCCCGGTCGGCGACACCGAGAAGGTTCTGATCGCCATCGCCGTCATCCTCGCCTGCTCGTGGATCAACTACATCGGCGTGCGCTCCGGGGCGCGCGTCAACAACGTCACCGCCTGGATCAAGATCGCCGGCATGTCGGCGGTGGCAATCGCCGGCCTTGCGATCGGCAGCGGTAACACCGCCAACATGACGCCGCTCATCGCCGGGGCGACCGATGTCCCCATCGCGTCCTTCGGCGTGGCGCTGTCACCGGTGCTGTTTTCGTATCTCGGCTGGAACGCCTCCGTGTACGTCGCCAGCGAGATCCGCGACCCGGGGCGCAACGTGCCGCGCTCGCTCTTCGCCGGTCTCTTCCTCTGCATCGGCCTCTACCTGCTGATCAACTCTGTCTACCTGTACGCGATGCCGATCGACGCGCTGCGCGGCGAGATGAGGGTTGGCGAGTCGGCCGCGCGCGCGCTGTTCGGCGACGCAGGCGGCATCGTCGCGGCAACTCTGGTGCTGGCGTCCGTGCTCGGCTGCCTGAACGCGACCATCCTCGTCGGCCCGCGCATCGCCTACGCGATGGCCCTCGACGGCCTCTTCTTTCGCGGTGTCGAGCGCGTACACACCACTTATCGCACGCCACACATCGCGATCGCCGCGCAAGCGCTGGCGGCGATCGGTTTGATCCTACTGCTGCGCAGCTTCCCGAGCGTTCTCGACTACACGACTTTCGCGATCGTCCTCGCCACCATGGCCGACACCACCGCGCTCTACGCGCTGCGCCGCCGCCAACCGCTGCGGCCGCGCCCCTACCGCGCCTGGGGCTACCCGCTGGTGCCGGCGCTCTATCTGATCGCCAACGGCGCCATCGCCCTCGCCATGCTGATCGGCCGCCCTTGGGAGTGCGCAGCCGCTCTCCTCGTTGCCTCTACAGCAATCCCGGCGTACCTGGTTTTGCGGCGGTCGGAACCGTCCTGATCAAGTCAGCGGCTCGCGCCCCATTTCTTCGGGCCGCGGCGCGGGCGGGGTTGCTCGGTCGCCGCGACCGGCACGGCGGCCTTCGCGTTGCGGACGAAGGCGGCGATCTTGTCGAGGTTGCGGCGGCCGTCGGCGTCCTCGATGCCGGTGTGCACGTCGACGCCCCATGGCGCGACCTGCGCGATCGCCGCGGCGACGTTGTCCGGCGTCAGTCCGCCGGCGAGGATGATCGGCACCCGCGCCCGCGCGACGATGTCGCGGCTGAGGTTCCAGTCGTGCGTCATCCCGGTCGCACCGTGCTTGCCGGTCGCGGCGTCGTAGGTGTCGAGGATGACCGCGTCGACCCGCCGCTGCAGATCGCGCACCCGCTCGACCGACTCCGGCCCGACGACGTGCAGCGCCCGGATGACGCGGAGATGCGGTAGGGCGGCGCGCAGCAATGGGATTTCGGATGTCGGAAAGGCGCCGTGCAACTGCAGCGTCGTGACGCCGAGAAAGCGGCACAGCTCGACCGCCTCGCGGGCGTTGTCGACGTAGGTGATGGCAACCGTCGAAACGAACGGCGGCAACGCGGCGATGATGCTGCGCGCCTTGTCCTCGGTGAGACCGTCGTGGACTCCACTCGGCAGGCGCACCGTGAACCCGAGCGCGTCCACACCACAGCGCTCGCAGGCCAGCGCCTCATCGAGCGACGACACCCCTGCAATCTGCACCCGCACGTCCGGGAATTAGCCACAGATGAACACGGAATTACACAGATGAGCTGTCAGCTTTCAGCCGTCAGCCCGGGACCGTCCGCCAGGAACTGCGGCGTTCAGTCAACGATGTCTCGAAATCCAGATCGAAATCGAAATCCAAATCGACCAGATCCGCGATTTCGATTTCGATTTGGATTTCGATTTCGATGGTACAGCCCCCCGGCAGTCACGTGAGGTTCCTCGGGCGTTTGCAAGTCGCGGCGCGAAGTCTGAGACTCCGCCGCATGTACGAAGAGATCATCTACGAAGTCGCCGAACCGGCCGCGATCATCACCCTCAATCGCCCGCAGCAGCTCAACGCGTGGACCAACCGGATGGCCGCCGAGATCCGCCACGCCGTCGCAGCGGCCGAGTCCGACGAATCGGTCGTCGCAATCATCATAACGGGGGCCGGCCGCGGCTTCTGCGCCGGCGCCGACATGAAGGTCCTGCAGGGCCTGTCGCGCGGCGAAGGGGCGTCATCAGTTCCGGCAGACCTCGACGCCGAACCCGGCGACGAATCGATGGGACCCTCGTTCCGCGGCACCTACACGTACCTCATGTCGGTGCGCAAACCGGTGATCGCGGCGATCAACGGACCGGTCGCCGGAATGGCGGTGCCGATCGTCGCCAGTTGCGACCTGCGCTTCGCCTCCGACCGCGCCTCTTTCCTCACCGCCTTCCCGCAGCGCGGCCTGATTGCCGAATGGGGCAGCGGCTGGCTGCTGCCGCGTCTGGTCGGCCCGGCGCACGCGCTCGATCTTCTCTTCTCCGGCCGCAAGATCGACGCCGCCGAGGCCGAGCGCATCGGCCTCGTCAACCGAGTCTTCGAACACGATCACCTCCTGCAGGAGACGCGGCGCTACGTCGACGAGCTCGCCGCCAACTGCTCGCCGACGTCGATCGCCATCATCAAGCGCCAGGTCTACCAGAGCCTCATGGCCTCACTCGGCGATGCGGAGAAGGAAGCGTTCGGCCTGATGCTGGAGAGCTTCAAACGCGCCGACTTCCGCGAGGGAGTGCAGGCCTTCTTGGAGAAGCGCCCCCCGAACTTCGAGCGCATCAAGAGTTAGCCACAGATGAACACAGATAAACACGGATGGGATACCGCCTTGAAGAAACAGCGTCGGATACTTGCCCTGAAGAAGTCCATCGGAGATCGCGCGTGCGAGCGTCACTCACAGTAGTCGGTTCGTGCGGCTGATAACGCGATCCTCACCAGATCTGCAGGGAAGCATCAACCTCTCTCAGGGCAACGCAATCTTGACCTTCATCGAGTACACCGAGTCGGGCGAGCCAGCGGTGACGTTCACAGGGCGACGCCGGCACTGATCCTTGGAAAAACCAACCCGGAAATCGCGAGCGGCAGCGTCATCGCAATCGATCCCAGCCGCCACAAGCGCGATCCGCACCATCTGCGTTCATCTGTGTTCATCTGTGGCTAAAAGTCTTTTGGCCGCCGCGGGCTAAGTTCCTGGGCCTGCGCGCTCCTGAACGGTCGTGGAACGAGCTTGCATCAGGACCCCGGAAGCCTGAGACTCGCCGGCCTATGCAGATCTACATCGACGGGCAGTGGCTCGACCGCAAGGACGCCAAGGTTTCGGTCTTCGATCACGGCTTGCTGTACGGCGACGGTGTGTTCGAGGGCATCCGGGTGTACTCGCGCCGCATCTTCCGCCTCGGCGAGCACCTCGAGCGGCTCTACCGCTCGGCGCGCGCCATCGCTCTCGAGATGCCGATCTCACAACAGGAAATGGCGGTGATCGTCGCCGACGCGGTGGCGCGCAACCGCTGCGAGGACGGTTACATCCGCCTCGTCGTGACGCGCGGCGAGGGCGCGCTCGGCATCGATCCGAGCTCCTGTCCGCGCCCCTCGATCATCGTCATCGTCGATCAGGTCGCCGTGTATCCGCGCGAGCTCTACGAAGGCGGCGTCAACGTCGTCACGTCGCCCACCCGCCAGGTGTCGCACGAAGCGGTCGATCCGCGCATCAAGTCGCTCAACTATCTGAAGAACATCCTCGCCAAGATCGACGCGCGCATCGCCAATGCCCACGAGGCCGTGCTGCTCAACAACGAGGGCTTCATCGCCGAGTGCACCGCCGACAATCTGTTCGTCGTCCGCAACGGCGTCATCTCGACGCCCTCGCCACAGGACGGCGCACTCGAGGGAATCACCCGCGGCGTCATCCTGCAGCTCGCCGCGGACGCAAAGATCCCGGCGCGCGAGGCGCGTCTCACCCGCTACGACCTGCACACCGCCGACGAGGCGTTCCTCACCGGCACGGGGGCCGAGTTGATGCCGATCGCCCGCTTCGACGCGCGCGCCATCGGCAACGGCAAGGTCGGCCCGATCACCGCCCGCCTGCGCGACGACTTCCAGCGCCTGGTGCGCGTCGAGGGCGAACCGATCTGGGAGCCGGACGGATCGACGCAAAAGAGCAAGATCAAGTACCGCCCGTCAGCCGTCGGCACTTAGAGCACGAAGGTTGCTCGTACCGCACAGGCCTGAGCTCCGGAGTGAGCAGCCGGGCTCGCTCCTCGTCCGGGTCCGCGCACGACCAAAGTGCGAGCCTCGACGCCGCGTAACAGCGCCAGCGATCGCACAGGTCTCCCTCTCGGCATGGCGTTCAGAAACGGCTCGAACGCCCACGCATTTGCCGGGTTCTGCAAGACCTGAGTACTGGTGGTAACGGA
>CADEER010000024.1:45835-47049 GCA_902826395.1 uncultured bacterium
TCACCGGCGGGCTAGGTGCTGAGGTCTGTTGCGCACTCGGGTTGCTAGGCTCTGGTGCGCCCTCGGAGCCATGCGGCAAGCGGTCCAGTTTCCACCCGGCCTACACAGCTCTCGCTGTGTCGGACGCAAACCCATTCTACAATTGGGCGGCGCATCCCCGTCACATCGAGCATTGGCTCGGCAGCGGCGAATTCGAGGTCCGCAGTCTCGATCGGATCGGCGCCGGAACGTCCGCCGCACGCAAAGCACGGTTGCGCTTCGCCGACGGTATGGATCTCGCCGTCAAGTGGAAGGCGTTCCCGCCGGAGCTCGACGGATGGAACAACTCCCCGCGCAAGGAGCTGGCGGCCTACGAGATTCAGAAGTGGTTTCTGACGCCGGAGGAGTACGTCGTGCCGACCGCGGCCGTTCGCTGCGTATCGCCCGAGCAGATCACCGCGCCGCCAATCCCGGCCGCGACGATGGCTGGCAGCCGGTGCACCTTGGTGACGCTGGCGCTGTGGCTTCGACGCGTCCGCTCCCCGACGCCACTCTACCAGCCCCGCCGCTTCGAAACCGATGCGGGATACGCCTTCCATCTCGCCAATTTCAATGTGCTGGCGACCCTGATCGACAATCGCGACAGCCGCGGCAGCAACGTGCTGGTCTCAAACCGCGAGCCCCCGGTGCGCATTTACAGCATCGACAACGGGATGTCGTTCGATCCGTGGTTCTGGAAGTTCAACGCCCTGCGGTGGAACGAGATCATCGTCCCCGCGCTTCCGAGGACCACGGTCGAGCGGCTCCGCGCCGTGTCGGAGCTCGACTACGACGAACTGCTGGTGCTCGCCCAGATGCTGCTCGGCGACGACGGCGTCTATCGGCCCATCGAGCCGACCGGCCCGCCACTGGATCCCGATCGCGGCGTCAGGAAAGACGGCCGCCTTCTCCAACTCGGCCTGACCCGCGAGGAGATCCGCGAAGTGCGCGAGCGCGTCCAGTCAATCGTTGCGCAGGTCGACCGCGGCGAGATCGGGACGTTCTGAGGCTCCGCCAACCCCCCGCAACTTTTGGCGTGGTTCACCCCAGAGGCACGGAGAGATGCGGCTTGGGAGCAAAGGTGGCCTCGGTGAGATTCGTACGCGTCAATACCCTGTCCGACGTGTCATCGGAGCGCGACCTGTGTGCCGCCAGACTCCATCTTTTCAATGTAGAGAACACGTCCTGCCGGTCAG
>CADEER010000024.1:47059-47607 GCA_902826395.1 uncultured bacterium
GCGGCCGCTTGCGGCCGTCAGGTGCAACGGCGTGTTCGGCAGTCCGCCGCAATCAAGGCCAACCACGCTCCACTCCAGTGATCTCCTCGGCCGTGAGAGAGCGCGTTTCTCCAGCGCGTCGGCATCATGCCCTTTGTTCGGCACCGCTCACCACTTGCGATCAGTGCGCCGCATCCGGCTTTGCCCAGTCGGCAACGAGTTGATCATCCTCGACTCCAACGATGGCGTTCTTATCATCGAGCGTGAAAGAGAGCCACGTGATGTTCAACGTCCCGTCTTTGGTGAACGGTTTCTCGTCTGGCAACACTTCGCTCAACAACGTCCGCACTTCGGTCTCTGAGCGCCCTCGCAGCAGATGGGACGAAAGCTTCGATAGGGCCACGATGCGGTTGGCATACTCGTACATCAGCTGGTCTCGGTACGAGAGAGTGACGGCTTGATCGATGGCGCTGTAGAGCCACCACCCGTTGGTAACAACGAGGAGCGCACCGAGAACCATTGCGATCCATTTTGCCATCCGGAGACTCCCAGGCAGCCGAACGTCCTGC